>JAEUKZ010000096.1 GCA_016793045.1 Alphaproteobacteria bacterium
CGGCCGGCGACCGGCGACACGGCGATCGTGTGGCCGTCGCGCGTCGCCGCCGGCGGCAGCGGCAGCACGAAGCCGGGATGCCAGCCGAACTGAAAGATCAGCGGCGCGGTGCCGGGATTGGCGACGGTGGCGACGAGATCGAGCGCGCGCGCCGACAGCCGGTATTCGACCGTCAGCGTGAAGGCGAAAGGGTAGAGCGCGCGCGTCGCGTCGCTGTCGCGCAGGGTCAGCACGCAGCGCGACGGTTCGCGCGTCGTGATCGCGAACATGCTGTCGCGCGCGAAGCCGTGCTGCGGCATCTCGCCCTCGTGGCCGCCGATGCGCAGCCGCAGGTCGGCGGTGCGGCTGATCTGCGGGAACAGGAAGGGTGCGGTTCGGTCCCAGTAGGCCGCATCGGCCTGCCACAGCAGCTCGGGCGTGCCGGCGAAGGCGAGCGACTTGAGTTCGCCGCCGAGCGCGGCGATGCGCGCCGTGGCGCCATCTGCGATGAGCGTGATCGAGGAGTTCGACATGGGGCGCGATCCTAGAGCGGTTCGGTGCGCGGGGGAATCGCGGAACGCTCCCCAGGCGGCGCCGGCGGGCCTATGCTTTGCTGGGGGCAGGTGGCGCGATGCAGATCACCGACATGACGGCCGAACTCCTGGCGGGCGTGCGCGGCTTCGCGCCGCCGGGCGCCGCCGTGGGCGCCGATGCTCTGCAGGCGGCGTTCGCGCCGCATCTCGCCCACGCCTTCCGGCTCTCCGCACCCGACGCACCGGGGCTGCATTTCGTCGGCGCGCAGCTCGACGTCGCCGGGCTCGGCCCGATCAGCGTCGGCGGCACCGGACTCGACGACGCGGCGGCGATCGCCGGCTGCCTTGGCGAAGCGTTCGAACGGCTGTCGCAGGTCGACGACGGGACGGTTGCCCTGCGTCGCGGCGACGCGCCGGCCGGGCCGGCGGTGCTGGTGCGATGGTGGCGCGACCACGGCCGCGGCGCCGCCGCGAGCCCGCCGCTGGACTGGTTCGCCGGCCACGATCTCGCCAGCGGTGCCGCCGTCGAGATCCCCGCCGATCTCTGTCTGCGCCGGCCGGCCGACCGCCAGCAGATGGTCGCAGACTTCCCGTTGAGCACCGGCTGCGCTGCCGGACGGTCGCTCGCGGCGGCACGCGAGGCGGCAGCGCTCGAACTGATCGAGCGCGACGCCGCCAGCCTGTGGTGGATCGGCGGCACGCCGGCCGCCGCCCTGCCGGCCGCAGCCGCCGCCAGCGCGGCCGCGATGATCGCCGCACTGCGCGGCCACGCAGCGGGGCGCCGGACCTGGCTCCTCGACATCACCAGCGATCTCGCGGTGCCCTGCGTCGCGGCCCTGTCGACGGACCCGGACGGCCGCGGCCTCGCCTGCGGGCTGGCGGCCCGGCTCGACGCTGGCGAGGCGGCCCGCGCGGCGCTGCTCGAGCTCGGACAGATGGAACTCGCCCTGCGCCTGACCCGGGCGAAGGAGGCGGCGCGCGGGCGCGAAGCCCTCAACGCCGTCGAGCGCGGTCAGCTCGATCGGGCGCGCGCGATCGACGCCGCTGCGTGCGCGCTCCTGCACCCGCAGCGGCCCGCCGCGGCCGACGGCGCCGATACGCGCGCGCGCTCATTGCCGTTGCCCGGCGCGGTGCCTCTGCTGTCGAATCTGGCCGGCGGAACCTTCGGCTTCGATCTGACCCACCCACGCTTCGGGGTCGCAGTCGCGCGGCTGGTCGCGCCCGGTCTCCAGTTGCTGCCTTGCGGCCACCGCAGCGAAAGATTAATAGCCGCCGCCGCACGGTATGGGGACAATGCGGCGCTCGTCCGCAATTTGCCTCTCATGTGAATTAATGGCAATGTTTGCAAAGCAACCGAAAGGTGTAATGGTGCGGTATGGAGATCGCAACCGGGGTGCGATCTGAGGCGGCGGTCGGGACCCCCGCTTCTGTTCTCGCGATCAACCTGCTCGGCGCGTTTGCCCTGCAGGTTGGCGGCCGGCCGGTTGCTATCTTGAGCCGGAAGGCGCGTGCACTCGTCGCCTTCCTGGTGCTCAGCGACCACAACGCGGAATCGCGCGAGCGGCTGGTCGGCCTGTTGTGGAGCGAGACGTCGGAAGACAAGGCGCGCGCCTCGCTGCGCCAGGTGATCCACGAGCTGCGCGAAGCCTTCGCCGAGGCCGAGTTCGGCCATTTCACCGCCGGCCGGACGACGATCGCGCTCGACCGCGCGCGCTGCGCGGTCGATATCCATGCCGTCGTCGCGGCGGCGGAGTCGGGGCAGATCGACCGCCGCCTGCTCGACGTCGAGCGCATCACCGACACGCTGCTCGAATCCTTCGAGGACGTCGACCCCGCCTTCCGCATCTGGCTTCTCGCCAAGCGCCAGACGCTCGTCGAACGCCTGACGCGGCTGCTCGAGGCGCGGCTGCGCGCCGCGCCGTCGCCCGGCTGCGAGCACGCTGCGCTGGCGCTGATGCAACTCGACCCCACCCACGAGGAGGCGTGCCGCTGCCTGATCCGCGCGCGCGCCGACCGCGGCGACGTGCCGGGGGCCTTGCGCGTCTACAAGCGCCTGTGGGACCTGCTGGCGGAGGACTACGACCTCGAGCCCTCGCAGCAGACGCAGGATGCGATCGTCGCGATCAAGCAGGGCGGAGGCGCCACCATGCTGGCGCTGCCGGCGCAGCCCGACGCGCCGGCGCTCACCGAGGCGGAGCGGATCGCGGAATTCGACGCCGCCGCGCCGCCGCGGGTCGTCATCGGCGTCGAGCCCTTCGACATGACGGCGATCGCGGCCGACAAGACCTATCTCGTCCAGGGCTTCCGCCACGAATTCATCGCCTGTCTGGTGCGCTTCCGCGAATGGCTGGTCAAGGATCGCGCGGTACGCGCGCTCGACCTCGCCGCGGCGTCGGGAGGCGGGCCGGAATACGTCGTCGGGGCCAGCGCCTTCCAGGCGGACGGCGCGATCCGGCTGATCATCACGCTGCGCGAGATCGACAGCGAGCACTATGTCTGGGGCGACCGATTCCAGATGTCGCTCGACCGCTGGTTCGAGACGCAGCAGTCGATCGTCCGGCGCATCGCCATCGCGCTCAACGTCCATGTCTCGTCGGATCGGATCGCCAAGCTCGCGGCGCAGCCCGATTCCAAGCTGCAGGCCTATGACCGCTGGCTGCGCGGCCAGGCGCTGATCTATCGCTATACGCCGCAGGCCTGGCAGCGCGCCTCGGACACGTTCCGCGAGATCATCGCCGCGACGCCCGATTTCGCGCCGGCCTACAGCAGCCTCGTCCAGCTCAACAACTCGGTCCACCTCGTCCATCCCGGCGTGTTCCGCGACCGCGCGCGCCAGCACCAGACGCTCACGTTGGCGCGCAAGGCGGCGGCGCTCGACCCGGTCGACTCGCGCGCACAGCTGGCGCTCGGCTGGGCGCAGGCGATGGCGGGGCAATTCAGCCAGGGCGAACTCAATCTCGGCCTCGCGGTCGACCTCAACGACAACGACCCGTGGACGCTGATTTCGTCGGCGCACGGCTTCGCGTTCTGCGGCGACATGGTGCGCGCCGACGGGCTGGCGCGACAGGCGCTCGCCCTGTCGGTGGCGCCGAGCCAGGCGCATTGGGGCTACCAGGTCGGCATCCGCTTCCTGTGCGGCGACTACGAAGGTTCGGTCGAGGCGGCCAACCGCGCCAACGACATCATCCCCAACCTGCCGGCCTGGAAGGCATCGGCGCTGCATCATCTCGGCCGCGTCGACGAGGCGCGCGCGGAGGCCGCGCGCTTCGTCGAGATGTCGCGGGCGAAATGGTTCGGCAGCGAGCCGCCGACGGACGACGCGATCGGGCGGTGGTTCCTCCACCTCTTCCCGATCAGCCGCCGCGCCGACTGGGAGCGGCTGCGCCGCGGCCTTGCCGGCGCCGGCCTCGCCCCCGCGGGGGCCGCGCACGGCGCGTGGTGAGGGTCCGGATCGCCGTCGTTTCAGCGGAGGGGCCGGGGCGAGCCCGGCCCTTCCACCCGATGGTCGAGGTGTTCCCGCCTATCCGCACTGGGCGATGGTGTAGTCGCCGACGCGCCAGGCGTGGAACTTGAGCACGTTCTCCTTGGTCAGGTGCGGCTCCGCCGCGCCGAACACCTCGGAGTAGAAATCCGGCAGCGGGTAGCCGTCCGGGCGTTCCTGGATCGCCTGCTCGCTCTCGCGCACCATGTCGGGCTGCGGCAGGCGCAGCAGCAGCGTCTCCAGGTTCGACTGGACGAACTGCACCGCCTTGACGCGCTCCGGAATCTTGATGCCGACATTCGCCCACGAGCACTGCTGCTTCAGTTCCTGCAGCGTGCCCGGCACCGGCAGGCTGTCGCCGCCCTTGTACTTCTTCGGCGCGAAGTAGTTCTTGCCGGTCGCCCAGGACTTCACGAGCTTGCCCCAGGCTTCGAAATTGGTGATCTCGATCCGCTCGATGCGGTCGCTCTTCTCCACCCGCAACGCACGCTCTGCACGCATGTCGATCTCCATTGCCGTTGACTATTGACGACCAAACCGACCCGCCGGCGGCCTGCTGAACGCCGGCTTCTGGGCGTCGAGGCCGAAAGCGGTTCCCATGAACCGGATCAACGCGAGCATCGAGTCGATCTCGGGAATGAAGGCGAGCGCGGTCTCCGCGCCATGCGTGCGCGCGGCGATCGCGCGCAGCGTCTCGGCGAGCGGCGCGTCCGGGTCCTCGCCCGCCGCCCGCGCGCCGTCGAGCGCGCCGTAAAGCGTGTCGGCGACGATGATCGAGCCGAGCGGCCCGAGCCGGCGCCCCTGCGCCGCCCCGTCCAGCGCGGCTTCGAACAGCACGAAGAAGGGCAGCGGCGGTTCGGCCGACAGCGTCGCGATCTCGGCGGGCTCGAAGGCCGGGCCGAGTTCGCACGGCAGCCACGCGGCGATCTTCGCCTGCCAGTCGGCGAAATCGGCCGGCAGCAGCGATGCGAATTCCGGCCGCGTGCGCAGCGCCGCGATCAGCGCCGGCACCGACCACAGCCCGCACGCCGCCGCGCTCATCATGTCGCGGAAGGCGACGCCGAACTGGCTGCGGTCGGGGTGAACCGGCCCGAACAGCCGCTCGTGCGACAGCGCATTGACGAAATGCGGCGCGAGGCGGCGGCTGAGATTGCGCCGCGGGTTCTTCGGGTCGAAGAAGAACGACCAGTTGACGACCCAGCGGTCCGAAACCGGCGTCGCGGTCGGGAAGTGGATCGAACTCTGGCGCAGGCCTTCGGCGATCGGGATCTCCGGCGCCGCGGCGTCGTTGATGCGGTAGCCCTCGCGCACCATCGCGTGGCCGAAGCGGAAGGCGCCGTGCGAGAACTCGAGCGCCATGCGCGCATCGCCTGCGGGGCCCAGGCGGAAGCCGGCCTCGAACCGGGTGCGGACCAGCGGATCGAGCAGCCGCGGCAGCACGTCGCCGACGACGATCCGCCGATAGATCGCCTCGACGGCCTGACGCGCGCAGGCGAAGCGGTCATGCGCGGCCTCTTCGCGCGCGACGCCGGCAACCGGCGGCAGCGCCGCGAGCCGGTCGACGATGCCGTTGTGCAGCAGGCAGAACAGCGTGGTGAGCTGCGAGATGATGGCGTGGTCGTCGTTGCGCTGGTCGGCGACCAGCGCCTCCGTCGGCACCGGGCGCGCGGTGGACCCGTCGGCGATCGGCTGTTCGGCGGTCGGATCGTCGTTCGACGCGCCGACCGCAGCGCGCGCGACGTCGCGCAGCCGGGTCGGGTCGAGCTCGCCTTGCTGGTTGCGGATCGCGCCGAGGCGGAACTGCGTGCGCGGGTGGTCGCTCGGATCCGCCTTCACCGCGGCGTCGATGCGATAGACGAAGGGGCACAGGCCGGGGCCGCCGCCATAGACCGTCTCCAGCCGGAGCGCGCGCGGGAAGCGGCCGTTGAACAGCGTGCCAAGGTCGTTGGTGAGCGTCGCCGGGATCGAACTCGCGACCAGGTCGTGGGTGACGAGCTGCAGCAGATAGGTGAAGCCCGAAGGGATGTCGGGGTTGTCGTCGGGCTTCAGGCCCGGCGCCAGCGGCGCCGTCCACGCGAACGGCACCTGCATGCGCCGCGCGAGCTTGCCCATGACCGCCATCACCTCGGCGGCGGGAACGGCGTCGACCGGCTTGCCGAACAGCGTGAAGCGCGCCGCGGGCGCGTCGCCGAGGAGGTGGCGGAAGCCGCCGGGCGGAACCGCGGCGGCCCGGGCATGCGGGCATCCGGCCGCGGCGGGGTCGCGTGCGGGCGGTGCGGGCTGGTCGCTCGACCGGACCGCCGGTCTGGATCGCAGAGCTATCCGTGGTCCGCGGCCGCCGTGTTGCCCCATGCCCGCCTCGCATCGGTGTTGTGCGCGGCAGGGTGGCGCAGCCAGCGTGAGTCGAGCGTGAGCGGGTTCGCGGACGAAAATCCGGCCCCGGCGCGCCGAATCACGATCGTTTCACGATGGCCCCGGAATAGTCGCGGTGTTGGGCGGCGGAAGCATCGGAGTAAGACGTGCACGACGCGATTCTGCAGTGGAACGCCATCGCGCTCGATCTCGTACGGCGGGACTACACGTTCAGCGACGACGCCGGACGCGACGAATCCGACGCCGACCCGCCGCGCACTGCGCTGCTGCCCGAGCAGCCCGGATCGCCGCGCAGCGCGCGCGCGCTGGCGATGGTCCATCTCGCGATGTACGACGCGTGGCGCGCCTATGAACCGCCGCTCGGGCACGCCTATCTCGACACGCCGCCGCCGCCGGCGCGGTCGTCGCCCGCGGCCGCGGTCGCCGGCGCGGCGGCGACGGTGCTGCGCGCGCTCTATCGCCATTCGTCCCGCCACCTCGACATCCAGGCGACGCATTGGCAGCTCATTCTGATCGCCGGGGGTGAAGCGCCGGCGGCAGTGGCGGCGGGCTTCGACTTCGGCGCCCGGATCGGCGAAGCGATGGTCTCGGCGCGCGCCGGCGATCTTGCGTCCGCGGCCGACGTCGTCGCGATGCGGCCGACCGGGCCAGGCACCCACCGGCCCGATCCGTTCGCGCCCGAGCAGGGGCTGCACGGCGAGAAGTGGGGCCGCGTGCCGCCGTTCGGCTTCGACGATCTGGCGCCGCTGGCGGCGCGGTTCATCCCGCCGCTCGACGCGCCGGGGATCGGCGCGTTCCTCACCCGGCCGGAATGGCCGGGCGAACTCGAGGAGGCGCGCCGTTTCGGCGGCGCGGTCGGGACGCCGGGGCTGCTGCGCACGCCGGAGCAGGCGACCATCGGCATCTTCTGGGCCTATGACGGGGCGCGGAACATCGGCACCGCGCCGCGGCTGTACAACCAGTGCCTGCGGTCGGTCTCCATCGCGAGCGCGCTCACGACGGCGCAGAACGCTGTCCTGTTCGCCGCCGCCAACATGGCGATGGCCGATGCGGCGATCGCGACGTGGGCCGAGAAGTTCCGCTTCCACGTCGCGCGGCCGGCGATCGCGGTGCGCGAAGCGGTGCCCGGGTTCGGGCCCGGCAATGGCTGCGCGCCGCGCACCTTCGCGCCGGGCGAACTGCCGCTGCCGATCCCCGCCGACGAGCCGGCCGAGATCGCCGCTTGGCTGGCGACGCAGCCGCTGCGTCCGACCACCGTCGGGGCCGGATACAGCGGCGATCCCGAATGGAAGCCGCTGGGCGCGCCGCAGACCAACGCCCGCTGCGTGTTCCATCGCACGCCCAACTCGCCGTCCTATCCCTCCGCGCATGCCGCATTCGGCGCCGCCTGTTTCGGCGTCGCCTACGAATTCCTGCGGTCGGTCGGCCCCGGCGGCGCGGACCCCGACCACCTCACCTTCGACTTCGTCTCCGACGAATTCGACGGCCGGGCGATCGATCCCGACGGCTCGGTGCGCGTGCGCCACTGCCGCCAGCTCACGCTCGCCCAGGCGATCCACGAGAACGCGCTGAGCCGCATCTATCTCGGCCTGCACTGGCGGATGGATGCGGTCGAAGGCGTCAGGCTGGGCTGCGACGTGATCAAGACCCTGCTGGCGGAAGGCCGCGGACCGGCTTCCGCCCTGCAGGGCGCACGGCGGTCCGCCAAGGCCGGCATGACGATGCCGGCACGATCGCGCGATGCCTTCGGCGGCAGCGCGACCATGATCCGCCGGATCGCGGGACGGCGGGAGCGATGACGGAAGGAAAAGACTTCAACTCGACAGTGGAGGAGAGACGATGGCTACCAATCCCATGACCCGGATCGACCGGCGAACGCTCAACGAACTTGCGGAATCGATCATCGGGCTGAGCGAACGCTCGATCGACACCGGGCTGTCGCGCGCCGAACGGTTCGCCGTGATCGACATGGCGGACCGTCTGGACGAGGCCCACTGGACCCTCGTGTCGACGATGCTGCCGCGCGATTCGGCGCAGTACCGCAAGCTGGTCGCGACGCTGCGCGCGGCCAACGGCGAGCTCAAGGAGGCGATCGCCGCCGGCGCCGCCTTTCCCGAAACGCTGAAGCGCATCGGCACGCTGTTCGATGCGATCGCCGGCGTCGTCGAAGGCGCCAAGCCGCGGCGGGTCCAGTAGCCGCCGGCCGCGGCCTGGCGCGGTTCAGCGCCAGGCCGGCCGGCCGAGATTGATGTCGCTCGGGCTCGTCAGCGCGCCCGCGGCGGCACCGGCGAGGCCGCCGATCGCGGCGCCGGCGAGCGGGCTGCCGCCAGCCACCGCGCCCACCGCGGCACCGCCGGCGGCGCCGAGCCCGGCGCCGCTCAGCGCGCGGTCGCCGCGGCTGTGACCGCAGGCGGCAAGCAGGAGCGTGGCGAAGCCGAGCGCGAGAATCGGACGAAGCGTCTTCATGAGCGGTCTCCTCTTGGCCAAAGGCGTCGCGAAGCGCATGCGGCGCGTCAGTACCAGCCGCGGCGCGGCGGCGGGCCGCGCCGGTAGCGGCGCGGGCGATCGTCGTAGTAGCTGTCCTGCGGCGGGGCGGTGAGCGCGCCGAGCGCGGCACCGCCGAGCCCGCCGATGAGCGCGCCGGTGAGCGGGTCGCCGTCCGTGATCGCCGCCACGCCGGCGCCGCCGCCGGCACCGAGCAGGCCGCCGCTGACCGCGCGCTGGCCCGGTGTGTAGCCGCAGCCGGCGAGGGCGATCGTGGCGGCGCAGAGCATCGTCGCGAGAACGGGTCTTCGCATGGGCACCTCCAGGGCGTGTCGTGCATTGATAACGGTGCGCTTCGGCAAATCTTCCCGCCCCTGCGCGGGTCACAACGATGTCACGGGCGGTGCGATGGTCCGACACGCGCGCGGCGCGGCGAGCGCTGCAGCCGTTGACGGCGTCCCCCCGCATCGCCAACGATGCGTCGACGCCAACGCCGGGCACGCCGGCACCGGGGTACATCCATGCTTCAGACTTCGACGGCGGGCCAGGACGGGCCGGTGCTGACCATGACGCGGGTCTTCAAGGCGCCGCGCACGCGCGTCTTCGAGGCCTTCGCCGACGCCGATTCGCTCGAGCAATGGCTGTCGCCCACCGGCTACACCTGTACGGCGGTCGCCGATTTCCGCATCGGCGGCACCTTCGCGGTGACGATGCGCTCGCCCGACAACGTGCTGAGCACGGTGCGCGGCACCTATCGTGCGATCGACCCGCCGGAACGCCTGGTGTTCAGCTGGCGCTGGGACCCTGGTCGCGGCTTCCCCGACATCGAGAGCGAGGTCGAGATCGTGCTGACCGCGCGCGGCGCCGCGACCGAGATGACGATGACGCATCGCGGCCTCGGCAGCGACGAGGCCAGCACGCGCCACTCGCGCGGCTGGACGATGAGCTTCGAAAAGCTCGCCGCCTACGTCGAAGGCGCTGCGCGGGCCGCGCCGCCGGCCGGCGGCTGAAATCCCGCCATGGCGTTCGACGCCGGTCTCGCTGCGCGCATTCGCCGGCTGCTCGGCCGGCACGAAGGCATCGCCGAAAAGAAGATGTTCGGCGGGCTGTGCTTCCTCGCCGGCGGCCGGATGGTCTGCGGGGTGATGGCCGACGCGCTGCTGGCGCGCGTCGATGCGGCCGAGATGGACGCGCTGCTGAAACGGCCCGGCGTGCGGCCGATGACCTTCACCGGCCGCGCGATGCGCGGCTTCGTCGTCGTCGCCGGCAGCGTGCTGGCGCGCGACGAAGATCTGCTCGCCTGGATCGAGCGCGGCCGCGTCGTCGCCGCCGCGGTTCCGGCCAAGGCGAAGCGCGCGCCGCGCGGTTGAGCGCTATTCGGCCGCGCGCGCGCCGCCGCCCGGCGTGCCGTTGGGGGCGCCGCCGAGCGGGCTGTCGCCGAGCGGGCCGTCGCCGAGGAAGCCGCCGGACTGGCGCTTCCACAGCTTGGCGTAGTGGCCGTCGCGCGTCAGCAGCGCCTGATGCGGGCCCTCCTCGACGATCTGGCCGCGCTCGAGCACGATCAGCCGGTCCATGCGCGCGATCGTCGACAGGCGATGGGCGATCGCGATCACCGTCTTGCCCTGGATCAGCGTGCCGAGGCTCGCCTGGATCGCCGCCTCGACTTCCGAATCGAGCGCCGAGGTCGCCTCGTCGAGCACCAGGATCGGCGCGTTCTTGAGGATGACGCGCGCGATCGCGATGCGCTGGCGCTGCCCGCCCGACAGCTTCACGCCGCGCTCGCCGACATGGGCGTCGTAGCCGCGCCGGCCGAGCTGGTCCTCGAGCTCGAGGATGAATTCATGCGCCTCGGCGCGCCTGGCGGCGGCCACGACCTCCTCGTCGCTGGCGCTCGGCCGCCCGTAGCGGATGTTGTCGCGGATCGAGCGGTGGAGCAGCGAGGTGTCCTGGGTGACGATCGAGATCTGCGCGCGCAGGCTTTCCTGCGTCACGTGCGCGATGTCCTGGCCGTCGATGGTGATGCGCCCGCCCTCGACGTCGAAGAAGCGCACCAGCAGGTTCACCAGCGTGGACTTGCCAGCACCGGAGCGGCCGACGAGGCCGATCTTCTCGTCCGGGCGGACGTGCAGCGACAGCCCGTCGATCAGCGCGACGTCGCGGCCATAGCCGAAGCGCACGTCTTCGAAGCGGATGTCGCCGTCGCGCACCGTCAGCGGCTTCGCCTCCGGCCGGTCGGTCAGCGAATGCGGGCGCGCGATCGTGCTCATGCCTTCCTGCACGACGCCGACGTTCTCGAAGATCGCCGTCACCTGGAAGGCGACCCAGCCCGAGATCGCGACGATCTGCCAGGTGAGCGGCAGCACCATCGCGACCGTGTCGGCGGAGATCGCGCCCGACGTGGCGAGCCACAGCGACATGCCCGCCGTGGCCACGACCAGGGCGGCGTTGATCGTGCCGAGCGCGACGACCAGGCGCGTCACCAGGCGGAGCTGATCCTGGAACAGCGACGTGTGCTCCTCGACCGCCTGGCGCACGTAGGCGTCCTCCTCGCGCGCGCGGGCGAACAGCTTCACCGTCAGGATGTTGGTGTAGGAATCGACGATGCGCCCGGTGAGCATCGAGCGCGCTTCCGACATGATGCGCGCGCGGTCGCGCAGCCGCGGCACGAAGTAGCGCAGCAGGGCGAGGTAGATCGCGAACCAGCCGATCAGCGGCAGCGTCAGGCGCGAATCGATGGTGGCGAGGATCGCCATCGCCGAGGTGCCGTAGACGGTGATGTACCAGACCGCGTCGGCGGTCATCACCACGGTTTCGCGCACCGCCGGGCCGGTCTGCATGATGCGGTTGGCGATGCGGCCGGCGAAGTCGTTCTGGAAGAAGGTGAAGGACTGGCGCACGACGTACCAGTGCGTCTGCCAGCGCACCAGGTTGGAGAAGCCGGGCGCGATCGCCTGGTTGGCGATCAGCCCGCGCGCCAGCAGCGCCGCCGGCCGCGCGAACAGCACCACCGCCGCCATCGCGGCCAGCGTCGGCCAGGCATCGGCGAACAGCGTCTCGAGCGGCTGGGTCGTGATCAGCCGGACGAGCTGGCCGATGAACACCGGGATCGCCGCATCGAGCAGCGCCACCGCGAGGCCGGCGCCAAGCAGCGCCAGGAACAGCCCCTTCGCCTGGCGGACATAGTGCCAGTAGAAGCGCAGCAGGCCGGTCGGCGGCTCCGGATTCTCGGGCGGGCGCGTGGGCGCGATGAGCCGCTCGAACGTCTTGAACAGCATGGATGGGCCCTCACGCGCCCGCGGCGGCGGCGCGCGCGTCGCGGACGGCAGAAAACGGCGCGCACTGGCCTGTCACGCTTGGGGCGCGTAAGACGATCATGGGTCGTTCCGGAAAGGTCGTGGCCGCAGTCTACGCGATTCGGCCGCGCCGATCATCCGCTAAGCGCGTTCCCGACCGCCGCGCTTGCGCGGGATTGTATTCCGACGCGGCGGCGCTGCAGCTTCGGTCGGACCGCGTCGGCAGATGCAGACACCCGCGCTTCACGCTCCCGGCAGGGCGTCGATCTCGGCGTCGCTCGGGAAGCGGCCGACCGCGGCCTTGGTGAAGGCCAGGCGGCCGTCGATGAACACGTCGAATTGGCCGGAGCTGCCGTGCTTCAGTTCGATGTCCGCGAGCGGGATACCGCGTTGGGCGAGTCTGGCCCTCGCACGGAGGGCGTGGGGCTCATAGCCTCAACGGCGGCAGTATTCGATTCGGACTTTCATGGCGACCCCGTGCTGTGGCTGGCGCGCCGACGGCGGCGCGCGGCGGCGCAACTATGCCAGGGGCGGATCGATCGTCCAATGTTCCTGGCGGCAGGGCGGCCGGCTGCTCACGTTGACGTGAAGCCCACGCAACTTTCGCGCGGCGCCGGCGTTGTGGACTCACGCTCGACAGGGAGTCGCGCGCCCCAACCGTGAGAATTTCATGACCGCATTGTCGCCGGATGTATCGACGCACCTGCCGTTTCTGCGCCGCTATGCCCGGGCCATGCTGGGGAACCAGAAGGCCGGGGATCTCCAGGTCCGCATCCTCCTCGAATCGCTGCTCGCCGATCCGACCGGGCTCGACGACCGGGATCCGCGCGTCGCGATCTACCGGCTGCTGCACCGGATCTGGGAACGGCTCGACACCACATTGATGACGCGGGCGGACCGGCTGCACGAGGCGACCGATGCCGCGGCGGCGCAGTTCGACGCCGACCTGCCGATCGCGCAGCGCCTGGCGGCGATGCCGGCGCTGGACAGGCAGGTCCTGCTGCTGACCTCGATGGAAGGCTTCTCGATCGGCGACGCCGCGCGCATCGTCGATATCGACGTCGATCAGGCTGCCGATGCGCTGGCGCGCGCGCGTGCGGAGCTGCGCCGACAGCGTCCGACGACGGTGTTCATCATCGAGGACGAACTCATCATCGCCATGTCGATCGCCGACATCGTGCGGGGCTGCGGCCACCGCGTCGTCGGCACGGCGGCCACACGCGAGGAGGCGGTGCGCGCGGTGCGCACCCGCAAGCCGGGGCTCGTCCTCGCCGATGTGCAGCTGCTCGACGGCAGCTCGGGCATCGACGCGGTGAACGAGATCCTGGAAGCGCTGGCGGTGCCGGTCATCTTCATCACCGCCTTTCCCGAACGCCTGCTGACCGGCGACCGGCCGGAGCCCGCCTTCGTCATCACCAAGCCGTTCGATCCCGAGCTGCTCGAGATCACGATGTCGCAGGCCCTGCTGACGCGCGCGACGACACGGCCGCGCAACGCGGCGCGCAGGGCCGCGGCGGCGCGTTAGGCGCGCCGGCATCCGGCTCAGGCCGCCTGCTGCGGGATCGGAAAGTCGATCGTGATCGTCGTACCAGGATCGCAGTCGATCGTGAGCGTGCCGGAGAGCTGGCGCGCAAATCCCTCGATGAGCTGACGGCCGAGGCCGCCGGAAACCGCCGCACCCAGGTTGGCGCCCGAGCCGACGCCGTCGTCGCGCACGATGAGGCGCGCCCGCTCGCCTTCGGCCTTGATCGTCACGTCGATCCGCCCGCTTCGGCCGTCCGGGAAGCCGTGGCGCAGCGCGTTCGTCACCGCCTCGGCGACGATGAGGCCGAGGGTGATGCTCTGGTCCGACGAAAGGCGGAGCTTCGGGCAGTCGCAGCGCAGCGCGACGCGATCCCCCAGGACGCCGCCGTAGACGTTCCATAAATGGTCGCATAGGCCGAGCGCGAAGCGCTGCAGATCGATCTCCGCCGCCTCGGGCTGATCGTAGATGTAGTGATGCATCACCGAGATGGCGCGGATGCGGTTGGTCGCCTCGAGGAACTGCGCGCGTCCCTCGGGCGAGGCGATGCGCGACGCCTGAAGCATGAGCAGGCTGGTGACGACCTGGAGATTGTTCCTGATGCGGTGATGGATTTCGCGGATCAGCAGGCCGCGCTGCTCGACGAGCTGTTCGAGCCGAAGCTGGCGCGCCGCGAGCGAATCGACGAGCGCGGCGAATTCGCGGCGCAGCGCGGCGATCTCCGGCGGGTCGTCGGCGCTCGGCGTTGCCGGCCACAGACCGGTCGTGCGGCATTCGCCGATCGAGCGTGCGAACCCGCGCAGCGGGCGGGAGACCAGGGTTTCGAGCCCAACGCCGATCAGCGCCACGACGGCGAGCGCGAGGACGGCGAGCATCGTCCCCAGCACCTCGCCGCGCGCCATCGCGCGCACCGCGAAGGCGGCGGGCGGCAGAGCGGCCGCGGCAAGCAGCAGAACGATCCGCGCGCGCAGCGACAGCCGCGACCACAGAGACGGCGTGAGGGAAGCATGTGGCGCGGTGTTCATAGGCCTGGCCCCAGCGTTGTTTGCGGCGGTCGGGCGCGTCCCCGACCGCGGCGTACTGTCCAGCCGCGACGTCCTGCAATGCGTTCGATCCGGGGGGTCGCCGCAAGGTGGCAGCACGATCCGGGGAGTTGCTGATAGAACGATGCGCGGTCCCCGGGGTTGCGCCGCGGCTGCCGGGGAACCCGGGACAATGCCGTGCATTCTTGGGGGTGCCGCTTCGACCGCCGCAAACCGACCCGACCACCGCCAGCGAGCATTCCCATGCGCTTCCGCATCGCCCATCGCACGCGCTACGCCTATGCGGCGCCGGTCACCTTCGGCGAGCACCGCCTGATGCTGCGCCCGCGCGACAGCCACGAGATCCGCCTGCTCGACGCCAGGCTGACGACCGATCCGGCCGCCGAGCTGCGCTGGGTCTACGACACCTTCGGCAACTCGGTCGCCTATGCGCGGTTCGCCGCGCCGGCCGACCATCTCGACATCGAGAGCATGCTCACCGTCGAGCATTTCGGCCTGTCCGGGCCCGCCCTGCCGGTGGAGGACCGCGCGGCGCGGCTGCCCTTCTCGTACACGCCGGAGGAGCGCGCCGATCTCGGCCGTCTGCTCGACCGCCACACCAGCGATGCGGGCCGCATCGCCGCCTGGGCGTATGAGATCGTCGCGCGGACGAATCAGGCCGACACGATGGCGGTGCTCGACGGCATGATGGCGCGGGTGCGCCGCGAGCTGCGCTACCAGGCGCGCGATGCCGAGGGCGTGCAGTCGCCCGTCGAGACGCTGAACGCCGGCAGCGGATCGTGCCGCGACTTCGCCTATCTGATGATGGAGGCGGCGCGCAGCGTCGGCATCGCGGCGCGATTCGTCTCCGGCTATCTCTACGACCCCGCGCTCGACCGTGGCCCGGGTCAGACGATCGGCGGCGGCTCGACGCATGCGTGGCTGCAGGTGTTCCTGCCGGGCGCCGGCTGGATCTCCTTCGACCCGACCAACGGCCATGTCGAGGGCCAGAGCCGCATTCCCGTCGCGATCGCGCGCGAACCGTGGCAGACGTCGCCGATCTCCGGCAGCTTCAGCGGCCAGCTGCCGGCGGCGCCGACATTGACGGTGAACGTCAGCGTGACGACGCTGCCGGAGGCGCCGCAGGCCGCACCGCAGCCGGACCCGCGCAAGGCCGCACGCGGCGCGACGGCGTGAACCATCGGCGGCGTCGGGCGTTGAGATCGCAGAGCGGCGCGGTGCGCGGCCGGTAGCGGCATGCGCCGCCGCACGCGATCCCATCCCCCATGGAGGCCGGCATGGCCCATCTCGTCGCCATCGTCTATCCCAGCGAAACCCAGGCCGCGCAGGTCCTCGAGCCGCTGCGGCGGCTGCAGAAAGGCCGCGTGCTCGATCTCGAAGATGCGTGCGTCGTGGTGAAGGACCGCGCCGGCAAGGTGACCCTGCACCAGACGCTCAACACCACCGCGATCGGCGCGCTCGCCGGCGCGTTCTGGGGCTCGCTCGTCGGCCTGCTGTTCCTCGCGCCCCTCGGCGGCGCCGCGGTCGGCGCGGCCGCCGGCGCGCTGAGCGGCCACTTCACCGACTACGGCATCGACGACGGCTTCATGAAGGGTCTCGCGCAGGACATGGCGCCGGGAAGCTCGGCGGTGTTCCTGCTCGTGCGCCGCGCGACGCTCGATCGCGTCGGGCCGGATCTGGCCAAGCTCGGCGGCCGGATCCTCTACACGTCGGTTTCGCCGGAGATGGAGCGGAAGTTCGAGGAGTACCTCGCGGCTGCGGCGCTCAACGCGCCGGTCCCGCGTCCGGGGACCGCCGCCGATCCGCCGGTGCGCGAGCGCTCGAGCCTGGCCGCGGACGCGACTCGCACCTGACGGACGGACGGCGCCGCGGCCGGTCAGGCCGAGCGCGGCGTCGCCGCCGCGGCATCGAGGAACGCCACCAGGCTGCGCCCCGCCTCCCGGACATGCGCGCCGAGCGCAGCGCTGGCGGCGGCGACGTCGCGCGCCCGGCAGGCGGTGAGGATTTCGTGGTGCTCCGCGCGGGCGCGCTCGCGCAGATGGTCGGCCGCCGAGAGCTGCAGCCGGGTATAGAGATCGGTCTTGTGGTGCAGGTTGCGCACGATCGTGAGCGTCTGCGGCCGGTCGGCCGCGCGATAGAGCGCCTCGTGGAATTCGAGGTTGTACTGCCCCCAGGACTGCTGATGGTCGCCGCGCGACAGGGCGTGGTCGTAGATCGCCAGCACGCGCTCCGCCGCAGCGAGATCGTCGGGCGCAAGGCGCGGGATCGCGCGCGCGAGCAGCGGCGGTTCGAGCAGCGCCCGGATGTCGTAGAGCTCGAGGATCTCCTCGCGCGGCAGGCGCGCGACGGCAGCGCCCTTGTGCGGCTCGACCGTGACCAGGCCCTCGGCCGAGAGCTGGCGCAGCGCCTCGCGAACCGGGATGCGGCTGACGCCGAGCCGCGCCGCCAGCGCGTCCTGGCGCAGCGCTGCGCCCTGCGGCAGCTCGCCGTGCAGGATCATCGCGCGCAGCGCGTCGAGCGTGGCCATCGCGAGCGTGCGGCGCGGCAGCTTGGCGACGGCGGGTGCGGTCATCGCCTTGCCTTCAATGCGCCGGTTCGGCGCGCGCCATCGTCCGGCGGTAGTGCCGCTGGACGAGCAGGTGCGAAACCGTGCTGAGGATCAGCGTCACCGCCATCAGCAGGAAGGCGAGCGCCGCGCCGAACGGCCAGTTGGCCTGCTCGACGATGCGCTTGTAGACCGTCGGCGCCATCATCTGGAACTGCGGCCCGCCGAGCAGCACCGGGGTCGCATAGGCGTTCATGCCGAGGATGAAGGAGAGAATCGTGCCGGCGATGACCCCCGGCATGGCGAGCGGCAGCGTCACCTTGAAGAAGGTCCGCACCGGCCCGGCGCCGAGGCTGAGCGCCGCCTCTTCGAGCGCGCGGTCGATCGATTCGATGACGCTCTGCATCGTGAGCACGACGAACGGAAGGTTGACCGCGGTGATGCCGATCACCACCGCGAGCGGCGTGTACATGATCTGCACCGGCTGCTCGATCACCCCGAGCCAGGTCAGCGACGAATTGAGCACGCCGCGGTTGCCGAGCAGCACCATCCAGCCGGCGGCGCGCACCGCGTTGCCGACGAAGAGCGGCAGCACGACCGCGAGCAGCAGGATCGACTTCCAGCGGCTGCGCGCGCGCGCGAGCACGTAGGCGGCAGGGAACCCGGCGACGATGCAGATCAGCGTGCAGGAGGCGGCCACCCACAGCGTCGTCAGCATCACGTTGCGGTAGTACGAATCGGTGACGAGATTGACGTAGTTCTCGACCGTCAGCGCCTCGACCATGAACTGGCCGGGCTCGAAGCGGTTGAGGCTGTAGCGGAACAGCAGCAGCAGCGGCAGCAGCAGGATGAGCACGACCAGCAGGGTGGCCGGCGTGATCAGTCCTGCCGCGCCGAAGCGGCGGCGCGCGCGCGCCGCCGTCGCGTCGGACGTGAGGGCGCCTGCGCTCACGCCTTGAAGACCCGGTCCCACCAGTCGCGGATCTGCGCGTCGTTGCGCGCCAGGTACTCGTAGTCGGGCATGATCATGTTCGCCTGCTCGGCGGCCGTGAAGGCGATCCGGCTGCGGATGTCCTCCGGATACGAGACGGTGCGGTTGGAGCCGTTGTAGCCCATCGAGCGCGCGAAGCCGGTCTGCGCGCTCGCCTCCAGCGAAGCGTTGACGAAGGCGTAGGCCGCGTCCTTGTTGGGCGCGTTCTTGGCGATGCAGAACTCCGAGATGTAGAGCCCCACGCCCTCGCGCGGTGCGGCCATCTGGATCGGCACGCCGGCGTTCTGCCACATCACGCCGCGCGCCTTCCACATGATGCACATCCAGATCTCCTCGTTCTTGAGGGCCTGGGCCATCGCCTCGTTGGTCGGCACGATCTGCGCGCCCATGCGCCGCAGCTCGAGCAGCTTCGCCTTGCCGGGCTCGTAGTTCGACCGGCTGCCTCCGGCGATCAGCGCCGCCGATTCGAGCGTCGTCTGGTACTGGATGTCGATGATGCCGACCTTGTTGGCGATCGCCGGATTCCACAGGTCGTTGTAGGAGGTCGGCGGCGTGGTGATCTTCGACGGATTGTAGAGGATCACGCGGCCGGTAAAAATGTGCGGGATCGAATAGGTCGTCTTGACCTCCGGCACGATCGTGTTGCCGTTGTCGCGGATCTTCGACCAGTCGATCGGCTCGAGCGCGCCGGCCTGGTTCATCTCGAAGCCGGCCGGGCCGCTCAGGCACTGGATGTCGACGGTGCCGCGCGGCAGGCGGCGCTCCGCCAGCATCTTGGTCTTGCGCGGCGGTTCGTTGCCGACGTCCCACAGCGTCTCGATGCCCTGCGGGCGCAGGATCGGGTCGGCGATGTGCTGCGTCAGCAGGTTCTGGTAGTCGCCGCCCCAGGTGCCGACGACGACGCGCCGTCCGGCCTGCGCCGCCGCTTCGCGGCCCGAGAGCGCCGAGACGATCGCCGCCGCGCCGATGCCCTTGAGGGCGCCGCGCCGGTTGATCCTGGCGTCGAGAAGTCTGCGTGTCATTTCTGCCTCCTTGCTGTGTCGTTGCGTGAATGGGTCAGACGACTTGCGACAACCGCACGAAGCGGTCGGTGATGAGCATGCCGGCGGCGACGATCGCGATCTGCACCACGCTGACCGCGGCGATCGACGGGTCGAGCTTCCATTCGAGGTACTGCATGATCGCGATCGGCAGGGTGAGCCGCCCCGGGCCGACGAGGAACAGCGAGATCTCGAGGTTGCTGAACGACACGACGAAGCTGAACAGCGCCGCGGCGACGACGCCGGGGCGGATCAGCGGCAGGGTCACCCGCGTCAGCGTCCGCCAGCGGTTGGCGCCGAGCGTCATCGCCGCCTCCTCGATCTCGCGCTTGACGCCGAGCAGGTTGGCGACGATCAGCTTCACCACCCAGGGGATGGTGATCATGATATGCGCGAGCGCGAGGCCCGGCAGGCTCGCATTCATCTGCAGCTCGGTCGCGATTTCGACCTCGACGAAATAGATGTAGAGCGAGGTGCCGATGACGATCCCCGGCACGACGAGCGGCAGCAGCAGCAGGGTGTTGAGCGCCTCCTGGCCGCGGAAGACGGTGCGCGCCAGCGCGAAGCTCGCGGGGATGCCGAGCACGAGGCCGCCGACCATCGCGAACAGCCCGACCTGCAGGCTGGTGACGAAGCCGTCGACGAACTGGCGCTTCTCCCAGATCGAAGCGAACCAGTGCAGGCTGTAGCCCTCGGGCGGGAAGACGATGATCTCGCCGCGAAAGAAGGCGAGCCAGATCACCAGCGCGAGCGGCAGCAGCATGAAGGCGAATGCGAGCCCCGCGGCGCCCTTGAGCGCCGCCGACCACAGCACGCGCCGCGGGATCGTCATGCGGCAAGCCGGTTGCGATGGAACGCGCCGGCCTTGACGATGGCGGCGACCTTGCTGCCGTCGTCGTCGAACAGCGTCACGTCGCGCGACGGGTCGCCCTCGACGACGATCAGGTCGGCGCGCGCGCCCGGCTTCAAGGTGCCGATCTCTCCTTCGCGGCGCAGCAGCCTTGCCGCGACCGTGCTCGCCGATTCGAGGATCTCCCACGGCGACAGAAGCTCGGCGCGGATCCTGAACTCGCGGCACTGGTCGTTCTGGAGCTGGCCCAGCAGATCGCTGCCGAAAGCGATCTGGACGCCTGCCGCACGCGCGATTTCGATCGAGCGCAGGCCGGCGGCGAGCACCTTCTCGTTCTTGGCAAGATTGCTCTCGCCCATGCCGAACTCGCGGCCCCGGCGGCCCATCGAATCGTAGGCGACGAGCGTCGGCACCAGGAACGCCCCGCGCTCGGCCATCAGCTTCGCCGCGCGCGCGTCGATCAGGTTGCCGTGCTCGATCGTGCGCACGCCGAGATCGACCGCGCGATAGATCGCATCGGCGCCGTAGGCGTGGGCGGCGACGTAGCTGCCGAAATTGGTCACTTCCTCGACGATCGCCGACACCTCGGCGCGGGTGAACTGAATCGCATCGAGCGGATCAAGGGGCGAGGCGACGCCGCCCGAGGCCATGATCTTGATGAAGTCCGCGCCCTTGCGCAGCTCGTCGCGCGCCGCCTGCAGCACGGCCGGCACACCGTCGACGATGCGCGAGAGCTGGTCGAGACCGTTGCAGCAGAAGCATTCCGCCGGCGGGTCCATGCGCCGGCGCATGTCGCCGTGGCCGCCGGTCGGGCTCAGCACGCGCCCGGCGACGAACAGCCGCGGGCCGGGGATCACCCCCTGCTCGATCGCATCGCGGATGCCGAAATCGCCGCCGCCGGTGTCGCGCACCGTGGTGAAGCCGCGTTCGAGCATCGCGCGCACGAGGCGCGATCCCTCGAGCGCCACGCGGCTCATCGGGAAATCGGCGAGCCGGCGGACGTCGACCTCGCTCAGATAGACGTGGACGTGGCAGTCGATCAGCCCCGGCATCAGCGTGCGGCCGCCGAGGTCGACGACGGTGGCGCCGGGCGCCTTGATCGCCGTGTCGGAGAACTCGACGATCCGGTCGCCCTCGGTGAGCAGCTCGGCGCCCTCGCGCAGCGCGCGGCTTTCGATGTCGAGGATGCGGCCGTTCTTGAAGTGGTAGCGGGTCATGGGTGGTCCGTCGGTCTGCTCCCTCCCCCGTGCGCGGCAGGCGGGAAGGGAAGGGAAGAAAGGGCTACTCCGCCGCCTTTTCCGCGAGGTTGGGGCGGTTGGCCAGCGCGTTGCGCATGATGCGCTCGACCTCGGCGCGCTCGGCGCCCTGCAGCGCGAGGCGGGGGCCGCGCGTCTTCTCGGCGCCGCGGCCGGCGATCGCCTCGCACAGCTTGATCGACTGGACGAGATCGGCGCGCGCATCGAGATGCAGGAGCGGCATGAACCAGCGGTAGATCGCCATCGCCTCGTCCCAGCGCCCGGCGCGCGCGAGGCGGAACATCGCGTTGCCTTCGCGCGGGAAGACGTTCGACAGGCCGGAAACCCAGCCGACCGCGCCGAGCATCGTGCATTCGAGCACGACGTCGTCGAGGCCGCAGAACAGCACGAAGCGGTCGCCGACGAGGTTCACGAGATCGACGAAGCGCCGCGTGTCGCCCGCGGATTCCTTGATCGCCTGCACCGTCGGCAGGTCGGCGAGCTGCTGCAGCAGGTCGGGTGTGACGTCGACTTTGTAGAGCGGCGGGTTGTTGTAGATCATGATCGGCAGCGGCGACGCCTGCGCGACCGCGCGGAAATGCGCCACCACCTCGTGCGGCTTCGCCGTGTAGACCATCGCCGGCAGCACCATCAGCCCGTCGATGCCGATTGCCGCGCAATCGCGCGCATAGTCGCAGGCGAGGCGTGTCGTGTACTCGGCGACGCCGGAGATCACCGGCACGCGGCCGGCGGCGACGTCCTTGGCCGCGGCGAGGACGGCGCGCTTTTCCTCGCCGGACAGCGAGCAGTTCTCGCCGACCGTTCCGCAGATGATCAGGCCGTCGACGCCGTCGCGGATCAGCGCGTCGATCACCTTGCGGGTCGCCTGCAGGTCGAGCGATTCGTCGTCCTTGAACTGGGTCGTGACGGCAGGGAACACGCCCTGCCAGGTGACGCGCTTCATGGTCGTGCCTCCGATGCCTGTCTTGTCGCCATATTGATCGGCGATCCCGGTCAGCCTGAAACTTGGATACAATATCCGCAAGTGAATTCCGCGCAACGGAACCGGGGCAGGACGATCGCCATGAAGCTGAGTGCCGGCAAATTCTGGGGGCTGCGCCGCCTCGCCACCGCCGACGGCCATTTCGCGATGCTGGCGATCGACCAGCGGCCGCCGATCGAGGCGCTGGTCAAGGCGCGCCGCGGCGTCGCCAGCGCGTCGTTCGACGACATCGTGGCGGTGAAGGTGGCGCTCGCGCGCGCGCTAGCCGGCCAGGCTTCCGCGCTGCTGATGGACCCGGTCTATGCCTACTGGGCGGCGGTCGAGCACGCGCGGCCGGATCGCGGCCTGCTCCTCACGCTCGAAGACCACCGCTTCGCCGAGACGCCGGGCGGGCGCCGGGGTGCGCCGATCGCGGATTGGAGCGTCGGCAAGATCAAGCGCCTCGGCGCCGACGGGGTGAAGCTGCTCGTCCACTATCGGCCCGATGCGGCACCGGAGATCCGCCGCCATCAGCAGGATTTCGTCGCCCGGGCCGGCGCCGAGTGCCGCGAGCACGACATCTGCCTGCTGCTCGAGCTGCTCGTCTATCCGCTCGCCGGCGACACCGTGCAGCTGACCGACCCGGCCCGCCGCGCGGCCCTGGTGATCGACAGCGTGCGCGAATTCGCCGACCCGCGCTACGGCGTCGACCTGTTCAAGCTCGAAAGCCCGATTGCCGCGGCCGATCTGCCCGATCCGGACGCCGGCGGCGACGCGGTCGAACGGGCGCGCGCCGCCTTCGCGGCGCTGGGCGCCGCGGCGACGCGGCCGTGGGTGATGCTTTCCGCGGGCGCCGCGATGGCGCAATTCGCGCGCGTGCTGCACTACGCGTATGAGGCGGGAGCGAGCGGCTATCTTGCCGGCCGCGCGATCTGGTGGGAGGCGGCGCAGGCCTTCCCCGATCCCATCGCGCTCGACCGCCGCCTGCGCGACGAGGCGGCGCCCTACATGGACGCCCTCAACCGGCTGACCGCGGCGCGCGCGGTGCCGTGGATGCGGCACGCGGCGTTCGCGGGCGCCGTGGCGCTCGACGGCGCCGGGGCGGGGTTCGCCGCCGGTTACGGCGGCTGATGCGCACCGTCACGCCTGTCATTCTGGCCGCCGGGTTGGGCGTGCGCTTCGGGGGAGACGTTCCGAAATGCCTGGCGACGGTCGACGGCCGGCCACTGCTTGCGCACGCGTTTCGGGCACTGAAGGCGGCGGGCTTCGAATCGGTTCATCTCGTGGTCGGCTACAAGGCCGACGTGATCGAAGCGTGGCTGAACGCCAGCCCGGCGCCGGTCGCGGTTTCGCTGGTCCGCAATCCGGATTACGCGCGCCGCTCGATCCATTCCTTCCATTGCGCCGCGCGCGTGGTACAGGGCCCGATCCTGCTGATCGAAGGCGATCTTCTTTACGGCCCGCAGATCATCAAGGATCTCTGCGCGGACGAGCGGCCCGATCTCGTCCCGTGCGGGCCGATTCGGCAGCCGCGGCCGTGGCTGATCGAGCGCGGCCCG
>JAEUKZ010000146.1 GCA_016793045.1 Alphaproteobacteria bacterium
GCTTGACCGCGGCGCGCGTCCCGGCGTTGTTGGTCGGCGCGCCCGCATCGCGGCGCGCGACACGGCGGGCGGGGGCCGGCGACGACATGCGTCAGCGATCGACAGCGCGCCGATGGGCCGCGCCGGGCCGGCACCGGTGACTCAACCCGACCCGATCGCGCCGCCGCGCCGCGCGGCGACCGCCTTCATCTTCGTGACCGTCCTGCTCGACATGCTGGCGATCGGGCTGGTGATCCCCGTCCTGCCGCGGCTGATCGTCGAGTTCCTCGGCGGCGACACGCCGCGCGCGGCGGAGATTTTCGGGCTGTTCGGCACCGCCTGGGCTTTCATGCAGTTCATCTTCTCGCCGGTGCTCGGCGCGCTGTCCGACCGGTTCGGGCGCCGGCCGGTGATCCTCTTGTCCAATCTCGGCCTCGGGCTCGACTACGTCGTCATGGCGCTGGCGCCCACCCTGGGCTGGCTGCTCGTTGGCCGCGTGCTCTCCGGCATCACCGCGGCCAGCGTCGCGACGGCCTTTGCCTATATCGCCGACGTCACCCCGGCGGAGCGGCGCGCCGCCGCGTTCGGCATGATCGGTGCAGCCTTCGGGGTCGGCTTCGTGCTTGGCCCGGCGCTCGGCGGCCTCCTCGGCGGGATCGACCTGCGGCTGCCGTTCTGGGCCGCCGCCGGCATGAGTCTGCTCAACTTCCTCTACGGGCTGTTCGTGCTGCCTGAATCGCTGCCGAAGGCGCGCCGCGCGCCGTTCGCCTGGCGGCGCGCCAACCCGGTCGGCGCGCTTGCCCTGTTGCGCGGCCATCCCGGGCTGCTCGGCCTCGCCGGGGCGGGCTTCCTCGGCCAGCTTGCCCATGTCGTGCTGCCGAGCGTGTCGGTGCTCTACATGACCCACCGCTATGGCTGGAGCGAGACCACCGTCGGCCTCGCGCTGGCGGCGGTCGGCGTCGCCTCGATGGTCGTCCAGGGCGGCCTGGTCGGGCCGCTGGTGGCGCGGCTGGGGGAGCGGACCGCGCTGCTGTTCGGCCTCGCGGCCGGGGCCGCCGGCTTCACCGTCTACGGCCTGGCGCCGACCGGGGCGTGGTTTGTCGCCGGCATTCCCGTGATGGCGCTGTGGGGGATCGCGAGCCCCGCCGTCCAGGGATTGATGAGCCGGCGCGTCGGGCCGGAGGCGCAGGGGCGGCTGCAAGGCGCCAACAGCAGCCTCCAGGGCATTGCCGGGCTGATCGGGCCGGGACTGTTCACCCTCACATTCGCGTTCTTCATCGAAGGCCATGGCGGCTGGACGCTGCCCGGCGCGCCGTTCCTACTCGCCGCCGTCCTGCTCGCCGGCGCCGGTGCGGTGGCGTGGCGCGCGACGCGGGCAGGCGAGGGGGCCGGCGATTCCCGACGAAGAAAAGACGAGTAATACGGACTGCCCGAGTACTTATAGTGCGGCCCCGATCACTGAAATCGCGCCACCGACTTTGAATAGTGGAAATGATGCACGGCGCAATGACCGGGAATCATTGGCCGGCGGATGCAGGCGCGCGATCTGAATCGGCCTGCTTCGCCGCCGCGCGCCGAAGCTGAATCGATTGTCACGGCAATGACTTCGCAGGATTGCCGCGATTCCGTCCGGGTTGCGGGGCGGCCGCCGCTTGCGCCCGGAAAGCCGCGGATTTGCTGGGTTTGGCGGCGGTCCGCGGGTCCCGCGTCGCGGCCGCGTCGCGCGCGTCGCGACCGGCGGGCTCAAGGAAGTCCGCGAAAATCGCGGGTTTCCCCGGCGCCGTCTTGCAATCGTCGAGGCGCTTGGAGGATTCTCGCGCCATCGCAACAAGGAGTCCTGTCTGATGCTCAAGCTGTCGATGCTCGCTGCGGCCGCGCTGGTCGCGGTCGGTCTGTCCGTCCCTGCGCATGCCGAAGCCACGGTCAGCCGTGACGCGCCGGCGTTCGATCAGGTGGCGCAGAACACGACCGCCACGATCACCGGCCGCGGGGTGCGCCTGCGCGCCCAGCCGTCGCCGACCGGGCGCGTTCTTGCCCGTCTCGCGCGCGGCACGCGGGTGGCGGTTCTGGCGCGCCAAGGCGACTGGGTCAATGTGCGGGCCGGTCGGCGAACCGGCTACGTCGCTTCCCAGTACGTCTCGTCGTAACGCCGAGGGCTGCGCCGCCGTCGTGGGCGGCGCGCCCGGCAGCGGGCCGGGTCCGGGCGGCGGCGACGTGACGTCCGCGCCGGGCCCGGCCCGCATGTTTTTCCTAGCCGCCTGAGCCGTTTATGCTAGGGTCCCGGCCCCGCGCCGGATGGCCCGCGCGCGGCGTGTGCAACCGCAAAACGCTCCTGCCGGGAGATTACGATGCTGCATTGGCTGCGATCACTGATGATCGTCGCGCTCGGCTTGGTCGCAATGACGGGGACGGCGATGACGCAAACCCAGGATCTCGAAAACACCCTCTATCTTGACCTCACCTACGGCCGGGTCGTGATCCGGCTGCGCCCCGACCTGGCGCCCCAGCACGTGGCGCGGGTCAAGGAACTGGCACGCCAGGGCTTCTACAACGGGATCGTGTTCCACCGTGTCATTCCCGGCTTCATGGCCCAAAGCGGCGACCCGACCGGCACCGGGACCGGCGGCTCGGGCCGCGGCAACCTGCGCGCCGAGTTCTCGCGCGAGCCGTTCCGCCGCGGCACGATCGGCGCCGCGCGCACGAGCAATCCCAACAGCGCCGACAGCCAGTTCTTCATCTGCTTCACCGACGTTTCGCACCTCAACGGCCAGTACACCGTCTGGGGCCAGGTGGTGTCGGGGATGGAGTTCGTCGACCGCATCCGTCCCGGCGAACCGCCGGCCAATCCCGACCGCATCGTGCGCATGACGGTGGCGGCGGACGCTCCGCGCAACTGAGCCGACGGGGCGGCGGCCTGCGGGCCGCCGCTTGTCGCGGCGATGTCACGGCCGCGCCCGCAGCACGGGCGCGGCTTCGCGCGTTTTCGGCGGGCCGGCGGTTGCGTCCATTGCGGGCGCGACCCTGCCGCCGCGCCAAGGGGGATCGATGATGGCTCGCGTTCGCTTGCTGCTGAGTTCCGCACTCGTGGCGCTGGCAGGCTGTGCCGACGGCGGCGGATCGGACGGCCAGGTCGCCTCGGTACCGTCAGGCCCGCAGTTGGCGACGGTCAGCGCGATCAACGACGCCGAGTTGCGCCGCTACGTCAATCTCGGCGGCGGCCTGGTCGCCGGGACGGCGGCCTTCGGCGGCGCCAGCTGCGCCGGGCGTGTCGTCCGCCTCTATCCCGGGATCACCGCGGTGCGCGAGGCCTACGAGGCCTACAATCGCGGCGAGCGCGTCGCCAACAACCCCAACAACGACATCCGGGTGACGTCGGCGCGCCGGCAGGCGGTCTGCGACGCGGCCGGCGGCTTCCGCTTCGCCAACCTGCCGGATGGGCCGTGGGTGGTGGCGACCGAAATCCGCGCCGGCGGCGGTGCGAGCCAGCTCGTGCACCGCCTGGTCGAGGTGAGGCGCGGCGAGACCGCGCAGGTCACCTTCGGCGAGCGCGACATCATCCGCGTGCGCGACGCGCGGATGACGGGCAGCTGAGCCGGCGGCGCGGATCAGGACGACCGCGCCTCCAGCACATCCTCGAGCTTCCGCTTGAAGGCGTCGACCCGGTAGCCGGGCAGCCGGTAGACCCAGCGGCCGAGCCGCGCGTTGAGCTCGGAGATTTCGCGGCCGACGTCGCGCGGTTCGGGCGCGGGCGCTGCCGGCGTGGCCGGAGCCGCGGCGCCGGCCGCGGGCGGGCTGGCCGGCGCGGGGGCGGGAGCCGCCGGCGGGTCGACCGGCGGGATCGCGCGCGCAGCGAAGCGGGCCCAGGTCTGGCCTTCGTGTTCGGTCAGCTCGACGCGCAGCGCCATGCCGTCGAAGGTCTCGACCTCGGCGCGTGCCGTCTCGGCGGGGAAGGGGATGTCGGCCGCCGGCCGGACGTCGTCGAGTTCGATGCGGTCGAACGCCTGGCCGACCTGGTTGACGTCGGCGGCTGGCTTGGCGCGCCGTCCTTCCGGAATGTCGGCGACCGTGAAGTCGCTCGCTTCACGCGACGCGCGCTGGACGACCAGGCGCTCGCCGTCGGGCTGGATCGTCGTGACCTGCCGCACGCGCGGCCGCTCGACGTCGATCACCGTGCGGTCGAGCCATGAGGAGATGTCGCGCGGCAGGTTCATGCGCCCGCGCACGAGCCAGGACTGCGCTTCGCCGACGCGGCGGACGAACACGGCGTCGTCCTCGGCCGAGCGGCCGGAGCGCGCGCGCCCGACGATCAGTCCGGCGACCATCGCGCCATTGGCGTCGAGCAGGCGGACCTGCCCGGAGCGCGGATCGTCGCCGCTCGGGTCCTCGACCTCCATCGAGGCGTAGAGCGACGGCGTGCTGGTCTTGGCCTCGAGCGTGGTGATCTGCGCCATGTCGACGATGAGCTCGCGCACGCGCTGCGCCATCGCCGGATAGTTGCCGCGGTTGGCGGCGACCCAGCCGTCGCCCTCGCGCACCAGCGTCACCGTGCCGGGCCCGCGGACGATCTCGATCCGCCGCACCTGGTCGGCGCGCGTCGGCAGGTCGGGGAACAGCCGCAGCCCGACCTGGATCGCGGCGGGCTCGTTCGCCCGCTGCATCGAGACATAGGCGGCGCCGCCGACGGCGATCACCGTCGCGACGGCGAGGAGGGCGAGCGAACGGGGCTTCATGCGGCGGCTCCGCGATGGCCGTGGGTGAAGCGCGTACCGCGCCGGCGCCGCCGCGTCTTGACGATGCCGACGATGACCGCGACCAGCGCGATGACGATCGGCAGCAGCCCGATGTTGACGAACTTCACCAGCGCTTCGAGGCTGTTGATGTTCTGGCGCAGCTGCTGCTGGACGTCGCGCAGCTCGCGCCGGATGGTCAGCACCTGGGCGCGGAACTGGTCGATCGCTTCCTGCTGCTCGCGCGACAGGATGCGGCTGCCCGACGCGGTGCCGCCGCCCTGCTGGCCGGGCTCGGCCGTGCCCTGGGTGCGGATCTGGGCGAGCCGCTGCTCGGTCTCCCGCAGGCGCTCGGTGAGCTGGCGCTCGGTCGCGCGGAAGCGGGTCTCGGCCTCGCCCTGGATTTCCTGGACGAGCGTGAAGGGCCGCGCCGACTGGCCGCGCGCGCGCAGGCTGATCAGCCCGTCGCTGCCCGCGAGATTGTCGACCGCGTTGACGACGAAGTCGCCGTTGTTGGCGGTCGGCGTGAACACGCGCTGGCCGAAGAACTCCTGCGCCTGGACCCAGAACCGGTCGTCGAGAATGTCGCTGTCGGCGACGACGATGACGTTGATCGGCGCGCGCGCCTCGGCCAGATGCGCGGCCGGCGGCGTCGCCGGGGCGGCCGCGGGCGCTGCCGGCGCCGGCGGCGTCGCGGCCGGCTGGCCGTCGCCCTGGGCGGGTTGGGCAGGTGCCGCCGGAGCGGCCGGCGGACCGTTGGGGAACGCGCTGCGTGCCGGACCGGTGATGCGCGCGGCGAGCAGCAGGCGCTGGTTGGCCGGCTGGAAGCGCGACAGGATCGCGACCGGGTCGGGCATCATGCGGACCTGGTCGGCGTCGAGTTCCATCGACACCGGCCCGGTCTGCATCAGCGGCGCGACCGTGGTGGTGGCGCCGTCGCGCGTGCGCAGGATGCCGGCGGTGGCGAGCCGGATCGAGCCGAGATCGGCGGTCAGCACGTCCGACGTGTTGAAGTTGGCGGCGCGCAGTTGCAGCCAGGCGACGTAGTCGACGGCGCGCACGCGCGACTCGCCGCCGGCGGCGACGCGCATCGCGGCCTGGCGGTCGGCGGCGATCCGGTTCTCGACCATTTCGACGCCCCAGGCCTGCAGCAGCGCCGGCAGGTTGGAGCCGGTGTTGGCGGCGGCCTGCATGCCGCCGCGCGCGGCCTCGTACTCCGAATGCGGATCGACGAAGACGAGCGCGCGCCCGCCGCGCAGCACGAACTGGTCGACCGCGTACTGCAGCGGCTCGGGCAGGTCGCGCGGATGGACGAGCATGAGCACGTTGACGTCGGCCGGGATCTCGGTGGCGGTCATCTCGAGCCGGCGCACGGTGAAGAACTGGTCGAGCTGCTGGGTGACCGCCCAGGGCTGCGGCTGCTGGCGCATGCCGCGGAACTCGCCCCACAGCGGCAGGGTCGAGATCACGCCGAGCACCGGCTTGCGGATGTTGGCGAGGTTGTAGACGAGGCGCGTCAGGTCGTATTCGAGGAAGCGCTCGCGCTCGGGCTGGAAGAACGGAACCGTCTCCTCCTTGTCGGCCGAGTTCGAGCCGGCGAGGCCGAAATAGACGAGCTCGCCTGCCTGGTTGACCGGCACGCCCTGCAGGCCGAACGAGACCGCGCGGTCCTCCTCGTCGGTGAAGGGCTGGGGGTCGATGATCTCGAGCCGCACCTTGCCGGCGGCGGCCGAGCGGTATTCCTGCAGCATCTCGCGCACGCGCGTCGCGTAGACGCCGTAGCTCGGGATCTCGCGGCCAAGGCGGTCGGAGAAGTAGAACCGCAGCGTGATCGGCTCCTGCAGCTGCGACAGGACCTGCCGCGTGCCCGGCGACAGCGTGAACAGCCGGTCCTGGGTGAGGTCGATCCGCGTGCCCGAAAGCAGCACGTTGCCGGCGACGTTGACGGCGACGAACAGGATGGCGACGAGCAGCAGCCCGCCGAGGGAGATCAGTCCGCGCTTGGAGCGCGTGCCCGCGGCCATGGTCTTACCCCGACTTCTTCATGTCGACGACGATCGCGTTCGCGATCAGGAAGCAGACGATCAGCGAACCGAAGAACAGCAGATCGCGCAGATCGATGACGCCGCGGCTGATCGCGTTGAAATGGGTGAGGAAGCTGAACGACGCGATCGTGTCGAGCACCGGCTGGGGCGCCCACCCGGCGAAGAAGCCCAGCACGATCGGCGAACCGCTGACGGTGAACAGGAAGCAGATCATCGCTGCGACGACGAACGCGATCACCTGGCTCTTGGTGACCGCGGAGATGCACGCGCCGATCGCCATGTAGCCGCCGGCCATCAGGATGCTGCCGACATAGCCCGCGAACACCACCCCGTTGTCGGGCGAACCCAGGACGTTGATCGTGATCCACAGCGGCGCTGTGAGGGCGATGGCGATCGTCGCGAAGGCCCAGGCGGCGAGGAACTTCGCCACCACCGCCTCGCCGATCGAGATCGGCAGGGTGAGGAAGAGCTCGATCGTCCCGGTCTTGCGCTCCTCCGACCACAGCCGCATCGCCACCGCCGGGATCAGGAACAGGAACAGCCATGGCTGGAAGCCGAAGAACGACTGCAGGTCCGCCTGGCCGCGCTCGAAGAAGTTGCCGACGTAGAACGTGAACGCGCCGGCGAGCGCCAGGAAGATCACCAGGAATACGTAGGCGACGGGCGTGGCGAAGTAGCCCGCGAGCTCGCGCTTGAAGATGTACCAGATGTTGCGCATGGGTCAGGCCGCCGCCCCTGTCGTGATCGAACGGAAGACTTCGTCGAGCCGGCCGCGCTCGACCCGCATTTCCTCGACGGTGAACTTGCGGTCCCGCAGGATCGCGCCGACCTCGTCGATGATCGACTGCGCGCCGCGCGGAAAGGCGGTGACCTGCGCGAGATTTTCCTCGCCGAGCTCGACCTCGGTGCCGACGATCCGGTCGTGGCCCGCGAGCGCGGCACGGAGCTCTTCCGCCCGATCGGCCGAGAGGACCAGCGACACCGCGTTGTGCCAGCGCGACCGGCCCTCGAGCTGCTCGGGCGTGCCGTCGGCGAGAACGCGCCCGCGCGCGATGATCATCGCGCGCGTGCAGATCGCGGTCACTTCTTCGAGCAGGTGGGTCGAGATGACGATCGCCTTCTCCTTGGCCATGCTGTCGATGAGCGAGCGGACCTCGTGCTTCTGGTTCGGATCGAGGCCGTCGGTCGGCTCGTCGAGGATCAGCACGTCGGGATCATGGAGCAGCGCCTGGGCGAGCCCGACGCGGCGCTTGAAGCCCTTCGACAGCGTGTCGATCGGCTGGTGCAGCACTTCGGCGAGGTGGACGTGCTCGATCACGTAGTCGAGCCGTTCGCGACGGCGCGCGCCCTTGAGGCCGCGGATGCCGGCGATGAAATCGAGGAAGGCGGCGGCGGTCATGTCCGGATAGGCGGGCGCGCCCTCGGGCAGGTAGCCGATCTTCGCCTTGACCGCGACCGGATCGTCGTTGACGTCGTGCCCGCAGACGACCGCGGTACCGGAACTCGGCGCCAGGAACCCGGTGATCATTTTCATCGTCGTCGACTTGCCGGCGCCGTTGGGGCCGAGAAATCCCAGGACTTCGCCGCGCCTCACCGAAAACGAAACGCCGTCGACCGCATGAATGGGTCCGAACCATTTGTTGAGATCGCGGATCGCGATCATCTCGTCGGACATCAAATTCTCTCCCAGGGTACGCAAGGCCGGCCCTGATTTAATCGTTTGTGCAGCATTTGCAAGACCTTTGCTGCGGGCTAGTCTGCCGCCCGCGGGCGTCAAAGAATTGTAAAGGTCCATTCGGCGACACTCCCGCCGGGCATGCCCTCGCGGCTGCAGGCACGGGGGGACTGCTTACCGGAGCGTCGCGCTCCGGCGCGGCCGGGGATCGCAGCGATTACGGAGCGGCCTTTGGACATGGCGCGCGAGACGGACGAACTCGGCTATCGCACGCTCTTCGACAGCGTGGGGGTTGGCGTTTTCCACAGCACGCCGGAGGGCCGCCTTATCCGGGTCAATCCGAAATTCGCGTCCATGCTCGGCTTCGATTCGCCGGCCGCGATGCTGTCGGCCGTCGCGGACATCCGCACCCAGGTCTACGTCGATCCGGCCGCCCGCGAGGCCGTCATCGCGAAGCTTACGGCCGAAGGCCGCGCGGAAGGCGGCATCATCCAGCTTCGCCGGCGCGACGGTACGACGATCTGGGGCAGCGTCAGCTCCGTTGTGGTCGCCGGCCCCTCGGGCATGGGGCAGACCTTTCTCGGGACGGTGATCGACGTGACCGACCTGGTTGCGGCGCGCGAGACCCTGCGCCTCACCGAGGAGAGCTACCGCTCGATCGTCGAGAACGCGGCGGAAGGCATCTACCAGTCGAGCCCCGACGGACGGCAGCTGCGCGCCAACGTGGCGCTCGCCCGCCTCAACGGCTACGAGACCGAGGCGGAGATGCTGGCCGCGGTCCGCGACATCGCCAGCGA
>JAEUKZ010000162.1 GCA_016793045.1 Alphaproteobacteria bacterium
TCTCGGCCGGCGTGTCCATTGAAGCAGCTTCTCGGCGCCACGCGCCAGGTCGGCCAGACGCAGGCGTGGCCGTCGCGTGCCCACCGTGTTGACCCAGTCGACGCGATAGCGTGCCGCGAGAGCGCGGATGATGTGCTGGCAACTCGACGGGTGGCGGCCCCAGTCGTCGCTGAAGACCACGAGCCGCGACTCTGGCGCCGAAGGCCGGTCTGGCATGTTCCGGTGCGGCCCTAGTCCCGACGTCCGCCGCGAGGGCGCACGGCGCCGCTTCGATGGTCCTGGCGCGGAGCGTCCGCCGCCGGCGCGGCCGCCGCGGCTTCGCTCGCCACCGGTGTCGGCCGTGCGCCGACTTTTGCCTTCGTGACCTTTTGCCGCGCCGTCTGGCGCAGCGCGAAGACCCCGATCATCGGCTCGTTCGCGGGCCGCTTGTCGCTGCGGAAGAACCACAGCACAAGCCAGACCACCGCGATCAGCGAACTCAGGAAGGGAACGGAATCCATGGCGTTTCGCCTGCGACCGGCTAGCGCAGGCCGACAGGGACGGGGCCCTGCGCGGGTCCGGATCCAGGCTCCGGTCTGCGCCCACCAATCCGCGTTGCAAGCTGCCGTTCGCGGGCCTCCTGGCGAAGATCCGCGGCAAGGATGCCGCGCGCGGCCGAGATGGCTGCGAGCAGGAGCAGGACCTGGATCCAGTAGCCGAGTGACAGGAATGCTCCGCCGACCAGGTAGGCGACCAGCGCGGCTTGCGTCGAACGCCCCAACTCCGATGCCCAGCCCCAGTCCGGCTTGCGTTTGCCGGCACGTACGAGCCAGCTCGCATTGTAGAACCCGACGACCAGCGTCATCGCCCAGATCGCGAAGCCGATCGGGCCCTGCTCTGCGAAGACCTCGAGGAAGATGCTGTGCGCGGCGCGGGGGGCAACCGTTGGGTCGAAGCGGTCGACGATATATCCATACTGGTTGGCGACGAAACCGCCACCAAAGATGCTCGACAGACCAATCTGGAAACACACGCGCCAGATCGTCAGCCGACCGGTGGCCGACCCATCTTCCTCGTATGCCGTGATCGACGCCATCCGGTCCCACCAGCGATCCGGCATGAAGAACAGCGCCGCGGGCGTTGCCAGGGCGACCAGCAATATGGGCGCGAGCTTGGCACGTGACCGCAGGAAGATCATCCCTAGGGCCGCAGCCAGGGCTAGCAGGCCGCCGCGCGAGTACGTCCCCACGATCGCAAAGACATGCATCGCGAAAGCCACGGCAAGGCCGAGCCGGACCCAGACATGCTCGGACTGCTGGCGAAGGTAGTAGATGAGCGGCAGCGTGATCGAGAGCGCGAGGGCAAGGTGGTTGCGATCTTCGATGCCGGTCGCCTCCGGACCCTGTACGTCAAAACGGCCGCCGGTCAGCACCGTGAACAACCCGCCTTTGACCCCATAGAAGCCGATCGAGATGACCAGCATCCAGATCATCGCGTGAACCCGCACGCGGGTCGTCATCAGTGCGGCGGATATCAACACCTGGACGAGAACACGGAACACATAGTCCCACTTCTGATAGGCGGCATCGGGGACGAGAGCGAAATAGGTGGTGATCGAAATCCACACCATCAGGACGACGATGAGGATGTTGTTGGCGCTGAGCGGGATGGCCTTGCGATCGGCCGAGATCATCCACCCGACCATCGTCGCCGCGAGCATGTAGAGCCCCCAGCGGATGCCGCCGGCGAATCCCCACACCCATTGCTGCGGGGACATGAGCGAGATCCAGGTCCACAGCAACACGCCGACGAACGGCGAGACCAGGGCCAGCGGCAGCAGCCCGAAGGCGACCAGGAGCAGTGCTGCGGATCGAATCATCGTTGCGCATCCGTCGCCGGGAGCATCAGCCTAGGGCACGCCCGGTACTCAATGATTTCAAAAGTATAGGTGATGAAATTTACCAATTGATTGATCATGGGCGGCCGGCTTCCTGCCACCACGACGTCGCCATAAGAATGACCCATAACGCGTTGTCATTATTTTGTTTTCCGCTCATGTGATTGAGCCATGCCTGACGGATGGGTTCGGCATTCAGGCCCATATCCCCGAGAACTTGTGGCGCCATCAGTTCGTCGGCCCAATCGCGCAGTTCGGTGCGAAGCCAATCGCCGATCGGTACTTCAAATCCCTGCTTGGGCCGATCGGTCATGTCGCGCGGGACATGCCGCGCCAGGACCTCGCGCAGGATCCACTTGCCCGCACCGTCGCGCCGTTTGAGCGACATCGGCAAGGTCCAGGCGTGTTCGACGACGCGGTGGTCGAGCAGCGGCACCCTGCCCTCGAGCGACACCGCCATCGTGGCTCGATCGAGCTTGGTCAGAATGTCTTCCGGAAGATAGTCGGCCATGTCGCGGAACTGGAGCGCCGTGACGGTATCGACCGCCGTCCCATTGAGGCCGACGCAAGGTTCGCTGGCACTCGACACTGTCGCTGGCGGGGCCATCAAGACGGTGTCCCTCGGCCAGGGTTGCGTGAGCCAATCGTAGAGCCCGTCGATGTCGCGACAGTCGAGCAGGCGGCCTGCCTGGCCCATGCGCCGCGCAGCCGGGAGCGATGCCGGCAAGACGCTTTGCGCCGCACCGAAAAGGGCCGATGCGGCGCTGCGCAGCGGCCGCGGCATCCAGTCGACGCGGTCCCAGACCCACTCGCCCCAACCATAGCGGTGATAGCCCGCGAACAACTCGTCTCCGCCATCGCCGGAGAGCGCGACGGTCACATGCCGGCGCGTCATCTCGGCGACGAGATAGGTCGGAATCTGCGACGAGTCCGCAAACGGTTCGTCGTAGATCTTCGGCAGCCGCGGAATCAGGTCGAGCGCGTGGCGCGGTTCGACGACGAGGTCCTGGTGCTCCGTCCCGAGATGCGCCGCGACCGCCCGCGCGTGCCCGGCCTCGTTGTAGGCCCCTTCGCGAAAGCCAATCGAGAACGTTTTGACCGGTCGATTGCTTTCAGACTGCATGAGGGCCACAACCAACGACGAATCGACACCGCCGGACAGGAATGCGCCGAGCGGCACATCGGCGATCATGCGCCGGCGAATCGCATCACGCAGAAGCGCCTCGAGCTGGCGGACGGCGTCGTCCGGCGAGCGTCGATCCGACCGTGCGGCGGCGATTCCGTTCGTCGCGACCTCGCGAAGGCTCCAATAGGCCGACAGGCGGGGCGCGGCGTCGGCACTCAGTTCGAGGATGTGGCCCGGCGGCAGCTTCCGCACAGACTCATAGATGCTGAGCGGATGGGGGACATAGCCGCGGCGCAGGTACTGCGCGAGCGAGGCCCGGTCGAGTTTCGGCGTCCAGCCCGGCAGCGCCCGCAGCGCCTTCAGCTCCGATCCGAAGAGCACGACCGAATCGTTCGCCAGATAGTAGAGCGGCTTGATCCCGAGGCGATCGCGCACGAGCCAGAGGCGGCGAGCGGTCCTGTCCCATAGCGCGAAGGCGAACATCCCGATAAGGCGCTTCACCGTCGCCTCGACGCCCCAGCGCACGAAGCCTTCGAGCATCACTTCGGTGTCGGATGTACCGCGGAAGCGTTGGCCGGCAGCTTCGAGCTCGCGTCGCAATTCGAGGAAGTTGAAGACTTCGCCATTGTACGAGATCACGTAGCGGCCGCATGACGACGTCATCGGCTGAGCGCCGGTCGGCGAGAGATCGACGATCGCGAGCCGGCGGTGGGCGAGGGCAAGCCCGGCATCGGCGTCGACCCAGACCCCGTCGCCGTCAGGCCCGCGATGCGCCATCGCGTCGCCGGCGCCGCGCGCCAGCGCCGCAAGCGTATCACCGTCCGTGGCGGCCCTTCGATCCCAGTATCCGGCGATCCCGCACATGGTCCGTCCAAGTGTCTACAGTGTCGCCGCGGCTGTATCGGTTGGCGAGCACGGGGTAAAATCCATTTTACCTGGGCTGCTTCAAGTCCGACACTACTCTCGGAGGGTCGAGTCGCGGTCGCCGATTGGTCGTGGCCCCTGTAAGAAAGACGTGAGGCGGGACCATGTCATCGTCCAGTTCCGTCCAGGACCGGTTCACACAGGAACTCGTCGAACGCTGCGCCAAGCTCTTGAGCGCGGCGGACTGGAAGCGGGTCTACGCGGCGTTGGGCGAGATGCACGACCAGCTCCGCGAGGACATTCCCGACGAAGAACGGTTCTGCGCCGTTTTTCCCGAATTCGTGGCCGGCCTGATCGATCGCCTCGGCGACGGGAAGATCCAATCGCTCGAGCAGGCGCAAGTCTATTCGAATTCCGCCAATCCGAGCCACCGCACCGTCGCGGGCGCTTGGATCAAGCAGCATTACCGGCCACGGTAAATTTTTCGTAACTCACGCCGCAGGCGTGAGTCGGGGTGCGGCTTTTCGCTCACCAAAGACCAGCGCGCCGAGGCCAATTCGGTGGGTCGCGAGGCTGATCGCCAGTGCGGTGGCGAACGACGTCGCCACGAGCAGGAAATAGTCGAGCAGCCCGGCAGGGTCGACCAGGCGGCCAAGAATCATGGCCCAGATCTTCATGACGATCGGCATGTGGAGCAGATAAATGCCCATCGTCTGCCGCCCGACCATCGTCATGGCCGCGCCACCGATCGAATAGCGGGCAAACAGCGCATAGAGCGGCAGAAGATAGCCGAGCTGGACGGCGACATTGTGGACGCTGCGCGGGGCGAAGACGCTGACTCCCGCGAGGATCAGCGGACCGATGATCCACGCCGCCGACAGCCGTCCTGTCTCCCCCGCGAGCCGCCACATTCCGGCGCCAAGCACGAAAAAGCCCATGCCGCCGAGTGCATGCAGCAGGGGGTCGAGGCCTTCATGCGGCACGAGGGCGAAATAGCCCGGCTCGATCACCGTGCGGAAGGCCAGCAGTGCGACGGTTCCGACGACGAGAAGTACCGCTGCCGGGGCGCGCAACAGCGGCCAGATCACCACCGCGGCACAGCGGATCAGAAAGAGCGACGGCAAGAAGTAGAGATGCGGTGCGGCGTGGGACCACCAGATGGACCCCAGCAGCGCAGCGGGCGAGAGCCCATCCTGCGAGAGCGCCGTCGGCTCGACGACCCCGTAGCGTTCCGCCGCGGCGCGGGCGACGGCGTAGCCGACGCTGAACAGCAGCCAGGGCCACAACAGGCGGCGTGCCGAATCGGCGAGATAGCCGCGCGCGCCGGGGCCGCCCGCGCGGTCGATCCGGCGCGCGAACAGCAGACCGTCGACGAAATAGAAGCCCTGGACGGCGATCGTCGAGACGATGAAATCGATGGTGGTCCGCGCCGGGCCGGCAGGCAGGCCGGCATAGCCGAGGGCATGGATCGCCACGACGAGTAGGACGAGCAGTCCGCGCAGGGCGTCGAGATGATCCAGGCGGGACGTGGTGCTCGCTACAGGCATCGATCGCAGATCATCG
>JAEUKZ010000170.1 GCA_016793045.1 Alphaproteobacteria bacterium
CCCGCACGATCATCGTTCTGGTCTGACCTTTTTGGCCCCGCCCGCAAGGGCGCCCCACGAGACATTCCAAAACTTTCGGTTGCGTTACGCCGCGCAGCGTTTGTGCGGCCATCAGCGCGTGTTTGCGCTTTGAGGAGGCCCCTATGGCCATCGGTACCGTGAAGTGGTTCAATACGGCGAAGGGTTTTGGTTTCATCCAGCCCTCCGACGGTTCGAAGGATGTGTTCGTCCATATCAGCGCCGTCGAGCGCGCTGGCATGCAGAGCCTCGCCGAAGGGCAGAAGCTCAGCTATGACGAGGTTTCCGAGCGCGGCAAGACCGCCGCGGCGAACCTGAAGAACGCCTGACCACGTTCTGAAGCCCCAGCGGCGTTCGCGCCGCTGCCGGGTTTCGATCGCGAAGAGGCCGCATCCTGCAAGGGATGCGGCCTTTTTCGTGCCCTACCGGCCGCTTCCCGCACCGGGCGCGCCGCCCTGTGGTGCGCGGCCCGTCCAGTAGGCGACGCGCTCGATCAGGGTCACGGGATTGAACGGCTTGGTGATGAAGTCATTGCCGCCGGCGGCGAGACCGCGCTCGATGTCGTCGGGCCCGTTGTGCGCGGTCAGAAACGCGATCGGGATGTCGCGAAAGGCCGGATTGCGGCGGATCGCGCGGCAGACCTCGAAGCCGTCGATCTCCGGCATCTGCACGTCGAGAAGGATGAGCTGCGGCGTCTCGCGGGTCAGGATCTCGAGGCACGCCGCGCCGCTTGCGGCGCCGACGAAGCGATAGCGCGCGACGAGCAGATTGGCGCGCAGGAACAGCAGATTTTCGGGCAGGTCGTCGACCCCGAGAACGAGCTTCGACGGGTCGCCCGCGGCGACCGGCGGATACGGCATCGGTGGCTCCTAGGCCGGGATGGCGGTTCCGGCGAGGAACCGCGCGTGAATTGCGCGCCGCACGTCGTCGGCGGCGTGCCCGATTTCCGTGACGATGCGCCCGGCATCGTCGGGCGCTGCGGCGCGGCAGGCGGCCGCGAGCTGGCGGGCGAGGTCCTGGAGCCGCTTGGCGCCGAAATTGCCTGCGGTGCCCACGAGGTCGTGCGCCTCGCGGCCCAGCGCCGGCAGGTCGTTCGCGGCCAGCGCCGCCTGAAGCCCGCGCAGCCGCGCTTCGTTGCCGGCGAGAAAGCTGTCGATCAGCCCGCGGAAGTCCGCCACCGGCAGGGCCGGTTCGAGCATCGCGAGCTGCGCGTCGTCGAAATCCGTGATCGCGTCGGCGATCGAATGGACGCGCGCGGGCGGTTCGGGATGCGCCGGCCCGCCGGCCCAGCGCTCGACGGTCCGGAGAAGGCGCGCGTTGTCGAAGGGCTTGCCGACGTAGTCGTCCATGCCGGCGGCAAGATACTCCTCGCGGACCCCCTGCATGGCGTGGGCGGTCAGCGCGACGATCGGCACGCGGCGCTTCGTCCCCCTCTCGGCTTCGCGGATGAGGGCCGTCGCGGCGACGCCGTCGAGCTCGGGCATCTGAATGTCCATCAGGATGACGTCGTACCCGCCGGCGAGGGCCATGCGCACCGCCTCGCGGCCGTTCGCGGCGTGGTCGACGCGATGGCCCGCCCGCTCCAGCAGGGCGACGGCGATGCGCTGGTTGATCGCATTGTCCTCGGCAAGGAGCACGCGGCAGGGCCGCTGGAGCGTCGCCGGCGGCGACAGGTCGGTCGCGCGCTCGGCATGGGGCCCGCCGGCCGCATCGCAAAGACGAAGAACGAAGCGGAACGTGCTGCCGCGGCCGGGCTCGCTTTCGACGCCGATCTCCCCGCCCATCAGTTCGACGAGCTGCCGGGAAATCGCGAGGCCCAGGCCGGTGCCGCCGAAGCGGCGCGGGGTCGATTCGTCTGCCTGGGAGAACTTCAGGAAAAGCCGCTCGCGCGCCGCGCCGGACATGCCGATGCCGGTGTCGCTCACGCTGATCGCGATCGCGGTCGCGGACCCGTCGCGGCCCTGGGCCTCGGCGCGGACCGTCACGGCGCCGCGTTCGGTGAACTTGACGGCGTTTCCGACCAGATTGATGACGATCTGCCGCAAACGGCTCGGGTCGCCGCGCAATGCGAGCCGCGCGTTCTCCGCGACGTCGAGCGTCAGGGCGATCCCCTTTTCGTTGGCCTTCGGGCGGAGCACGCGCACCGCGGTGTCGAGCGTGCGTTCGAGGTCGAAATCGATCGCCTCGAGCGTCATGCGGCCGGCCTCGAGCTTGGACAGGTCGAGGATGTCGTTGACGAGATGGAGGAGGATGCGGCCCGATTCGCGCGCGTCGTCGGCGAACCGCCGCTGCTCCGCGCTCAGTGCGGAGTCGCGCAGCAGATCGAGATTGCCCAGCACGCCGTTGATCGGCGTGCGGATCTCGTGGCTCATGTTGGCGAGGAAGTCGGACTTCGAGCGGTTGGCCCGGTCGGCCGCGTCGCGCGCATTCGCGGCGTCCTGCATCGCGAGGGCAAGAGCGGCGCCTTGCGCCTCGAGCCGCGCCTGCGCATCGCGCAGGTCGACGACCTGCGACTGCAACGCACGCTCCGACCGGCTCAGGAGCGACACCTGCCGGCGCACCAGGACGAAGAGCAGCCCGATGCCCGAAAGCGCCGCGAGCGCGCCGGTCGCGATGACCAGCGCGCCGCCGCGCCAGGCCGCGAGGGCCGCCGCCTCGGACACCGCCGCCGAAACGACGATCGGGTAGTTGCGCATGCGGCGGCCCGACACGAAGCGCCGCAGGCCGTCGAAATTGCCGGTCATCCAGTGATTGCTGATCGGCGCGCCGGCTCCGAGAGCCTGCAGCACCGGCGAAGTTCCGGCGATGTTGCGCCCGATCATCGCGGGGTCCTCGGGATAGCGCGCGAGCACCGTGCCGTCGCTGCGGAACAGCCCGATGGCGCGCCCGTCGCTCGCGGTGATGTCGCGATAGAAATCGACGAAATAGTCGAGCGTCAGGACGGCGATGAACAGCCCGAGAAATTCGCCGTTCGGGCCGCGGGCGCGGCGGGCGAGGAACAGCGTCCACCGGCCGGTGACGTGGTTGCGGTTCGGCGTGCCGACGAAGACGCCCTGGTCGTCGCTGTCCCGGAAATGGACGAAATGGTCGCGGTCGCTGAGGTTGAAGGCCGGCGGCTCGATGTCGCGCGACCAGTTGAGCAGGTCGCCGTTCGCGTCCACGATCGAGAAGGCGTCGGCCTCGACGCGCCGCGCCTGGCGGCCGACGAGGAAGGCCCGCATCTCCGCCGATCGCATCAGCGCGGCGAATCCCTCGCGGTCGGCGATGCCGTCTCTCGCGATGCGCTCGACCAGCTCCTGCAGGACGGTGTCGACGCCCTGCACGGTGCGGGCGGCGTGTTCCGACAGGATCAGGCTGAGCCGCTGCGTGTCGTCTTCCGCCGCCGTCAGTGCCTGAAGGCGCAGCTGAAGGATCGACACGACCGCGGCGGCGAGCGTGACGAGCACCAGCCCGATGGTCGTCAGAACGAAGAGCCTCGAGGAGGGGTGGCGCAGCGGTTGCGTGGCAATGTCCATGCGTCCATCGCTTTCGCGACGTCGATCGATCGCCCCCGTCCCCGAGGGCAAACATCGCCGATCACGGTTAACGCGAGGTAAAGGATCGCGGCCCGGCCGCCCGCCGCGATCCCGGGCCGCGCGACGTCGCCCTCAGGCGCCCGCAAACTCGCGCCCGACCTCTTCAAGCAGTCCGAGAACGTAGGGCGCGAAGGAGCGCCAGCATTCGATGCGGAAGACCGGCGCCTCGTCCGGCCGCAGCAGCACGATCTCCGCCTTGCCGAGCAGCGTGCGCGTGGCCGAGCCGGGCGGAAAGGCGTCGTCGTCGAGGTCGAGCGGACAGCCGCCGTTGATGACGGCGCGCGCGTGGGCGCCCGCCACGGCGATGGCGACGTTGCGATGGCCGATATCCACCAGCGCGAAGTGCCGCCCGGCGAGGGCGGCTTCGACATCCCGCGCGATCGCTTCGCTCGCGGTCTCGGGCCCGTGCAGCAACCACTCGTCGGGGCCGAGCCGGGCGGCGAGCCGGCCGTCCCGGGCGGCGGCGCTGCGGTTGATCGCCATGTCGAGCCGGAAGCCGGCGGCGCTGCCGATCGCCTTCGCCGCGGCCTCCGGCAGCCGCAGCGCGAAGCGCGCGGCCGGGACCATCGGCGCGATCGAGATCGCGGCCTCCGGCCGGGCCGCCGACGGCGCGAGGATCGGCGTGCGGCGTGCGGCTTGCTCAGCCATGGACGCGTTCCCCCTTGGGGTCGAAGAAGACCGGCGCCGCGACGCGTGCCGGCGCGAACCCGGTCGGCGTTGTGACGTGGAGCGTTTGGCCCATGCGAGCGCGCCCGCCCGACACCAGCGCCAGCGCGATCGCGCGCCCGCAGGCGTCGCTCCAGTAGCTGGAGGTCACGTGTCCGAGCATCGTCATCGGGATCGGCTGGTGCGGATCGGCCACGATCTGCGCGCCCTCCTCGAGCACGAGGTCCGGCGCATCGGCGAGCAGTCCGACGAGCTGCTTGCGGTCGGGCTTGAGCATGTCGGGCCGGGCGAGCGAGCGCTTGCCGACGAAGTCCGCTTTCGCCCTGGCGATCATGCCGCCGAGGCCGACATCGTCGGGCGTCACCGTTCCGTCGGTCTCCTGGCCGACGATGATGAAGCCGCGCTCGGCGCGCAGCACGTGCATCGCCTCGGTGCCGTAGGGCGTGATGCCGAATTCCTGCCCGCGTGCCCACAGCGCTTCCCAGACCGCGCGCGCATAGTCCGCCGGCACGTTGATCTCGTAGCCGAGCTCGCCGGTAAAGGAGACGCGGAACAGCCGCGTCGGCACGCCGCAGATCGTGCCGGTGCGCACCGCCATGTGCGGGAACGAAGCCGCGGCCAGGTCGATGCCCTCGACGAGGGGCGCGAGCACGTCGCGCGCGCGCGGTCCCTGCAGCGCGATCACCGCCCATTGCTCGGAGACCGAGGTTAGGAACACCTCGAGGTCCGGCCATTCGGTCTGGAGGTAGTCCTCCATGTGCGCGAGCACGCGCGCGGCGCCGCCCGTCGTGGTGGTGACGTGGAAGCGGTCGGGCGCCATGCGCGCGACGACGCCGTCGTCGAAGATGAAGCCGTCCTCCTTGAGCATCACGCCGTAGCGGCACCGGCCGGGCTCGAGCTTCAGCCAGGCGTTGATGTAGATGCGGTGGAGGAACTCGGCTGCGTCGCGGCCGACGACCTCGATCTTGCCGAGCGTCGAGGCGTCGAAGATGCCGACCGATTCGCGCACGGCCCTGCATTCGCGCCGCACCGCCGCGTGCATGTCCTCGCCCGGCCTCGGGAAGTGCCAGGCGCGCCGCCACAGCCCGACATTCTCGAATCGCGCGCCGTGAGCCGCGGCCCAGTCGTGCAGCGGTGCCACGCGGATCGGGTCGAACAGGGCGCCGCGCGCCGAACCGACGATGGTGCCGAAGGTGACCGGCGTGTAGGGCGGGCGGAACGTCGTCGTGCCGACCTGCGGCACCGGCCTGTCGAGGATCTCGGCGACCAGACCGAGCGCCGCCATGTTCGAGGTCTTGCCCTGGTCGGTCGCCATGCCCGTCGTGGTGTAGCGCTTGACGTGCTCGACCGATTCGAAGCCCTCGCGCACGGCGAGCGCGATGTCCTTCGCTGTCACGTCGTTCTGGAAGTCGACGAAGGCCTTGACCCGCTTGGCGTCGGCGTCGGTCGGCAGCGCGCGCACCGGGCGGAAGCCGGTCGGCGACGGCGTCGCGGCGAAGTCGCGCGCGGCCCCGCCGCCCGCCGCCCAGCCGTCGGCGAGGCAGGCGGCGAGATCGTAGATGCCGCGCGCGGCGCCCGCCGATCGTTCCGCCTGGGCCGGGGTTCCGGGCACGAAGGCATCGATGGCGTCGTCGTAGCGGAGCTTGCCGCGCGACTGCGAGAACAGATGCACCGCCGGCGTCCAGCCGCCCGACATGCCGACGCCGTCGCAGGCGAGGGTGCGCCGCGGCCCGACGATGCCGTTGGCATCGACCGGGGCGACGATCAGGCCGGTCACAGCCTTGCGCCCGGTCGAGCCGACGATCGTGTGAGCGGGGAGCACGTCGATGCCGCGCGCGCGCAGCATCGCCGGCCCGGGGCCGCATTCGGCCTCGGCGCGGATGTCGACGAGCGTGACGTCGAGGCCGGCCGCCTTGGCATCGGCGGCGGCGGCATAGGCCGAGGCGCCCGACGTCGCGAAGACGATGCGCCGCCCCGGCGCGACGGCGTACCGGTTGATGAAGACGCGCACGCTTTCGGCCAGCATGATGCCCGGCCGGTCGTTGTCGGCAAAGACGAGCGGGCGCTCGTGCGCGCCGGTGGCGAGCACGACTTGGCGCGCACGCACCTGCCAGAGGCGCTCGCGCGGCCGGCGGTCGTCCTGGCGCGCACGATGGTCGCCGACCCGTTCGACCAGCGCGATGTGATTGTGGTTGTAGTAGCCGAAGGCGGTCGTCCGCGGCAGCAGCGTCACGTTCGCGCGCGCGGCGAGCGTCGCCAGGGCCTGCGCGCGCCAATCGCCCGCGGGCGCGCCGTCGATCGTCGCATGAAGGTCGTGCAGCAGCGTGCCGCCGAACTCCGGCTGCTCGTCGGCGAGGATGACGCGCGCGCCGTCGTCCGAGGCGGCAAGCGCCGCGGCGAGGCCCGCCGGCCCGCCGCCGACCACGAGCACCGCGCAATGCGCGTGGCGGTGGACGTAGCGGTCGGCGTCGGCTTCGTGCGGCGCCACGCCAAGCCCGGCCGCCGCGCGGATCTTCGGCTCGTAGACCCGCTGCCAGAACGACTGCGGCCACATGAAGGTCTTGTAGTAGAAGCCGGCCGGGAGGACGGGCGACAGCAGGTCGTTGACCGCGCCGAGGTCGTGTTCCAGCGACGGCCAGTGGTTCTGCGACGACACGGCGATGCCGTCGGCCGCCTCGACGACGGTCGCGCGGTTGTTGGGATCGATGCGGCCCGGCCCGCGATCGACCTGAAGCAGCGCGTTCGGCTCGTCCGAACCGTGGCTCAGGATGCCGCGCGGCCGGTGATACTTGAACGAGCGGCCGACCAGCCGCACGCCGTTGGCGAGCAGCGCCGCGGCGACGCTGTCGCCCGCATAGGCTTCGATGTCCCGGCCGTTGAAGCGCAAGCGCAGGGGCTTTGCGCGATCGATGCGGCCGCCCGCGGGCAGGCGACACGGCTGCGCCATGGTCAGCGGCCTCCGCCGAGATCGGGCCGCTGCTGCCCGGCCGGATAGGTCGCCAGGAATGCGTCGCTCGCCGTGTCGCGCAGCGCGTTGAACCAGCGCCCGCAGCCATGGGCGTGGTTCCAGCGCTCGGCGTATACGCCCTTCGGGTTCGAGCGGAAGTAGAGGAACTCGGCCCATTGCCGGTCGTCGAGCGCCGACGGATCGGCGGGCCGCGCAATATGCGCCTCGCCGCCATAGCGGAACTCGATCTCCGGGCGGGCGCCGCAATGCGGGCAGGTGACGAGCAGCATCGGCGGCCTCAATGCGCGACCGCCGCCGCCGCCGCCTCGTCGATGAGGCGGCCGGTGCGGAAGCGGTCGAGCGTGAACGGGGCGTTGATCGGATGCGGCTCGCCCTTCGCCACCGTCCAGGCGAAGACGTGGCCCGAACCGGGGGTCGCCTTGAAGCCGCCCGTACCCCAGCCGCAATTGACGAACAGGCCGGGCACCGGCGTCCTGCCGATGATCGGCGAGCGGTCGGGCGTGACGTCGACGATGCCGCCCCAGTTGCGCAGCAGGCGCAGCCGCGAGAACTGCGGGAACAGCTCGCAGATCGCGTCGAGCGTGTGGGTGGTGATGTGGAGCCCGCCCTGCTGGCTGTAGGAGACGTACTGGTCGGTGCCGGCGCCGATGACGAGCTCGCCCTTGTCCGACTGCGAGATATAGGCGTGCACCGCGTTCGACATCAGCACGCAGGGGAAGACCGGCTTGACCGGCTCGGAGACCAGGGCCTGGAGCGGAAAGCTCTCGAGCGGCATGCGCACGCCCGCCATCGCCATGATCACGCTGGTGTGGCCGGCGGCGACGACGCCGATCCGGGGCGTGCGGATCGGCCCCTTGGTGGTCTCGACGCCGGTCACCGCGCCGTCCGAACCGCGCACGATCCCGGTGACCTCGCAGTTCTGGATGATATCGACGCCGAGCGCGTCGGCCCCGCGCGCGTAGCCCCAGGCGACCGCGTCGTGCCGCGCGACGCCGCCGCGGCGCTGCAGCGCGCCCCCGAGCACCGGGTAGCGGATGTCGGGCGAAATGTTGAGCGGCGGGCAGAACGCCTTGGCCTGTTCGGGCGTCAGCCACTCGTTGTCGACGCCGTTGAGACGGTTGGCATAGACGTGGCGCTTGAAGCTCTGCACGTCGTGCTGGTTGTGCGCGAGCATCAGCACGCCGCGCGCCGAGTACATGACGTTGTAGTTGAGCGCCTGCGACAGCCCCTCCCACAGTTTCACCGCATGGTCGTAGATCGCGGCGCTCTCGTCGTAGAGGTAGTTCGAGCGGATGATCGTCGTGTTGCGGCCGGTGTTGCCGCCGCCGATCCAGCCCTTCTCGAGCACGGCGATGTTCCGCATCCCGTGCTCTTGGGCCATGTAGTAGGCGGTCGCGAGGCCGTGGCCGCCGCCGCCGACGATGATCGCGTCATAGGCCGGCTTCGGTTCGGGCGCGCGCCACTGGCGCGCCCAGCCCTGATGGGCGTTCGCGGCCTCGGTCAGAAGCGTGCGCAGCGAGAAATGGCGCATCGGCCGGTTCCTGTCGTTGCCCCCACTGTGCCCGAGTTGCCGGGGCAAATCTCGAAACCAGGCGAAAAAAACTGGAACAAATGCGACATTGGGGTCATGCGCCCCGCGACATCGCCCCCCACGCCCGCCGCGCCGCCGGACCAGGCCAAGCTGCGCGTCGGATTCCTGCTCATGCACAATTTCACCCTCACCGCGTTCTCGACCTTCGTCGACGTGCTGCGGCTCGCCGGCGACAAGGGCGACCGCAGCCGGCCGATCGAATGCGCCTGGCAGGTCATGGCCCCGGGGCGGCGCCCGGCGCGCTCGAGCTGCGGCATCGCGGTGCAGCCCTCATCCGATCTCGTCGATCCGCAGCGCTTCGACTACGTCGTCGTGGTCGGCGGCCTGCTCCAGGGCATGCCGCCGCTGGCGACGGAGATCGGCGCATACTTGCGCCGCGCGGCGGAGCTGGGCGTGACCCTGGTTGGGGTGTGCACGGGCAGCTTTGTGCTCTGCCGCCTCGGCCTGATGAAGCTGCGCAAATGCTGCGTGAGCTGGTTCCACTACCGCGACTTCCTCGACGAGTTCCCCCAGCTCGTGCCGATCGCGGACCGGCTCTACGTCATCGACGGCGACCGCATCACCTGCTCGGGCGGCATCGGCGTCGCCGACCTCGCGGCGCGGCTGGTGAGCGGGCGGCTGGGCGGTGCCGCGGCGCAGAAGGCGCTCCACATCCTCCAGGTCGATCGCCCGAATGCGGAGGAGCGCACGCAGCCCGCGCCGCACGCCGTCGCCGCGAGCGACGACATCCGCGTGTCGCGGGCCCTGCTGCTGATGGAGCAGAACCTCGCCGAGCCGCTGCCGATCCGCGCCATCGCGGCGGAGATCGACGTCAGCGTGCGCCAGCTCGAGCGCGTCTTCGACGAGCAGCTCGGCGCCGGCCCGCAGGAGACCTACCTCGCGCTGCGCCTGCGCCACGCGCAGTGGATGTTGAAGCACAGCGCGCTGCCGGCCGGCCGGATCGCGGCCGAGCTCGGCTTCGCCGACGCCTCGCATTTCGGCCGCAGCTTCAAGGCGCGCCACGGCGTCAGCCCGGCGCGCTTTCGCCGCGACGCGCGCGGCCGGGCCGGGGTCCCGCAGCCGGAGGCCGACCTCGCCGCCGACCGCCGCGTCTTCGGCGCCTGATCGAGCCGGTCAGCGCGCGCGGACGTCCATCGCCAGCGTGTAGCCGTCGGCACGCGGCGCGTAGGTGAGCGCGCGGCGCATCGCCCAGGTGTTGGTGGGGAAGTAGAGCGGGATGAAGCCCAGCGCGCCGAGCGCGCGCTCCGCTGCCGCGCGGCCCAGCGCCGTGCGCGCGTCCGGGTCCATCGCGGCGCTCGCCTGCGCGATCAAGGCGTCGAGTTCCGCATCGGCGTAGTAGCCGCGATTGCCGTTGCCGCGGCCGCCCGCCGACTGCTCGGAGCCGAGCAGCGAATGCAGCGAGGCGAGCGTTTCTCCGGTCTCCGATGAAATGCCCCACATCATCAGCCCGAACTCGCGCCGGTTGCCGCGCTGGAGGACGATCGCCGAGGGCAGCGCTTCGAGCTGCACCCGGATGCCGGCGCGCGCGAGCATCTGCGAGATCGCCTGCGCGACCTGTTCGTCGTTGACGTAGCGGTCGTTGGGGGCGATCAGGGTGATGGTCAGGCCGAGGGCATGGCCGGCCTGCGCCAGCAGCCGGCGCGCGCGCTCGATGTCGAAGGCGTCGGGGGCGAGGCCGGGATGGGCGCTGGCATAGGTCGCCGGCAGCACCTGGCCGGCCGGTGCCGCCTCGCCGAGCATCACGCGCTCGACCAGGCCCGGCCGGTCGATCGCCGCCGAGATCGCCTGGCGCACGCGCAGGTCGCGCAGCGGGTTGTCCGGCAGCGCTTCGCCGGACGCCGAGCGCGCCTGCGCGATCGGCTCGCGCGCATGGTTGACGGCGAGCAGGATGACGCGGTTCGCCGTCGTCGAGGCAAGCGCCATGTCGGCGCGCTCGCGGATGCGTGCGACCGCGTTGGGCGGCACGGCCTCGACGATGTCGGCGTCGCCGGCAAGCAGCGCCACGACGCGCGCGCTCTCGTTGGGAATGCGGCGGAACTCGACCCGCGCCCAGTCCGGCCGGGCGCCCCAGTAGTCTTCGTTGCGCGCCAGCACCAGCCGCTCGCCCGGCGTCCAGGCCTCGAAGCGGAACGGTCCGGTGCCGATCGCGGCGCGCCCGGCGTTGAAATCCGCCGTCGTCGCCTGCGCGGCGGCGCGCCGCGAGACGATGCCGATCGTGCTCAGCTCCATCGGCAGGGTCGGATGCGGTGCGCGGGTGCGGATCTCGACGGTCAGTGCGTCGACCACCGTGACGGCTTCGATGGCGCGGGTGTAGAGCGCGTAGCTCGCCGGGCTGTTCGGGACGTTGGGGGCGCGCGCGAGGGTGAAGGCGACGTCGTCGGCGGTGAACGGCGTGCCGTCGTGGAAGCGCACGCCCGCGCGCAGCTTGATGCGCCAGGTCGTCGGCGCGACCGCGGTCCACTCGACGGCGAGCGCGGGATGGAGCTGCTGGCGCGCGTCCTGCGCGAAGAGCGGATCGAAGACGTGGCGCAGCGGCGCGATATTGGTGAAGGCGAGCTGGAAATGCGGATCGATCGAGGTCGTCTGCGTCGCCGTGCCGACGACGAGCGTCTGCGCGGCCGCCGGCCCCGCGAGCGCGAGCCAAAGCGCGGCGAGGAGGACGCGCGACGCCGTCACGACGCCGCCGCCTCGACGCCGGACGGCGTGCGGCCGCGCGCCAGCAGGCCGTCGAGGCCGGCGGCGAGCGTTTCCATCATGTCGGCGCGGCCAGTCATCGAGCGGCCGGTCGGCGTCGTCGCGATGTCGAACACGGTGATGCCTCCATCATGCTGCACGTAGTCGACCTTGCCGAAGTCGAGCCCCGTGCGGGCGCGCAGTGCCAGCAGCTCGGGCGGCGGCGCCACCGCGACCGGTGCGCGGCGCACGATGTCCGGGCCGGCCACGACCGGGGCCGGCCCGACCTGGCTGCGGTGGACCACGGCGTCACCCATCAGCCACCATTGCTGCAGCACGTAGAGGCTGCCGTCGCGCTGGGCGATCAGCTTCTCGACGACCAGGCTGCGGTCGTGCCAGACCCGCGGCGGCACGTCGGCGAGGCGGTCGTAGATCCGATAGCGTGCGGCGGGCGGCGGCGGCAGCGGCTGCGGGCCGCGCGCCAGCAGCCGGCGCCAGCGCGGCGGCGGCGGCCGGCGCACGAAATCGGGGATGCCGGCGTGATTGGCATCGGTCTTGACCATGACCGGGCCGGACCATGCGTCCCCGCGCTGCAGCAGGTTGGCGCTGATCCGCCGCTTGCTGATGTCGGTCAGGCGGCGATTGACGACGTTGGGATAGGCGGCGAGGAAGTCGAGCGCGTCGGGCGGCAGCACCGTCACGTCGATGTGCGGAATCACGAGATCGGCCGCAGGCCGCCGCGCCCAGCCGAACTGGATCTCGACCGCATGGCCGCGCGCGCGCCACGGGGCGATCAGCGCGTGCAGGATGTAGTTGTCCTGCAGGGTGCGGTCTCTCGGATGGCAGACGACTAGGATTCTTGCCACACGCCCTCCCGCGCGTGCGTGCGCCGATGCGGCGACCGTGGAGGAGGTGCGGCGGGGCGTCAAGCGTTGCCCTGCGCATCGATCGCACGCTCATCGCATCGCGGACAGCGCCGGCGCCAGTTCGTCGACCAGCAGGCGCTGATATTCGGGGCTCGCCGAGCCGCCGGGCGTCTTGTTGACGTCGTAGACGACGACCCGGCCGTCGGGCATTGCGTAGTCGATCTTGCCGAGATCGAGCGCGAATGCACGCCGGATCGCGACCACCTCGGGCGGCGGCGGCCCAAGCAGTTCGCGGCGCAGCGTGGTCTTGCTCGTCAGCCACGCGGTCGTGCCGTAGCCGGCGAAGTTCACGCTGGCGTTGCCGAGGAAATTCCAGCGCCGCAGCACGAAGAGATCGCCCGCGCGCTCCGGCACGAAGCGGTCGACGACGAAGCGCGGGTCGAACCAGACCGTCGGCGGCACCTCACGCGGGGATGCGAGCACCGGATACCGCTCATGTCCGACATTGCCGGTAACCCACCAGGGCAGCGCAACCGCCAGCTTGGCGCTCATCCGCCGCGCGGCGCGCAGCCAGCGTGGACGCGACGCCTCGCGCAGACGATGGCGCAACTCGCGTTCCGGCAGGCCGAAATGGTTGCGGTCGGTCTTGACGATGACCGGCCCGGCATAGCCGTCGCCGCGGCCGACCCGCACGAAATCGAGGTGCCGCTTGCCGATGTCGAGGATGGTGCCGTTGAGCACGCGCGGATAGCGCTGGGCGAGGCGGTGGTATGCCTTCGGCACCCGGGTCAGGTCGACGTGCAGGATGGCGAGATCGCCGTCGGGCGGTGCGGCGAGTCCGCGATGGATGACCGTCTCGATGCCGAGGCTGCGCCAGCGCTCGGCGAGGGCGAGGACGAGATAGGGCCGGGTGGCGATCGGATCGTGCTCGTGAAACAGCACGACGACGCGCGGGCTGCGGCCGCCGGGCCGCGGCGCGGGCAAGGGTTCGCCCACGGGCACGCCCGCCCCCGCCTGATCAGCGTGCGGTGTCGGGCCGCGATCGGTACGCCGCGCAGGCGTCGATCGCCGCGGCGACGGTCGCGGGGTCGAAGAAGGCGACGTCCTGCGTGCCGCCGCCGAGGCGGCGGACCGTGTAGCGCGTCGTCTTGGCGACGTCGGTCAGGTGGAGCGCGTGCAACACGGCATAGGGCGGGTTCGGCTTGCGGAAGAAGTCGCCGGCGCGGTCGAGAACCGGCGGGGTGAAGGAGCAGCACCAGTTGTAGACGGGATCGAGCGCCGCGGCGCGCAGCTTGGTCTCGACGAACACCCGGGTGAGCGAAACCTGATCGATGCCGAACTTGCGGCAGCGCGCGGCGCGATAGATCCGCCGCCACTCCGCCCAGAACCGCGAGTCGCGGCGCGCGAGAACGAAGCCGCCGTTGACGATCGCATGCGACGCCAACCGGTGGGCGACGTCGCGGCCGTACGCCTCCGCAAGCAGGTCGTGGTTCCAGCTCCTGATGCGCGGGATCCCGAGCCATCCCGCCTTGACGCGCAGGCCGGTCCGCCCGCCGCCATAGCCCGCATCCATCTGCGGCGTGACCAGCAGATCGTGGTCGCGCGCGAAGCCGCGCAGTTCGGCGAGATAGGTCGTGCTCTGCAGCCAGATGTCGGCATCGAGCCACAGGATGATTTCGGCGTCGGGGACCAGCTCGTCGAGACAGGCGCGCACCTCGAGCGCGGCGAGGTGCGGCTTCACGTCGCCGAGCAGGTTGCCGGCGTAGGGAACGACCGAATGGCCCGCGGCCGCCAGCTGCGCGCGTTCGGCGTCGTTCAGGCCGACATCGACGATCACCACGCGCTCGGGCGGCGCCGTCTGATGGCGCAGCGACGCAAGCAGGTTCGCAAGATGCGCGAAGTAGCCATGATCGCACGCGGTGACCAGGACGAGCGTGCCGGCAGCCTCTTGCACCCCGTCGCTAGCGGCCATGCGGCGGACGTTCGGAACGGACGGACGGGCAGCCGGAGTTCGGGCGCAGTCGGCACTCTCCACTTCCAGGAATGCGGAGCCCGAAGCTATCAGCTTGATCGGGCGGGAGAAAGGCGAAGCGGAACCATTGTCGCTGCGCGCGGCGGCGGCTAGTCTGACGTCGGCAGGTGGGGCGGATAGGATGAGGCGAAATGGCGACGCGCCGTGCGGCCGTGGTCATCGTGACCGGCCGCTCCCTTGCCCTCGACCCCAATGCGACGCTGGCGCGCGCCGCCTTCGCCTTCTGGTCCGCGCGCGGACACCGAATCATCGTCCATGACGGCGCCGGCCCCCCGCCGGCGGGCGACGTGGCCATCCTGCACGTCGACCTGACGCGCGTACCCGCCGCGTATTGCGACCTCGTCGCCCGCTATCCGGTGGCGATCAACGCGCGCGTCGCCGACATCTCGAAGCGGCGGGTCTGTCCCGACCTGGTGAGCGCGGGCGACGCCTATGACGGACCGGTCATGGTCAAGACCGACCTCAACCACGCCGGCATTCCCGAGCGCCAGACGCGGATCGCGGCCGGCGGCATGCGGGCGCGGCTCGCCGAGGCGGCGCTGCGGCACCTGCCCGCGTCGTGGACGGGCCGGCTGCCGAACGACGAGTACGTCGTCTTTGCGCGCAAGGGCCAGGTTCCGCGCTGGGTCTGGCGCACGCCGGCGCTGGTCGTACAGCCGCTCTACACGGAGCGCCGCGGCGGCCTGTTCGCCATGCACCAGTGGTACTGCCTGGGCGACAGCGACTGCGTCTCGACCTTCCTGTCGCATCAGCCGGTCGTCAAGCTGTCGACCGCCGTCGCGCGGCTGCCGCTCCATCGCGACGTGCCCGACGCGCTGCGCCGCCGGCGCGCGGAACTCGGGGTCGACTACGGCAAGCTCGACTTCATCGTCCATGAAGGGCGGCCCATCCTGCTCGACGCCAACCGCACGCCGAACGAAGGCGCCGTGACGACGAGCGGCCGCATCGCCGAAATCTGTGCGGCGGTCGCGGCGGGGCTGGACTTCTATCTGCGCCGTCTTTGAGCGCCGGCGGGCGGCCATGCGCTAGGCGTGCGGCGGCGGTCCGATCATGTCGTCGAGCCCGGCCGCGAGATCGCGGATGGCCGCGGCGTAGAACGGCTTGGCGTAGGCCGCGGAGGCCGGCGTGCGGTTGAGGTCGAGCGCGATCGCCTCGCCGTCGTGGATCACGAAGTCGGCGCTGCCGTATTCGAGCCCGAGCAGGCGGCGCGCATGGCGCAGCGGCTCGGGCGCAGGATCGCACAGGGTGGTGCTGAGGACCGAGTCGTCGCCGGGAACATAGGTCGAGCAGCGCAGCGCGATCGTCGTTTCGCGCGCGCCGAAGAACAGCCAGCGCCGCTTGTGGAACGCGCCGTCGGCCACCGGCATGACGAAGCGCTCGACGAGCAGCCGCGGATTGAACCAGACCGGCCACGGCACGTCCTGGGGGCGCTCGAAGCGGGGATAGTGGTTGTTGCCGAAGCGGCCGGTGAGCGCCCAGGGCAGACGCTCGACCGCGCGGCGTTCGAGCCGCGCCGCCAGCCGCGGCCACCAGCCGCGCCGCGCGGCGCGGATCAGCGCCTCGGGGACCCCGCCGTGGTTGGCGTCGGTCTTGACGATCACCGGCCCCGCGGTCTCGCCGGCGCTGCGCACCCGCGCGGTCGAGTAGCGCCGCTTGGCGATGTCGATCGCGGTGCCGTTGACGACGCGCGGGTAGCGCGCCAGCAGCGCGCGATACGAGGCGGGCGTGCGCGTGAGGTCGACGTGATTGATCGCGACGTCGGCCGGCGCGAAATCCCGGGGCCCGCGGACCACGACGACGCGCCATCCCGACGCGCGCCAGATCGCCGCGAGCAGATCGACGATGTAGGGGCGCGTGTCGATCGGATCGAACTCATGGACGACGATCGCCACGGTCCGGCTCGCGGCGGAGGGGGCGGAGCGATCTGCGGGCGTTGTCATCGACCTGCCGGGGACAAACTCGTATGGCTGCGCGACCATCTTCTACCCTGCGACCGCGGCGGGCGACCATATGTTGAGCGCGTTCCCACCCTGCCGGTGCACGCCGCGCGTGGAAGCTGTCGACAGCGCCCCGCCTCACCAATAAGGTCGGGTCCTTCGCAGCACGATGGCCGAGGCGATGGCGGTTCACGGGATACTGGCGGTCACGATGGTGCGCAACGAATGCGACATCGTCGAGGCATTCGTCCGCCATCATGTCGCGATCGTCGACCGGATCCATGTCCTGTTGCATGCCAGCACCGACGCAACCGCCGCGATCCTCGATCGACTGGTCGAGGAGGGCCTGCCGATTACCGTCGAGCGGGACGAGAACGTCGCGCTGAGCAAGGAAGCCCAGTTCAACGCGCTGATCGGCCGTGCGATCGAGCGCCACGCGCCCGACTTCATCGTTCCGCTCGACGCCGACGAGTTCATCGTGCCGCCCGACCGCAGCCGTCTGCTGCAGGAACTGGCGGCGCTGCCGGACGGCGCAGCGCTCTGGCTTGCGTGGCAGACCTACCTGCCGACCGCGGACGACGACCGGCGCGAGATCAATCCGGTGCTGCGCATCCGCAGCCGTCGCGTCGCCGAGCCGGTGCCGATGGTCAAGGTCTGCTTTCCGCGCGCGTCCTACCGCGCGCCGGAGGTCGTGCTCGTCGACGGGCAGCATCAGCTCTCCCACCGCGACGGCCGGCCGCTCGCGCACGTCGCGGCGCGCGGCTTGCGGCTCGCGCATTTCCCGGTCCGCTCCGCGGACCAGTTCGTCGTCAAGATCGTCATGGGCTGGCTGTCGCGCCGGCTTTCGTCGGACCGCACGGAGCAGACCTCGGCCGAGTGG
>JAEUKZ010000179.1 GCA_016793045.1 Alphaproteobacteria bacterium
CATGCGCCTTGCGGCGATCGAGCAGGCCCTGGAGGAACTCGGAGAGCTTCTGCCGAAGCTCGACGGCGACGAGCGATCCCAGATCGTGCGCGTCGAGGCGCGGCTGCGCGCCGCGCTGGCCGGGCGCTGCAGCGAGCCGCAGGGCTGCGTCGGCTGTCCCGGCGCATGCCATCTCGACCGCGTGCCGCAGGCGCGGCGCTGAACGCCCGCGCCGGCTCCGCTATCGCCGCGGCGCTGCGCTGCGCCGCAGCTCGATCGCGTCCCACAACTGCGCGGCGAGGTCGGTGCCGTCGAAGCGGCTGATCTCCTGGATGCCGGTGGGCGAGGTCACGTTGATCTCGGTCAGGTAGTCGCCGATCACGTCGATGCCGACGAAGACCTGGCCGCGCTTCCTGAGCTCGGGCCCGATCGCCTCGCAGATCTCGCGCTCGCGCTTCGTCAGCGTCGTCTTCATCGCGGTGCCGCCGACATGCAGGTTGGCGCGCGCCTCGCCCTTGGCGGGCACGCGCAGCACGCCGCCGGCGGCGACGCCGTCGACGAGGATGATGCGCTTGTCGCCCTCGCGCACCTCCGGCAGGTAGCGCTGGACGATCACCGGCTCGCGCGCGCGCTGGGTGAACATCTCGAGCAGCGCGTTGAGGTTCTCGTCCTCGGGCGTGATGTGGAAGACGCCGGCGCCGCCGTTGCCGAACAGCGGCTTCATGATGATGTCCCTGTGCTCGCGGCGGAACGCGGCGATCTCCGCGGGGTCCGAGGTGATCAGGGTCGGCGGCATCAGCTCGGGGAAATGCGTGACGAACAGCTTCTCCGGCGCGTTGCGCACGTGCGCGGGGTCGTTGACGACGAGCGTGCGCGGATGCACGTGCTCGAGCATGTGCGTCGCGGTGATGTAGCCCATGTCGAAGGGCGGGTCCTGGCGCATCAGGATGACGTCGAAATCGAGCAGGTCGCGCGTCTCCCACGGCCCCAGCGTCGCGTGGTTGCCGCGCTCGCGGCGCACGGTCATCGGCCGGCCGCGCGCGCGCACCACGCTGTGCGCGAAGCTCATGTGCGGGACCATGTAGTGGAACAGCGTATGGCCGCGCCGCTGCGCCTCGAGCGCGAGCGCGAAGCTCGAATCGGCGTCGATGTTGACCGGCTCGATCGGGTCCATCTGAATCGCGACGGCGAGGCTCATCTTGTCTCCGGAAGGCGCGGGGGGAATAGCGGGGTCAGTTGAGGCGCGTCGCGATGCGGCGCATCTCGGCCTCGATACGATGGCGCGTCGGCGCGTCGGGGGCAAGCCTGGCGGCCTCGGCGAGCGCGGCGGTCGCGGCGCGCAGGTTGCCGCGCTCGGCATCGAGCGCGCCCGCCTCGCGCCACAGCCCGGATTCGCGCGGCGCCACCATCAGCATGCGCGCGACCACGGCGCGCGCGCGGTCGAGGTCGCCGGCGCGCTGCAGGCGCTGCTTGATGTTGTTCTGCAGGCGCAGGAGCACGGCGCGATTGCCGACCGGCGCGGTGTGCTGCGGGGCGAGCGCCACGTCCTCGCCCGCCATGCGCTTCAGAAGCCGGCGCAGGTCGTCCTCGCTGACGATCCGCCCGCCCTCGAACGGGTCGACGATCACCTGGTCGTCGGGCGAGGCGCCGCAGACGCGGATGACGAAGTGCCCGGGAAAGTCGAGCCCGTCGACGGTCCAGCCCTGGGCGCGGCCGGCATGGATCCACAGGATCGCGAGCGCCACCGGCAGGCCGCGCCGCCGCTCGATGACGCGCGCGAGGTCGGCATTGGCGAGGTCGTCGTAGGTGTCGCGGTCGCCGCGATAGCCGTGGGTGTCGGCGAGCACGTCGGCGAGCACGCGCGCGCGCGTCTCCGCGTCGGCCGCATGCGCGCCGTCGGCGGCGGCGACGTCGCGCGCCAGCCGTTCGAGATGCGCGAAGGCGCGCGGCAGGTCGTGCGACGGCTCGGCGAGTGCGGCCAGCATCAGCGCCGTCGGCGCGAGCTCGATGGCGTCGTCCGCCAGGTCGCCGATGGCGGCGAGGCGCCGCGCCAGCGTGTCCGCATGCATCCGCGATCTCCTTCAGCCGCCCGCGGTCAACCCGGTGGCGCCGCGAAGCGCCGCGGGTCGTCGCGCAGCAGCACGTAGTCGGCGACGCGGCGGACCCCAGGGGCGGACCGCACGACCGCGAGCACCCGCTGGCGCTCGGCCTCGCTCTGCGCGACGCCGAGCAGGAACACTTTTCCGCGCACCGCGTCGACCGAATAATTCACCGAGGCGATGTCGCGCGCCAGCAGCAGCCGGCCGTTGATCGTGTTGACGATGGCGACGTCGCGCACGTAGCCGGCCACCCCGTAGCGCGGCACGATGTCGACCTCGTTGATCACCTCGCGCACGCCCTCGACCTCCCAAACCGACTGGATCGCCTCGGCGCGGGTCGCCGCGCTGTCCACCGCACCCGAAACCAGCACGCGGCCCTCCCAGATCTGCAGGTAGAGGTTGTCGGCATAGATGCCGCGCGCGATCCAGCGCCGCGTGATCGCGATCCGCGTGCCCGTGTCGTCGGCCGCGCCGGAGAGCCCGCGCTCGCGCACCGCCTCGACGCCGACCTGCCCGGCCGCGCCGATCGCCAGGTTGACGCAGGCCGCGAGCGCGGGCAGGGCGGCCAGCGCCAGCGCCGTGCGGATCGCGTGTTGCACCATCTGCCACCGTCGCATGCCGATTCGCGCCGCACTGTAGAGCGGAACCGAATCGCCGGGAACCGCCCAGCGACCGTCAGCGCGCCGCGCGCGCGCGCCAGGCGTGCCAGACCGGGCTCAGGAACACGAACAGCGTCGCGGCGATCATGATCCAGGACACCCAGCTCGCGACCAGGATCGTCGCGTCGCCGCGGCTGATGGTGAGCGCGAGGCGCACCTGCGATTCCGCCATGGGCCCGAGCAGCAGGCCGAGCACCGCCGGCGCGGTCGGGTAGTCGAGCCGGTCCATGACGTAGCCGAGCAGTCCGATCGCCAGCATCGCCCACAGGTCGAAGACGCTGGCGTTGACCGCATAGACCCCGACCACCGTCAGCAGCACGATGAACGGCGTCAGCATAAGCGGCGGCAGGCGCAGCACCTGGCCGAACAGCCGCGTCGCCGCGAGGCCGCCCATCACCGCGAGCATCAGCGACGTGACCAGCATCTGCAGCATGAAGCCGTAGACGACGTCGGGGTTGTCGCGGAAGAGCTGCGGCCCGGGCCGCATGCCGTGGACCAGCAGCCCGGCGAGGATCACCGCCGCGACGCCCGAGCCGGGCACCGCGAGGGTGAGGGCGGGGATCATCGAGGCGGCGTTGTCGGCGCCGTTGCCGCATTCCGACGCCGCGACGCCCTCCGGGTTGCCCTTGCCGTAGCTGTCGGGATCCTTCGCGATCCGCTTGGCGTCGTTGTAGGCGATCAGCGACGTCATGCTGCCGCCGGCGCCGGGCAGGATGCCGATGACGATGCCGATCGCCGAGCTGCGCACCCAGATGCGGATATAGCGCCGCCATTCGCGCAGCACCGAGCGCGCGCGGTCGAAGCGCAGCAGCGCCTTGTCCATGCCGCGGCGCGCCGCGCGCTCCGCCATCAGCAGCACCGGCGGCAGCGCATAGAGCCCGGTCAGCAGCACGACGACGTTGAGCCCGTCGACGAGGTCGAGGATGTCGAAGACGAAGCGCTCGGAGCCATTGAGCTGGTCCTGGCCGACCGTGCCGATCAGCAGCCCGATGATCACCGACACGAGGCCCTTGAGCGCGTCGTCGCCGAGCAGCATCGAGACGGTGGCGAGCCCGAACATCGCCATCCAGAAATACTCGGCCGGCCCGAACAGCAGGCTCACCTGGGCGAGCGGCGGCGCGAGCAGGATGAGGGCGATGGCGCTGATCACGCTGCCGATCGTTCCCGACACCACCGCGACCTGCAGCGCGTGGCCCGCCTCGCCGCGCTGGGCCATCGGGTAGCCGTCGAGCACGGTGGCGACCGAGGCCGGCGTGCCGGGGATGCGCAGCAGGATCGCGGTGATGGCGCCGCCGTAGCTGCCGCCGTTGTACATGCCGGCCATCACGCCCAGCGCCACCAGCGGATCGAGCCCGAAGGTGAGCGGGATCAGCACCGCGATGCCCATGGTGACGGTGAGGCCCGGCAGTGCGCCGACCACGAGCCCCGCCGCCATCCCGACGACCATGGCGAGCGCCGACTTGAACGACAGCACCGCCGGCAGCGCGTGGAGCAGGGCGTCGAACATCAATGCGCCAGGAAGAATTCGCGCGGCAGCGGGCGCTGGAACAGCCAGACGAAGACCACCCACACCGCGACCAGGAAGATCGCCGTCGCGAGCGCCAGGCGCGCCGGTTCGCGATAGCCGAGCGCGAAGGGGAGCGCCAGCGCCAGCGCCGCGCTCGCGGTGAAGAACCCCGCGACGGGCAGAACGGCGAGATAGGCGCCGATCGCCGCCAGCGCGAGCGCGTGGCGGCCGAAATGCTCGAAGAAGGGCGTGGCCGCGTCGGCGGGCGGCCGGAGCCAGGCGCGCACGATCAGCGCCGTCGACATCGCGGTGAGCAGGGCCAGCAGCACGGCCGGGAACACCCGGCTGTCGGGCGCAAAGGCGGCGGCGTGCGGCCATAGCGCGGCGCAGGCCGCCAGCAGTGCCGCCGGGAACAGGATCTCCGCGCTGCCGCGCGTCACCGCTGCGATGCCGGCTGCGCCGACCCCGCGTTCAGCGCCACGGCGTCGCCTGCCAGATCGCGCGCATCTCCGCCGTCATGCGGGTGATGAAGGCCTGGTATTCGGTGCCGTCCATGTAGCGCAGCGGAATCGACGCGCGCTGCGCCGCCTGGACGTATTCGGGATCGTGCATCGAGGCGCGCACCGCCTCGCGCAGCCGCGCCAGGATCGGCGCGGGAATCCCGCGCGGACCGACGATGCCGCGCGAAGACCCGGCGACGAGGTCGATGCCCTGCTCGCGGAACGTCGGCAGGTCCGGCGCGATCGACTGGCGCTGCTCGGCCATCACGCCGAGCACGCGCAGCTGGCCCTCGCGCACCTGCTCGACGCCTTCGGAGAGATTGAAGGCGCCGACCGGGATGTGGCGGCCGAGCAGGGCCGTGCGCATCGGCGCGGTGCCGCCGAACGGCGCGTGGTTGATGCGGATATCGGCGAGGCGCTGGAGCTGGAGCAGCGCCAGATGCTCGCTGTTGCCCGACCCGCCGGTGGTGCCGACGGTGAGCGCGCCGGGGTTGGCGCGCGCGAAGGCGACCATGTCGGCGACGTTCTGGAACGCGCTGTCCTTGTGCACGGCGAGGATGCCGGCATCGTAGACGAGGTTGCCGATCGGATCGAAGCTGTCCATCGTGAAGCGGGTCTGCTTCTCCACCGTCATCGCGGCGATCGCGGGCGCGTTGATGAAGCCGATCGTGTAGCCGTCGGGGGCGGCCTGGGCGACCGCGGTCCAGCCGATCTCGCCGCCGGCACCCGGGCGGTTGACGACGCCGATGCTCGCGCCGCCGCCGAGATGCTTTTCCATGTAGCGCGCGATCGAGCGTGCCGCGACGTCGGTGCCGCCGCCGGCGGCGAAGGCGACGATCAGGCTGATCGGCCGCGTCGGATAGGCGGCCTGCGCGCGCGCCCCGCGCGGCAGCGCGCTGCCGGCGAGCGCCGCGCCGGCGGCTGCGATCAGGCGACGGCGATTGAGTCCGGTCATTTGCCCCTCCATGGCGAATTCGCGAAGGCCAGTGTAGGCATCGCGATGCACGCGGTGCAACAAGGGGGGCGCCGGTCAGCGGTCGATCTGCCACGCGTCCGGCAGGTGGCGCGGCCACAGGCCGACCACGAACATCGCGTCGAAGCGCAGCGTCAGCGTCGCCAGCTCCGGATGGCGGGCGACGAAGGCCTGGGCGGCGCGGGCGATGCGGACGCGCTGGTGCGGCGTGATCGCCTCCGCCGCGGTCGCGAGGTCGCCGCGCGTCTTGACCTCGACGAAGGCGAGCACCGCGCCGCGCCGTGCGACGATGTCGATCTCCCCCTGCTTGAAGCGCAGGTTGCGCGCGAGGATGCGCCAGCCGGCGAGGCGCAGCCGCCACGCCGCCAGCGCCTCGGCCCTGTGGCCGCGCCGCCCGGCCGCGCGGCGCAGTTCGCTCATCCCTTGGCGCCCAGCGCCAGCGCGCGCCGATAGACCTCGCGCCGCGGCAGGCCGGTGGCGCGCGCCACGCTTGCCACCGCGTCGCGCAGGCTGCTGGCCGCGAGCGCATCGCGCAGCAGCGCCTCGACGTCGGGCGGCGCTTCGTCGCTGGCCGCGGCGGCGCCTTCGCCGGGCGGGCCGATCACCACCACGATTTCGCCCTTGGGCGCGCCGGCTTCGGCGTAGTGCGCGGCGAGCTCGGCGAGCGTGCCGGTGCGCACCTCCTCGAAGGTCTTGGTGAGCTCGCGCGCCACCGCGGCCTCGCGCGGGCCGAAGATCGCCGCCATGTCGGCGAGGCTGTCGACCAGCCGGTGCGGGGATTCGTAGATCACCAGCGTGGCCTTGATCGCCTTGATCTCCGCGAGCCAGCTCCGGCGGGCGCCGCCGCCGCGGGGCGTGAAGCCGGCGAAGAGGAAGCGGTCGCTCGGCAGGCCGGACAGGATCAGCGCGGTGATCGCCGCCGCCGGCCCGGGCAGCGCGGTGACGGGCAGGCCGGCCGCGCGCACCGCGCGGACCAGGCGATAGCCGGGATCGGCGATCAGCGGCGTTCCGGCGTCGCAGACCAGCCCGACCGCCTGGCCGGCCCGGATCGCCGCGACGAGTTGCGCGCGCGCGGCCTCGTCGGCATGATCATCGTACCGCACCAGTTTCGGGGCGGCGATGCCCAGTGCCGCGCACAGCCGCCGTGTCGTGCGCGTATCCTCGCAGGCGAGCAGGTCGAGCGACCCCAGCAGGCGGACCGCCCGCGCCGAAATGTCGCCGAGATTGCCGAGAGGGGTGGCGATCAGGTACAGGCCGGGCGGCGGCTTGGCGTGGTTTCCGTCCGGCCGATCAGAGAACATGGGAGAGCACCTGTGACGAACGCACGCGCCGAAGCCGAAGCCCGGATCGAACCGGCGGCATCCATCCTGTCCGGCCGCCGCCGCATTCTCGGTGCCGCGATCGGCATCGTCGCGACGGCCGCCCTCGCCGGCTGCGGCGGCACCGTAGCGGGCGGCGGGCTGCGCCCGCAAGCGAGCCTGCAGGGGCCGTCGTCCTCCGCCCCGCTGGTGGCGCCGCCGCCGGCCGCCGCCGCGCCGCCGAGCGAGCTCGCCCAGACCGGCGCGCCGCGCGTCGGCCTGCTGCTGCCGCTCACCGGGCCCAACGCGGCGCTCGGCACCGCGATGCGCGACGCCGCGCAGATGGCGGTCGCCGACAACGCCGACCGCAATTTCCGCCTGATCACCAAGGACACCGGCGGCACGCCCGACGGCGCGGCGCGCGCCGCGCAGGAGGCGATCGCCGAAGGCGCGCGCCTGCTCGTCGGCCCGCTGCTGGCGGCCGAGGCGCAGTCGGTCGCGCCGATCGCCGCCGGCGCCGGCATCAACATGATCACGCTGTCGAACGACCGTTCGGTCGCCAGCCCGTCGGTCTTCGTGCTCGGCCTCACCCCGCGCCAGGAGATCGACCGCGTCGTCTCCTTCGCGCGCTCGCGCGGCGTGCAGCGTTTCGCGGCGATGCTGCCCAACAACGCCTACGGCAACGCGGCGGAGGAGGCGGTGCGCGCCGCCATCGGCGCCAGCGGCGGCGAGCTCACCAAGGTCGAGCGTTACGAGACCAGCGGCGATCCGACGCCGCAGGTCCAGTCGCTGACCGGACAGGTGACGCGCCCCGTCAGCGGCCGCGCGCCGGTCGATTTCGAGGCGGTGATCATCCCCGACCAGGGCGGCCGGGTGCTGACCGTGGCGCCGCTGCTGCAGTTCTACGGCGTCGAAGTGCCCCGCGTGCGCATCCTCGGCAGCTCGCTGATGCGCCTCGACCCGCGCGTCATGCGCGAACCGGCGCTGGTCGGCGCCTGGTTTGCGGCCCCGTCGCTGGAGGCACGCGCCGATTTCGACCGCCGCTTCCGCGAGACGACGCAGCGCGACGCCCCGCCGCTCGCCACGCTCGCCTACGATGCCGTGGCGGTGGCCGCGGTGCTGGCGAAGAGCCGCGGCGGCGACTTCTCGACCGCGACGATCACCGCGCCGCAGGGCTTCGCCGGCATGGACGGCGCCTTCCGCTTCAATCCCGACGGCACCGCCGAGCGCGCGCTCGCGGTGCTGGAGATCCAGCGCGACGGCATGCGCACGGTGTCGCCCGCCGCGACCAGCTTCGAAACCCCGTCGCAGTAGCGCCGATGTCGACGCCGCTCGAGATCGAACTCCGCGGCGCCGTCGCGGTGCTGCGCTTTGCGCGGCCGAAGAAGCGCAACGCGGTCAACGACGCGATGATCGGCGGGCTCGGCGACGCCGCGCGCGACCTGCCGGCCTCGGTGAAGGTGCTGGTGCTCGCCGGCGCCGGCGACCATTTCTGCGCCGGCCTCGACCTCGCCGAGCACAAGGAGCGCGATGCCTTCGGCGTGGTCGAGCATTCGCGGATGTGGCACCGCGTCCTCGACGCGCTGCAGTTCGGCGCGCGGCCGGTGGTCGCGGCGCTGCAGGGCGCGGTGATCGGCGGCGGGCTGGAGATCGCCTCGACGGCGCATGTCCGCGTCGCCGACCGCACGGCGTTCTATCAGCTGCCGGAGGGCCGGCGCGGCATCTTCGTCGGCGGCGGGGCGAGCGTGCGCACCGCGCGCATCATCGGCACCGGCCGCACCGTCGAGATGATGCTGACCGGCCGCACCCTCGACGCCGAGACCGGCCAGACGCTCGGCCTCAGCCACGAGCTGGTCGAGCCCGGCCGGGCCCTCGCGCGCGCGCTGGAGCTGGCGGAGGTCGTCGCCGGCAACGCGCCGCTGTCCAACTACATGATCATCCAGGCGCTGGCGCGCATCGCCGACATGCCGGCCGAAGGCGGCCTGTTCACCGAATCGCTCGCCGCCGCGCTGACCCAGACCAGCGACGACGCGCGCCGCGGCATCCAGGCCTTCCTCGACAAGAAGAACGCCAAGTTCGGCGGGTGA
>JAEUKZ010000193.1 GCA_016793045.1 Alphaproteobacteria bacterium
CCGCCTTGAACGGCTTCAGCGACAGCTTGGTCTGGTGGTCGGGCGTGCCCGGCTTGCCGTCGGGGCGGCGGCCGTGGTGGTAGGTGCGCTGCCATTTCTGCTGCGCGGCGGCGGAGTTCGGGTCCGGCAGATCCTCGATGAAGCTCTGCCGGCTCTTCGTCCACGACGTGTGCTGCTCGAGGAGATCGGCATCGCTGCGCATGTCGCGGAACTCGGGCTCGACCTGCTCGAGCGCGCCGCGCGGAACGGGAAAGATGAAGCAGAACGGCTCTCCCTTCATGAACTGCACCGGCCGGTTCGGCTCGGTGAAGATCCAGTTCATGGTGAAGCCGTAGGGCGCCCAGTCGGTCTCGATCACGCCGGTCAGCGCCTGGATCGCCGGCTTGGGCCGGTTGGGCGGGCCCATCGCCATCAGGTTCCAGCCCGGCTCGGTGCGGAACACGCAGGCGACGTGGAAGGTGAGCACGCCCGAGCCGAAATGGCTGATCGCCGGCGCCTGCGCATTGTCGAGGGTGCGGATCCTGATGTCGCCGAGGCCGGGCCGCCCGTTCCACACCGCCTCGAACGTCTCGTCGCAGCCGATCTCCCAGCCGTGAGTGTTGGCGATGTTGAGCGGCAGGCAGCGATAGGCGAAGCGGTCGGGCGTGCGGTCCATCCAGTCGCGCGACACCGGCGCCGGCCGGATGTCGAGCGGCGCGCGGTCCTGGAGATAGCAGATCAGCTTCATGGGCGTGGGTCCGAAGGTGACGTGGGTGATCGGTCATATCACACGGCGCCGGGCGCCGGGGCCGCGCACACGTGGGTAGGATTGCGCGACTGACATGTCAGTCGTAATGTTAACGTGCAACATCCCGCCGCGGTGGATTCACCGCGCCACAAGAATTTCCGGAGGAAGCCATGATCGGACGCCGCCGCGTTCTCACCTCGTCGCTGGCGCTGGCCGCCGGCGCCACGCTCGGGACTCCCGCCCGCGCCCAGGGCCAGGAGACGCTGACGATCCTCGCCAACGTCGCGCACCAGAACGCCGCACAGGGGCCGCAGGGCGCCACCGACAACAACGTCCAGGCGGCATTCGAGCGCGCCAACAACTGCCGCATCGTCTGGCGCAACATCCCGTGGCCGCAGATGCGCGCGACCTTCCTGCGCGCGATCTCCGCCTCGACGTCCGAATACGACATCGTGATGGTCATCGACGACTGGGCGAGCGGCGAGACGCTGGCGCGGCTGCTGCCGCTCGACGAGTTCGCCGCGCGCGCGCCGATCGAGGCCGCGGACGACATCGCCCAGGGCATGCGCGCCCAGTTCACCGCCGAGGGCAAGCTGCGCGCGGTGCCGATCCGCTCCAACCCGCAGCTCGTCCACTACAACAAGACGATCCTCGAGGCCGCGCGCGTCGCGCCCCCGCGCACGATCCAGCAGCTCATCGCCGCGGCGCGCGCCGCCGCCGGACGGCGCGCCGACGGCGCGCAGGTCTACGGCCTCGGCGTCAAGGCCGAGGAGGACGTGATCGGCATGGTCAAGGCGTTCGGCGGCGAAGTGCTGTCGGCCAACTACGAGATCTTCCCGGCGCGCGACAAGGTCGCCGCCGCGATCAACGCCCTGCGCGAGCTCTACCAGGCGAACGCGATCCCGCCCAACTTCCACACCATGGACGCCAACGCCGTGATCGCGCTGATGCGCGACGGGCTGCTGGCCATGTCGATCTTCGGCGACAGCTACTTCAACCGCTTCAACGACCAGCGCGCCTCGCGCGTCGCCGGCCAGGTCGTCTCGATGGCGATCCCCGGCGTCGCCGAGGGCAGCGTCGCCCCGACAAAGGTGGCGTTCTGGGGCATGGCGCTCGCCGCCAACAGCCCGCCCGCGCGCCGCGAACTGTCGTGGAAGTTCATGCGCCATCTCGCGAGCCCGGATTCGCAGCTCAAGATGGCGCTCAACGGCAACGGCCCGGTGCGCTTCGCGGTGGCGGAGATGCCGCAGTATCTGACCGAAGCCCCCTATGGCCGCGCCTCGGCGCAGGCGCTGCGCGCCGCCTCGCCGCAGCTTCCGGTCTTCGAAGGCGCGGCCGAGGTGCGCGACATCTTCAACGAGGAGGCCACCCAGGCGATCGTCGGGCGCAAGGCGGTCGATGCCGCGCTCGACGCGGCGGCGGCGCGCATCCGCACCGTGGTGGACGCCCAGCGCCCACGATGACCGCCGACGATTCGTCCGCCCGCCCGGACGGCGCGACGCTGTCCGGGCGCACCATCCGCGACAAGAGCGTCGACGTTCTCGTGCTCGGCGGCGGCATGGCCGGCGTCGCGGCCGCGCTCGCCGCCAAGGCCGACGACCTCAGCGTCCTGATCGCCGACCCCTCGAACATCCTCGGCGGCCAGGGCACGAGCGGCGGCGTCGCCGGCTTCTGCGGCGACACCGTGCGCGCCAACGCCGACTTCGCCGAGCTGGTGCGCCGGCTGCAGGCGATCGGCCGCATCGACCGCTACGACCCCAACGACGACCGCCGCGCCTACGACCTCGAGCAATGCGCCTTCGTGCTGCAGGAGATGGTCGACCGGCGCGGCGTCGAGATCCTGCTCCACGCCACCGCGCTCGACGCGCGCCGCGACGGCGAGCGCGTCAGCGAGGTGCTGCTCGCCTGCGGCGGCACGGTGATGCGCGTGCGCGCCAAGGTCGTGATCGACGCCACCGGCAACTGCGTCGTCGCGGCGGCGCTCGGCCTGCCGACCATCGGCCCCGGCCCGAACGTGCAGCTGCCGATGAGCCTCTACTTCTCGCTGTGGGACACGCGGCGCAAGGTCGAGCCCTTCCTGCCCGAGGGCTGCCCGCGCTGGGACAACGACGACGACCTGCCGATGACCTCGCTGCATCTCTTCGCCTCGGGCAAGATCGAGGTGAAGATGAAGGTGGTCGGCTTCGACGCCGCCGACGGCGAGAGCCTGTCGCGCGCGGAGATCCACGCGCGCCGGCAGATGATGGGCCTCGTCTACTACCTGCAGACCAGGGGCTATCGCGGCCGCCATTCGGTCAACGAGGGCCGGCCGCTCGACACCTTCGTGCTCGCCGGGGTGTCGCGCCATATCGGCCAGCGCCAGGGCCGCCTGATCGTCGGCGAATACGCGATCACCGAGGCGGACACGCTCAAGGGCCGGCGCTTCGACGATGCCGTCGCGGTCGGCACCTATCATCACGACTATCACTGGCCCGACACCGCCAAGCGCGCCGGCACCGGCATCACCACGATGGTCGAGCCCTATCACATCCCGCTGCGGGCGATGATCGCGAAGGGGATGTCGAACCTGCTGTCGCCCGGCCGCTCGATGGCGGGCGATCAGATGGCGTTCAGCTCCTACCGCGTGATGGCGACCTGCGCCCAGACCGGCTTCGCCGCGGGCAAGGCGGCGCAGCTCGCGATCCGATCGGGCACGCGGCTGCAGGACGTGCCGATCCGCGCACTCCAGGCCGACATCGAGAAGGGCGGCCAGTCGCTCGACCTCTCCGACTACGGCGAGTATCTGCGCGTGCTGCGCTTCGCCGACGAAACGGTGGCGATCGACGGCGCGCCGACGGCGCTGGCGCTCGCGCGCGGGCGCAACGCGCTGACCGCGGCGCTGTGGGCCGATCCGGCGCGGCCGGCTGACCTGATGACGGCCTGCCGCGCCGACGGGGCGTGGGGGCCGCCCGCCGCCGCCGCGACGCTGCCGGCACCCATCGCGGCGATCGCCGCCGCGCGCCTCGCCGACGGCCGGATCGCCGCCGCGATCGCGCACGGCCAGGGCGTGTCGCTGCTGGTCAGCGAAGACGGCGCCGCGTGGACGAACGTCCTGACCGTCGCGCGCGCGGACAACGTGGCGCTCGCCGGCATGGCGCTCGGCGACGCTGCGGCCGCGGGCGGCGCGGCGCTCGACGTCGTCGCCACCGACCGCGACGGGCGCCGGCGGCTGCTCCGCCTCGATGCCGGCGCGCGCAGCGCCGCGATCGTCGGCGACGCGCCGGCCGCCGGCGGCACCTTCGCCGTCGCCGGCGACCGCCTGGTGATGCGCGGCCCCGACGGCGCGATCGCGCGCGAGTTCGCGCTGCCGGACAAGCAGCCGGGCGCACCCGGCAGCGTCATCGCGACGCCGGTCGGCGCCGCTTTGTGCTGGGCGGCACCGGGCGCGCTGCGCTTCATGGAGCTGCCGCCGGAGCGGATGGCGCCGGCGGGCGGCCCCGCCCCCGATCCGAAGGCGCTCGCCGGCCGGCCCTATCGCGAGTTCCTCCATCTCGAGCCGACCTGACGCAACGCCGACATGTTCACGCTGCGCCACCGCGCGGTCCCCTGGCTGCTCGTCTCGCCGCCGCTGATCCTGCTCACGATCATCGTGCTGATCCCGGAGATCGTGGCGCTCGTCCTCAGCTTCACCAACTTCGCGCTCGGCCGCTCGTGGCGCTTCGTCGGCTTCGAGAACTACGGGCGCATCCTCACCGACCCGGCGTTCTGGAGCGCCTTCCGGGTCAACGTCGTCTTCGTGATCGGCGCGGTGGCGCTGGAGATGGCGGCGGGCCTGTTCCTCGCCTGCCTGCTCGCGCGCCGCTTCGCGCTCCAGGGGCTGTGGGTGACGCTGCTGCTGGCGCCGATGGCGATGAGCCCCGCGGTCACCGCCGTGATCTGGTCGTACCTGCTCAGCTTCAACATCGGGCCGATCAACTACCTGATGGGGCTCGCCGGGCTCGAGCGGCAGGAATGGCTGTCGAGCCTCAGCCTGACGCTGTGGGTGGTGATCTTCGTCGAGTTCTGGGCGGCGCTGCCCTATGTCGTGCTGATGCTCTACCCGGCGCGCACGATCCTGCCGCAGAGCCTTTACGAAGCGGCGTCGATCGACGGCGCCAGCGGCTGGACCAAGTTCCGCTACATCACCTGGCCGCTGATGATGCCCGCCTTCACGGTGGCGCTGATCTTCCGCATCATGATCACCATCCGCGCCTTCGGGCTGGTGTGGATCCTCACCGGCGGCGGGCCGCACCGCGCGACGGAGATCATCTCGATCTACCTCTACAAGATCGGCTTCCGCTACTGGCAGTTCGGCGCCGCCGCGGCGATCGCCTGGCTGGTGCTGCTGCTCACCGCGGCGATCGCGGCGCACCAGGTCTGGCGCATGTACCGCCGCATGTTCGTCGAGCACCGGCCGTGGTGAGGGCGCGATGCCGATAAGCCGCATCCAGCGGCTGCTCGAATGGGCGGCGCTGCTGTTCTTCGTCGCCGTGCTCGCCGGGCCGATCGCGGTGACGGTCGTCTCGTCGTTCAAGTTCGAGCGCGACATCTTCACCTACGTGCCGGTGGTGGCGTTCGCGCCGACGCTGGCGAACTACGCGGACCTGCTGCGCGACTGGCCGAAGTTCTGGTCGGCGATGGCCAACAGCGCGGTCATCACGCTCGGCTCGGTGGTGCTGGTGCTCGCCGCGGCGCTGCCCGCGGCCTACGCCTATTCGCGCTTCGCGACGCGCCGGCTCGGCCTCACCACGCTCTTCCTGCTCGCGGTGCGGATGTTCCCGCCGCTGATCATCACCGTGCCGCTGTTCCCGATCTTCACCGGCGTCGGGCTCGACGACACGCACCTCGCGCTCGTGCTGCTCTACGGCGCCTTCCAGGTCAGCATGGCGACCCTGATGCTCAAGACCTTCATCGACGCGGTGCCGGCCGAGCTCGAGGAGGCGGCGATGATCGACGGCTGCAGCCGGCCGCAGGCGTTCTTCCGCATCCTGCTGCCGGCGATCCGGCCCGGCATCGTCGCGTCGGCGATCTTCGTCACCATCTTCGCCTGGAACGACTACCTGTTCGCCCTGGTGATCGCGGTCGAGCGCTCGGTGACGACGCCGGTGGTGCTCGGCGAGATGCTCGGCATGATCGGCGAGAACAACGTCGGCTGGGGCACCGTGTTCGCCGCCGCGACGGTGCAGATGCTGCCGGTGATGGGCTTCGTGTGGACCGTCCAGCGCCAGATGCTGCGCGGCGCCGCGGCCGAGGGCGTGAAGGGGTAAGCCGGCCATCCTTGTACCGCCCCGGAGCTTCGGCCTAGTATCGAAGCCGATGTTCCGGGGATTTCGCGCAGCGCCGACGAGCGATCGATGCAGGACTGGATCGCCTGGCTGATCGCCCTTGCGGCCGTGGCCGGCGCCGCGGCGGTGGCGCTGCGCGAGCGCGCGGCGGCGCGTGCGGCGCTCGCCCGCGCGCGCGCCGCCGAGGACCGCGCCGAGGACGAACGCCAGCGCCGCGATGCCGCCGAAACCGAAGCGGCGCGCGCCCGATCCACCGCCAAGACCGCGATGGAGCGCGTCGCGCGCGAGCGCGCCGCCCAGCAGGACGCCTTCGACCGCCTGCCCGCGCCGGTGTGGTGGCGCGACGCGAGCCTGCGCATCATCGGCTGCAACCGCGCCTACGCGCTCGCGGTCGACGCGACGCCCGAGACGGCGCTCGCCGAGGGCCGGATGCTCGGCGGCAGCGCGGTCGCCGACCGCATCGACCGGCTCGCCCACCTCGCGCTCACCGGCGGGACGCCGCAGAGCGAGGCGCGCCACGTCGTCATCGCGGGCGCGCGGCGGCTGTTCGAGTTCACCGAGGCGCCGCTCGCCGACGGCGGCACCGTGGGCATCGCGCTCGACGTCACCGACCGCGAGGACGCGCAGGCCGAACTCGCGCGCCACATCACCGCGCAGGACGAGGTCCTGGAGAACCTGCAGACGGCGATGGCGGTCTACGGGCCGGACAAGCGCCTCAAGTTCTTCAACGCGGCCTTCCAGCGCCTGTGGAAGCTCGACCGCCACTGGCTGGAGACCCAGCCCGACTACGGCGAGGTGCTGGAAGCGCTGCGCGAGCGCCGCCGGCTGCAGGAGCAGGTCAATTTTCGCGCCTTCAAGGACCAGCAGCTGGCGCTGTTCACCACCCTGCTGGAGCCGCTGGAGGAGCTCACCTACATCCCCGACGGCACCACCTTGCGCACGCGCATCGTGCCGCATCCGCTGGGCGGGCTCCTGTTCACGCACGAGGACGTCACCGACGCGCTGGTGCTGGAGCGCTCCTACAACACGCTGATCGCGGTGCAGCGCGAAACCCTCGACAACCTCTACGAAGGCGTGGCGGTGCTCGGCAGCGACCTGCGCGTCAAGCTGTCGAACCCGTCCTATGCGCGGATCTGGCGCGTGCCGCCCGACCTGCTGGCGAGCGAGCCGCACATCAACGACATCCTCGACCAGACGCGCGAGTTCTTCGACGACGACGGCGACTGGCCGGGGTTCAAGGAGCGGCTGATCGCGCGGCTGACCGACCGCGTCGCGCGCTCCGGCCGCATGGCGCGCGCCGACGGCACCGTGCTCGACTACGCCCAGGTGCCGCTGCCGGACGGCGCGGTGATGCTGTCGTACATCGACGTCACCGATTCGATGCGGGTCGAGAACGCGCTGCGCGAGCGCACCGAGGCGCTCGAGGCCGCGGACCGCCTCAAGACCGAGTTCATCTCCAACGTCTCCTACGAGCTGCGCACGCCGCTCAACACCATCACCGGCTTCACCGAGATCCTGGCCAACCAGTATTTCGGGCCGCTCAACCCGCGCCAGATGGAGTACTGCTCGGGCATCAGCGCCTCGGCCGAACGGCTGCTCAACATCATCAACGACATCCTCGACCTCGCCTCGCTCGAGGCCGGGCGGCTGACGCTCGAGCGCGCGCCGGTCGACCTGAAGCAGCTCGTCGACGGCGTCGCCAAGCTGATGGGCGAATGGGCCAATTCGCGGCTGCTGTCGATCACGGTCGACTGCCCGGCCGATGCCGGCGTGGCCGACATCGACGAGCGGCGGATGCGCCAGGCGCTGTGCAACCTCGTGTCGAACGCGATCAAGTTCACGCCGCCCGGCGGGTCGATCGCGCTGTCGGTGCAGGTCGCCGACGACCACGCCGAATTCGCGGTGCGCGACACCGGCGTCGGCATCGCGCCGCAGGACCAGGAGCGCGTGTTCCGCGAGTTCGAGCGCGGGTCGAACCGCGAGGCGCAGCGCGCCGGCGCGGGCCTCGGGCTCTCGCTGGTCAAGCGCTTCGTCGAGCTGCACGGCGGCACCGTGACGATCACCTCGCGCCCCGGCGCGGGCACCACCGTCACCTGCCGCGTGCCGCTCGCGGCGCCTGCAGCGCAGGCGGCCTAGGGTCGGCGGAACTCACCACAGAGGCACAGAGACACAGAGGCGACCGATGGCGCGCGAAGCGCGCGCATTGGCTTTCTCTGCGCCTCTGTGCCTCCGTGGTTATCTTCCGCTCAAGCTGCCGGCACGCCCTTGCTCGTCGAGTATTCGAAATGCAGCGCCTCGCCCGGGCGCGCGAGCGGGAAGATCGCGTGCGCGGCCGACGCGGCCTCGGCGAAGCCCGAGAGGATGAGCTTGAGCTTGGCCTTGTAGTGCGCGATGTCGCCGATCGCGAAGATGCCCGGCGCCGAGGTGGCGCAGGTCGCCTGGTCGACGACGATGTGGTTGCGCTCGAGATTGAGGCCCCAGCTCGCGATCGGCCCGAGATTCATCGCCAGGCCGAAGAAGGCGAGCAGCGCGTCGGCTTCGAGCCGGCGCGCCTGGCCGTCGAGCGTCTTGACGATCACCGCGTCGATCTGGCCGTTCGCGCCGTCGAGCGCGTCGAGCTGATAGGGCACCACCATCTCGATCGTGCCGGCATCGGCGAGCGCCTTGAGGCGCGCGGCGCTTTCGGGTGCCGCGCGGAACTTGTCGCGGCGGTGGACGACCATGACCCTGGCGATGTCGGCGAGCGACAGCGCCCAGTCGACCGCCGAATCGCCGCCGCCGGCGATGACCACGCGCTTGCCGCGGAAATCCTCGCGCCGCTTGACCAGATAGTGGACGGACCTGCCCTCGAACTCGTCGAGGCGCGCCAGCGGCGGCCGGTTCGGCCCGAAGGCGCCGACGCCCGCCGCGATGATCACCGCGCGCGCCTGCAGCTTCGCGCCGGTGGAGGTCGTGAGCTCCCAGTCCTCGCCGACGCGCGTCAGCGCCTCGACGCGCTGGCCGAGATGGTAGACCGGATCGAACGGTGCGGCCTGTTCCTGCAGCTTCTCGATCAGCTCCATCGCGCCGATGCGCGGATGGCCGGGGATGTCGTAGATCGGCTTCTCGGGATAGAGCGCCGCGCACTGCCCGCCGGCGATGTCGAGCGCGTCGACGACCTGGCAGGAGAGCTTGAGCATCCCGCACTCGAAGACCGCGAACAGGCCGACCGGCCCGGCGCCGATGATCGCGACGTCGCTGCGTTGAACCGACATGGAGGGCTCCCGAAAACCGTGACGGCGCCCGTTCTAGAGGAACCGGCCGGGGGCCGCTAGCCCGTCATGAAGGCCGCGAGGCCGGCCAGCCCGCAGGCCACGACCGGGATCGCGGGGTTGATGCGGGTGAACATCAGCAGCGCGAAGACCCCGCCGGCGAGCGCCACGGGCAACGGGCCGGTCAGCGCGCCGCGCGCGAGGATGATCGCGCCCGCCAGCACGAGCCCGACCGCGACCGCGCCGAGCCCGTGCTGGATCGCGGGCCGCCAGCGCCACGACGCGAGGCGCGTCCACGCCCGGCCGACCGCGAAGGTGAGCAGCCCGGTCGGCAGCAGGAAGGCGACGAGCACGACGAGGGCGCCGAGCGGGCCGGCGACCCAGGCGCCGACCGCCGCCACCATCATCATGTTGGGGCCGGGCGCGAGCTGGCCGAGGCTGTAGAAATGCAGCAGCTCCGGAAACGTCAGCCAGTGGTGGACGTCGACCGTGAGCTCCTTCATCGCCGGGAACGCCGCCATGCCGCCGCCGATCGTGAGCAGCGACAGATAGGCGAAGACCAGCGCGAGGTCGCCGAGCTGCTTCATGGCGCCGCTCCGCCGCCCCCGCGCGGGCGGTGCCACCAGATCGCCAGCGCGCCGACGCCGATCAGCGCAACGGGCACCGGCACGCCGAAGCCCGCGACCGCCGCCGCGGTCAGCGCGACGAAGACGTAGTCCGCGGCGACGCTCAGCGTCTTGGCGCCGAGCTGCACCAGCACGAACAGGGTAAGGCCGACCGCCCCCGCCGCGACCGCATGGAGAAAGGCGCGCGACGGCGCATCGTCGCCGCCGACGCCGTAGACGAACGCGGCGCCGGTCATCAGCGAGGCGCCGGGCAGGCACATGCCGAGCAGGGCGACGAGCGCGCCCGCGGTCCCGCGCAGGCGGTCGCCGACCAGGATCGCCATGTTGGTGGCGTTGAGGCCGGGCAGCGTCTGGCTGATCGCCAGCAGCTCGACGAACGTGCGGTCGTCGACCCAGCGCTGGCGGACGACGAGGCCGGCGCGCAGATAGGCGACGACGCCGCCCCCCAGGCTGGTCGCGCCCATCACCAGGAACGCCGTGAAGATGCGCGCCAGCGACGGCGGCGCAGGCGCTGCAGCGCTCATTCGTGGGCTTGCGGCGGATTGCCCTTGAGGCGGTAGACCGCGCCGGTCTTGGTGGTGGAGAGCGCCAGCCAGTCCGCCGCGACGTGCTGCAGCTCGACGAAGAACCGCTCGACGTTGCGCAGGCCCTTGTGGCTCACCGCGGACGGGCCGGTGAAGCGGATCTGGAAGGCGAACTCGCCGACGAAGGCGTGGTGGTCGCCGCGCGAGCGCCACAGGCCGAGATTGGCGGTGGCGGCGACGTCGTGGCCGAAATCGAGGATGCAGATGTCCTGCAGCAGCTCCTCGACCACGGTCTGGTTGACCATCGCGACCGTCTCCGGCCCGTCGCAGCCTATGCGCTCGAGCGGCGGGAACAGGTGGCGCAGGTCGGCGAGCGTCATGCGGCCGAGCGTGGCCATCGCCAGGCGCTGCGCGACGGGCGCCTGGCTCAGCCCGAACTCGACATTGTGCGAGACCAGCCGGCGCAGGCTGCCGATGCGGTCCGCGCGCGGCATCACCTCGAGCTTGAACTTGATCTTGTACTTGCCGGCGATGCGCGGCCGCACGTCGAGCGACGCCGCCGCCGCCATGTCGGCGCTGCGATACTTGAACACGATCTCGGGATCGCCGACCGGGAAGCCGTCCTCGTAGGCGATACGCCGGCGCACGATGAAGGCGTTGTTGTAGAGGTGATAGTCGCCGGTATCGAGGAACAGCACCTCGCGCACCTCCGGCCGCTGATGCGACTTCGGCGTGTGATGGAAGCCGATGCCGAACGGCTCGGCGGCCTGGCGCACCAGCCCGGCGAACTCCTTGAACACGTGCGCCGAGGTGAAGCGGTCGGGCTTGAGGATTAGCTTGCACTGGAGATAGCCGATCTCGTCGAAGCGCCGCGCATCGGCGTATTCGCCGTGATGGCGTTCCGCCAGCCACTCCGACAGAATCGTTTCCTTGGCTTCCTTGAGCTTCGTCGCCATTCCGACTCCCCCGCGCGCGCCGTCGAAGCGGTGGCGGCGTCCGCCGGCCGTGCCGCCGCGCGCTCCCTTGTAGTCGGAAATCCCTTAACGAATTCAACCCCGCACGGCCTGGCGCGCGCGCGCCGTGCTAGGCTTTCGGGTCCACGGTCGACGCGGGGAGTTTCGATGACGCCGTTCTGGTTCGCGCTGGCCGCCCTCGCCGAGATCGCGGGCTGCTATCTCGTCTGGCTGTGGATGCGCCGCGGCGGCGACGTCGTGCTGCTGCCGGCCGGCGCGGCGATCCTGTTCGGCTTCGCGCTTGCGCTCGCGCGCGTCGACCAGCCTTTCGCCGGCCGCAGCTTCGCGGCCTATGGCGGGCTCTACATCGCCGCGTCGCTGCTGTGGATGTGGGCGGTCGAGGGCGCGCGGCCCGACCGCTGGGATGCGATCGGCGCCGCGCTCTGCATCGCCGGCGCCGCGATCATCGTCGCGACGCCCCGCGCCTCGGCGTGAGTTGCGCGACTACTCCGCCGCCGCGGACGCCGCGAACAGCGCCGCCGTCTGTGCCTGTGCGGCTTCGATCGCCTTGGCGCGGACCTCGGGGCCGATGTTGAGGCCCTCGGCGCGGATCACGGTCACGTCGTCGATGCCGAGGAAGGCGAGCACGCCGCGCAGATACGCCTCCTGGAAGTCGAGCGCCTTCGCCGCCCCCTCCGAATAGACGCCGCCGCGCGACGACACGATCACCACCTTGCGGCCGCCGGCGAGGCCTTCGGGGCCGTTGGGCCCGTACTTGAAGGTGCGGCCGCGCTGGGCGACGCGGTCGATCCACGCCTTGAGCGTCGAGGGCACCGAGAAGTTCAGCATCGGCGCGCCGATGACGATCACGTCGGCGGCGAGGAACTCGCTCACCAGCGTCTCGCCGAGGGCAAGGTCGGCCTGCGTCTCGGCGTTCGCACCGGCCGGGTCGCCGAAGGCGGCCAGCAGGGCCGAGGAGAAATGCGGCGGCGGGGCGGCGGCGAGGTCGCGATAGGTGACCTGGAGGTCCGGGCGGGCCTGGCGCCACGCCGCGACGACCTCCGCGGTCAACTGGCGCGAGGCCGAATTGGCCTGCAGCGGGCTGGAATCGATGTGGAGAAGGTTCATCTCTCGTCCCCTGGTTCCGGCCGACACGGGCGCCGGCGCGTCCCATTGGACTTACGGACGGACCCAATCTCTTCACAGGGGACG
>JAEUKZ010000237.1 GCA_016793045.1 Alphaproteobacteria bacterium
CTCGATCTCGGCAACGCCACCGTCGCGCGGATCGTCGACGACGTGCAGGTCTTCACGCTCGACCACCTGCTGCCGACGGCGGACCGCGCGCGCATCGCCGCGCATCGCGGCTGGCTCGCGCCCACGTATCTCGACGGCGACGATGGGCTGATCCTGAGCTTCCACAGCTATCTGATCCGCACGAACCGTCACACCATCCTGGTCGACAGCTGTATCGGCAACGACAAGGAGCGGCCGGCGCGGCCCTCGTGGCATCGCCGGCGCGGGCCCTATCTCGACCGGCTGGCGCAGGCCGGGGTGCGGGCGGAGGACGTCGACATCGTCATGTGCACCCATCTCCACGCCGATCATGTCGGCTGGAACACGCAACTGCGCGATGGCCGCTGGGTTCCGACCTTTCCGCGCGCGCGCTACCTGTTCGGCGCGCGCGAGGTGGCGCATTGGCGCGCGCGGGCCGCCGAGCCCGACGGCCCGCTCAACCACGGCTCGTGGGACGACAGCGTGGTGCCGGTGCTCGTCGCCGGCGCCGCCGATCTGGTCGCCGACGACCACCGGATCGACGACATGTTGGGGCTCGCCCCGGCGCCCGGCCACACGCCGGGCGGCGTGGTCTTGAACCTTGCGGCGGCGAAGGGCCGTGCGGTGTTCTGCGGCGACGCCGTGCATCATCCGGTTCAGGGCATCGACCCGGCATGGTCGAGCCGCTTCTGCGCCGACCCGGCGCTGGCCGCGATGACGCGGCGGCGCCTGCTCGAAGACGCGGTCGACAGCGGCGCCTGGTTCATGCCCGCGCATTTCGCCGGGCCGGAATTCGTGCGCATGGTCCGGCAGGGCGACGTCATCCGGCCCACGGCGTGATAGAACATCGCGTCCGCCCGCCCTTGAGGATCAATCGATGAGCCGCCCGACCGTACGGATTGCGACCGCCTTCGGTGCCTTCACCGTCTCGCTCGACCCGGAGCGTGCGCCGATTTCGAGCGCCAACTTCCTCGCCTATGTCGACGGCGGGCATCTGCGGGACGGTGCGATCTACCGGATCGTCGCCGCCTGCAACCAGGGGCCCGAGATCGCGCACAAGATCGACGTCATCCAGTTCGGCTGGGTGGCGCCGACGCCCGACGCGCCGCCGCCGCTGCCGCCGATCGCGCACGAGCCGACCAGCGTCACCGGGCTGCGCCATGTCGACGGCACGCTGTCGATGGCGCGCAAGGCGCCGGGCAGCGCCGGGCCGGCCTTCTTCATCTGCGTCGGCGACCAGCCGGAACTCGATTTCGGCGGCCGGCGCAATCCCGACGGACAGGGCTTCGCCGCTTTCGGGCGGGTCGAGAGCGGCATGGACGTGGTGCGCGCGATCCATGCACGCGCCGAGGCGAGCGACCGCCTGGCGGCGCCGATTTCGATCACCGAAATCACCCGGGGGACGTGAATTCCCTCTGGGTTAGTTGTCCTGAGTTTGGCATCCTCCCCGACAGCCGCCGCGACCAACGCGGCGGCCCGACAGGGACGCGCATGCCGAACGAATTCCGCGACCGGCGGGTGGCCGAGCTTTACCGATGGTGGTCCGCCAAGTGTGTCTCGCGCCTGGCGCCGCGCCAGGACGAATGCGACATCGCCGAAATCCCGGCGCTGCGGCCGATCGCCCATCTCATCGACGTGATCGAGGATCCGCTGCGCTTCCGCCACCGCTGGATCGGCAGCGAGGTCGTCCACTGGATGCGGCGCGATGCCTCGGGCCAGTTCATCGACGCGGCGCTGTACGGCGACGCGGCGGAGGAAATCCACGCCAGCCTCGCCATCGTGACGCGCGAGGTCCGGCCCTATCGCCGCCGCGCCCGCATGGTCTGGCGCGACGAGCGCGGCGTCACGATCGAATCGATCGAGATGCCGCTGCTCGACGAGTACGGGACCGTGACGGCGATCCTTCGCGGCGCGAGCTTCTTTCTCGACCGCGAGAAGGCACCGCGCCGCCTCGACTTCCGTCCGTTGTCGCGCGTGACGGCACCGTTCGCTGCGCCGGGCTGAGCGCGGGCCCCCCACGCGCCGCGCCGATGCCTTGGACCGCGCGCGCATTCCGGTTACAGTCGCGCGTCCATTGACCATCACGAGGAACCGCCCGTGGCCCTGATCCGCTTCACCAACTGCGCGCTGCTCGATGGCATTCACGCGGAGCGCCGCGACGGCATGGAGGTCCTGGTCGAGGACGACCGGATCAGGGAAGTCTCGAACAAGCCGATCAAGGTGGCGAAGGCGGACGTCTACAACGTGCGCGGACGCACATTGATGCCCGGCCTGATCGACGCGCACATGCACGCGATCGCCTCGATCGTCAATCTCGGGCGGCTCAACGAGCAGCCCGAATCGCTCACCGCGCTCGAGGCGAAGGACATCCTCGAGGCGATGCTGATGCGCGGCTTCACCACGGTGCGCGACGCCGGCGGCGCCGATGCCGGGCTCGCCGCCGCGGTCGACCGCGGGCTGATCAAGGGCCCGCGCATGTTCATCTCCGGCAAGGCGCTGTCGCAGACCGGCGGCCACGGCGACGCGCGGCCGGTGACGCTCAATCTCGACACCTGCGCGTGTTGCCAGGGCGGCGCCACGCTCGGCCGCATCGCCGACGGCATCTCCGAAGTGCGCCGCGCGGCGCGCGACGAGCTGCGCAAGGGCGCCAAGCAGATCAAGATCATGTCCTCGGGCGGCGTCGCCTCGCCCTCGGACCCGGTATGGAACCTGCAGTATTCGGAGGAGGAGGTGCGCGCCATCGTCGAGGAGGCGGCGCACTGGAAGACCTACGTGATGGCGCACGCCTACACGGCCGAGGCGATCAAGCGCGCCATCGATTTCGGCGTGCGCTCGATCGAGCATGCCAACCTGATCGACTTTCCGGTCGCCGAACACGCGGCGCGCCACGGCGTCTTCGTCGTGCCGACGCTGGCGACCTACGAGGCGCTGGAGAACGAGGCCGCCGGACTCGGCCTGCCGCCGGCGAGCGTCGCGAAGATCAAGGACGTCAGCAAGGCGGGCTTGACCGCGCTCCAGCACCTCAAGTCCGCCGGCACCAAGATCGGCTTCGGCACCGACCTGCTGGGCGCCATGCACCGCCACCAGTCGCGCGAATTCATCATCCGCTCGGCGGTGCAGACGCCGGCGGAGATCATCCGCTCGGCGACGACGGTGAATGCCGAGCTGCTGAACATGAGCGGGCGGCTCGGCGTCATCGCGCCGGGCGCGTTCGCCGACCTGCTGGTCGTCAACGGCAACCCGCTCAAGAACCTCAAGCTGCTGACCGAGCAGGGCGCGCATCTCTCGGTGATCATGAAGGCCGGCGCGTTCTACAAGCGGGCGATCTGAGGCCCGCCATGGCGCCCGCGGCGAACCGGCATCGCGCCGGCCGGCATTTCCTGCAGATCCCCGGGCCGAGCAACGTTCCCGACCGCATCCTGCGCGCCATCGACCGGCCGACGATCGATCACCGCGGGCCGGAGTTCGGCCAGCTCGGCCGCGCCGTGCTCGACGGGATGAAGCGGATCTTCAAGACCGCGGGTGCCGTCGTCATCTATCCCGCGTCGGGCACCGGGGCGTGGGAGGCGGCGCTGGTCAATACGCTGTCGCCGGGCGACGCGGTGCTGATGGCGGAGACGGGGCAGTTCGCGACTCTGTGGCGTGAGCTTGCCGGCCGGCTCGGTCTCCAGGTCGAGTTCATTCCCGGCGACTGGCGCCACGGCGCCGACCCCGAGGCGATCGCGGCGCGGCTGCGCGCCGATGCCGGGCGGCGGATCAAGGCGGTCGCGGTCGTCCACAACGAGACCTCGACCGGCGTGGTCAGCCGCGTGCCGGAGATCCGCAGGGCGATCGACGCTGCCGGGCACGACGCGCTGCTGATGGTCGACACCATCTCCTCGCTCGCCTCGCTCGACTACCGCCACGACGAATGGGGCGTCGACGTGACGGTGGCGGGTTCGCAGAAGGGGCTGATGCTGCCGCCCGGCCTGTCGTTCAACGCGATCGGCGCCAGGGCGCTCGCCGCGCACAAGACCGCGAAGATGCCGCGCTCCTACTGGGACTGGGCGGCGATGCTCGGTCCCAACGCGACCGGCTACTTCCCGTATACGCCGGGAACCAATCTGCTCTACGGCCTCGCGGAAGCGATCGCGATGCTGGAGGAGGAGGGCCTCGACGCGGTCTTCCGCCGCCACGCCCGCCATGGCGAGGCGACGCGACGCGCCGTGCGCGCCTGGGGCCTCGACATCCTCGCCGCCGATCCGGCCGAGTATTCGGGCGTGCTGACTGCGGTGGTGATGCCCGATGGCCACGATGCCGACGCGCTGCGCGCGGTGATCCTCGACCATTTCGACATGTCGCTCGGCGCCGGGCTCGGCAAGGTCAAGGGCCGCATCTTCCGCATCGGCCATCTGGGGGATTTCAACGACCTGATGCTGATGGGCACGCTCGCCGGCGTCGAGATGGGCCTGACCCTCGCCAAGGTGCCGTCGCGGGCCGGCGGCGTCGCCGCTGCGATGGCGTATCTCACGGAAACGGCGTGAGCGCGCGGCGCGATACCGCCGCCGCCCCGACCCTCGTCCGCCAGCCCGGTCCGCGCGGCCTCGTCGCCAAGGCGATGGTCGCGCTGTGGTTCGTCCACGCGCTGCTCGGCCTCGTGGCCGTCGCGCAGCTCACCTATCACGTCGCGAACCTGCTGGCGGTTCCCGCGGAAGCGCGCGGCGGGCTCGCGGGAATCGAAATCCTGGCGACGTTCACGGCGATCGCCGTCGCCGCCGTGTTCACGCTGTTCATGGCCCGGCTCGCGCTGTTCGCCCTGCGCCTGCCGCCGCGGCCTGCGGCCGAGCGCGGCGGATTGCTGCGCTTCGCCGCCGGCATCGCGGCGTTCCAGCTGCTGCCGGCGCTGATCGTCCACGGCACGGAGATGGACGACCGCAATCCCGCCGGCCCGCTGCTGCGCTGCCTTGGCGGCGAATGCGCGGTCCGCCCGCAGCTCGGCGTCGTCTTCGTCGAGATCGTGTTGGCGCTCGCCGGCCTCGCCTGGCTGCTGGCGCTGCGCCGCGCGCCGCGTTGACCTGGATCAAACCGGCGAACCGTGCCAGCCTGTTAGCAGACGCACGAAACCATCTCCGGAAAGTGAGACCATGCAGGTTCGTCGAATTGCCGCGGCGGTCGCCGCGGCGGTCGTCGTGGCGGCAGTCGTCTATGCCCGTGTCATCGATCGCGCCGCCACCGGCGACGGTTCGCTGACGCTCTACGGCAATGTCGACATCCGCCAGGTCGATCTCGCCTTCAACGTCTCCGGCCGGCTGGCGCGGATGGCGAAGGAGGAGGGCGACCCCGTCGCCGCGGGCGAAGAGGTGGCGCGCGTCGAATCCGACATCTACGACCATGCGGTGGCGCTGGCGAGCGCGCGCGTCGCCGCGAGCCGCGCCGCCTATACGCGGCTCCAGGCCGGCAGCCGGCCGGAGGAGATCGAGCTCGCGCGTGCGCAGCTCGCGAGCGAGCGCGCGGCGCTGGTCAATGCCCAGGCCGTGTACGAGCGCCGCCAGGACCTCGTCACCCGCGACATCGTCGCGCGCCAGGCCTTCGATGATGCCCGCGCGGCGGTCGAGATCGCGCGCGGCCGCGTCGGTGCCGCGGAACAGACGCTGTCGCTCGCCATCCAGGGCCCGCGGCGCGAGGACCTCGATCAGGCGCAGGCGACGCTGCAGGCCGACGAGGCGGCGCTGGCGATCGCGCGCCACAATCTCGAGCGCACGCGGCTGACCGCGCCGACCGCGGGCATCGTGCTGACGCGGATCGTCGAGCCGGGCACGGTCGTGCTGCCGACATCCGCCGTCTATACCGTGGCGCTGACCGACCAGGTCTGGGTGCGCAGCTACGTGCCCGAGCCGATGCTCGGCCGGGTGCGGCCGGGGCTCGCGGTGCGCGTCGTCACCGATACGCGGCCCGACCGCCCCTATGCCGGCGTGGTCGGCTTCGTCGCGCCGACCGCCGAGTTCACGCCGCGCACGGTCGAGACGCCGGAGCTGCGCACGCAGCTCGTCTATCGGCTGCGCATCAACGTCCGCGACCCCGATCCGGCGCTGCGCCAGGGCATGCCGGTGACGGTCCTGGTGCCGGCCGAGCGCTGATCACGGCGATGGACGAGGCCGCGCCGATCGTCGCCATCGACGGGCTGGTGAAGCGCTTCTTGGCGCGCGGCCGCACCACGACCGCGCTCGACGGCCTGTCGGCGCGCATCCTGCCGGGCCGGATCACCGGCATCGTCGGCCCCGATGGCGCGGGCAAGACGACGCTCATGCGCCTCATCGCCGGGCTGCTGCTGCCCGACGCCGGCTCGATCCGCGTCCTCGGCCGCGATGCGGTCGCCGAGGCGGAGGCGATCCAGGCCGAGATCGGCTACATGCCGCAGCGCTTCGGCCTGTATGAGGAGCTGAGCGCCGCCGAGAATCTCGCGCTCTATGCGGACCTGCACCGGATCGATGCGGCGGCGCGCGCGCAGCGCTTCGCCGAACTGCTGCGCTTCACCGGCCTCGCGCCGTTCCAGGACCGCCGCGCCGGCAAGCTCTCGGGCGGCATGAAGCAGAAGCTCGGTCTCGCCTGCGCGCTGCTGGCGCGACCGCGCCTCCTGCTGCTCGACGAACCGAGCGTCGGCGTCGATCCGGTGTCGCGGCGCGAATTGTGGCGGATCGTCGAAAACCTGGTCGGCGAGGGGATCACGGTGCTGTGGAGCACCGCCTATCTCGACGAGGCGGAGCGCTGTGCCGAGGTGCTGCTGATCGACGGCGGAACGCTGCTCGCCGCCGGCCGGCCGGCCGAATTCGCCGCGCGCATGGACGGGCGCAGCTATGCCGTCGCGGTCCCCGAGTCGGGCCGCCGCGCCCTCCAGCGCCGGCTGGCGCGCGATCCGGCGGTGGTGGATGCGCAGATCCAGGGTGCGGCGGTGCGCATCGTTCTCGCCGAGGGCGCGCCGGCGCCGGCGGGCGCCGTACGCGTGGCCCCGCGGCTCGAGGACGCGTTCGTCGCGCGGCTCGCCCACGTCCGCGCCCGGGGCGAGTCCGCCCGCCCGACGCTCGCGGCACGCGCCGCGGCCGACGGTCCGGCGATCGAGACGCGGGCGCTCGTGCGCGACTTCGGCAGCTTCCGCGCGGTCGACGGCATCAGCTTCAGCGTCGCCCGCGGCGAGGTGTTCGGTCTGCTCGGCCCCAACGGCGCCGGCAAGTCGACGACATTCAAGATGCTGTGCGGCCTGCTGCCGCCGTCGTCCGGTACGGCGCGGGTGGCGGGCGTCGATCTCGGCCACGCGCCGGCGCGGGCGCGCGAGCGGCTCGGCTACATGGCGCAGCGCTTTTCGCTCTACGGCGACCTCTCGGTGCGCGAAAACCTCGAGTTCTTCGGCGGCGCCTGCAACCTTCGCGGGGCGCGGCTCGGCGCGCGGATCGACTGGGTGCTCGACGGATTCGGGCTGCGTGCGGTCGCGGCGGCACTGAGCGGCGAGCTGCCGCTCGGCTACAAGCAGCGCCTGGCGCTCGGCTGCGCGCTGATCCACGAACCCGAGATCCTGTTCCTCGACGAACCCACCTCCGGCGTCGATCCGCTGTCGCGCCGCGAATTCTGGTCGCAGATCGGGCTGCTCGCCGACCACGGCGTCACCGTGCTGGTGACGTCGCACTTCATGGAGGAGGCCGAGTATTGCGACCGGCTGTGCCTGATCTACCGCGGGCGCACCATCGCGATGGGCACACCCGATGGGCTCAAGCGGCGCGCCGCGAGCGCCGCCTTGCCCGACCCGACCCTCGACGACGCGTTCGTCCACCTCGTCGCCGACTACGACCGGGAGCATCCGCCGTGAGCGGCCGCCTGATCTCGTTCATGCGGCTGCGCGGGCTGGTGCGCAAGGAGGGGCTGCAGATCCTGCGCGACCCGTCGTCGATCATCATCGCGCTGATCATGCCGATCGTGCTGATCCTGCTGCACGGCTACGGCATTTCGCTCGATCCGCGCGACGTGCCGGTGGGCGTGGTGGTCGCGCGTCCCACCGCCGACACCGCGGGCCTGTTCACCGCGCTGTCGAACTCGCCCTTCCTCAAGCCGATCGCCTTCGCCGACGTGCGCGAGGCCGAGGATGCGCTGCGCCGCCGCCGGGTCGACGGGTTCATCGTCCTGCGCGAGGACTTCTCGCGCAATGCGGGCGGGCTCGCGCGTCCGGCGCCGATCCAGCTCGTGGTCAACGGCGTCGACGCCAACTCGGCGCGCATCCTCCAGGGATATGTCGAGGGCGCGGTCGTGACCTGGGTCGGCTCGACCGCGGGCGAGCGGCGCAGCCCGATCGCCGCGCCTATCGCGCTCGACCACCGCTACTGGTTCAACGCCGAGCTGCGCAGCGCCAACTTCATCGTGCCGGGACTGATCGCGATGGTGATGACGCTGATCGGCGCGCTGCTCACCGCCATGGTCGTGTCGCGCGAATGGGAGCGCGGCACGATGGAGGCGCTGATGGTCACGCCGGCGTCGATGACGGAGATCATGCTCGCGAAGCTCTTGTCCTATTTCACCCTGGGCATGGGCGGCATGGCGGTCTCGGTGGGGCTCGCGATCTTCCTGTTCGGCGTGCCGTTCCGCGGGTCCTTCGCGATGCTGACGGTGATCGCGATGACCTTCCTGATCGCCGCGCTGGGGATGGGGCTGCTCATCTCCACGGTCGCGCGCAACCAGTTCGTCGCCGCACAGGCGGCCTTCGTCACCACATACATGCCGGCGCTCATGCTCTCGGGCTTCCTCTTCGACATCGGCACGATGCCGGCGCCGATCCAGGCGATCACCCACATCGTCGCGGCGCGCTATTTCGTCGACGCGCTGCAGACGATCTTCCTCGCCGGGAACGTGTGGGCGGTGCTGCTGCCCAATCTCGCCGCGCTCGCGGGCTTCGCGGTCTTCTTCTTCGTGCTGACGCTGTGGCGCTCGCGCGGGAGGCTCGACTGAGATGTGGGGCCGCATCCGCGCCTTGGTCGTCAAGGAGTTCCGCAGCCTGTGGAAGGACCCGAAGGTGCGCGGCGTCCTGGTCCTTCCGCCGCTCATCCAGGTGATCATCTTCGCCTACGCCGCCAATTTCGACGTCAGCCAGGCGCGGCTCGGCATCTGGGACGAGGACCGCTCGGTCCATTCGCGCGCGCTGGTCGAGCGCTTCGAGATCTCGGACGCCTTCCGCCGCATCGAGACGATCGACAATCCCCAAGCGGCCTCGGCGGCGATCGCGGCCGAGCGCGTGGTGGCGGTGCTCCATATCGGGCCGCGTTTCGCGGCCGACCTGCTCGCCGGGCGCCCGGCGCGCGTCCAGATCCTGATCGACGGGCGGCGATCGAACACCGCGCAGATCGTCAACGGCTATGCCGGGCGGATCGTCGAGGCGTTCGCGCGCGAGCGCGTCGGGACCGGCGGCGGCGTCGCGCTGGTGACGCGCGCCTGGTTCAATCCCAATCTCGAAAGCCAGTGGTACATCCTGCCGGGCCTGGTGGCGATGCTCACCTTCTCGATGACGATGATGGTGACGGCGCTTTCGGTCGCGCGCGAACGCGAGCTCGGAACGTTCGACCAGCTTCTGGTCACGCCGCTGCGGCCGACCGAGATCCTGGTCGGCAAGACCATCCCGCCGGTCGTGATCGGCTTCGGCGAAGCGCATCTGATGCTCGCCGCGGCGGTGTTCTGGTTCGAGGTGCCGTTCACCGGCAGCCTGCTGCTGCTCTACGGCTCGCTGATCGTCTTCCTGCTCTCCGGCGTCGGCATCGGGCTGGCGGTGTCGTCGGTGTCGCAGACGCAGCAGCAGGCGATCCTCGGCGTGTTCCTCTATCTCACCCCGGCGATCATCCTGTCGGGCTATGCGACGCCGATCGCCAACATGCCGGAGTGGTGCCAATGGCTGAGCCTGTTGACGCCCAACCGCTACATGCTGGTGCTGTCGCGCGGCATCTTCCTCGAGGCGCTGCCGCTCGAACTCGCCTGGCCGCAGCTCTGGCCGATGGCGGTGATCGGCGTGGCGACGATGGCCTTCGCGACGTGGCTGTTCCGGAAGCGGCTGGGGTAGCGCGGATCTCGTAGGGGCCGGGTTCCCGGCCGGCCCGGGCGAGCCGGGGGGCTCGCCGCTGCGCCAGCGCGCATTTCAGGCCATCACGGCCGCAGGCGGAACGCGTTCTTCGCCTCGTGTTCGAGCAGGAAGCGCTTGCGGTCGAGGCCGCCGCCGTAGCCGGTGAGCGAGCCGTCGGACCCGACGACGCGATGGCACGGCACGACGATCGAGATCGGGTTCTGGCCGTTGGCGAGGCCGACCGCGCGCGACGCGTTGGCGTTGCCGAGGCGCCTTGCCAGGGCGCCGTAGGTCGTCGTCTCGCCATAGGGGATGTCGAGCAGGGCACGCCAGACGCGGAGCTGGAAGTCGGTCCCGACCGGCGCCAGCTTCAAGTGGAACGCGGTGAGCTCGCCGGCGAAATACGCCTTCATCTGCGACGCCGCCGGGGCGAGCGCGCGCTCGTCGCGGACCCAGGCGGCGGTCTTCGCCGGCCGGTCCTTGTGCGGCGTCATGTAGAGCCCGGTGAGGCCGGCGGCATCCGCGGTGAACAGCAGATCGCCGATCGGGCTCGGCAGGATCGCGTAGCGCGTGGGACCGCGCGCATCCGGAGCCGCGACGATGAAGGCGGCGTCCGGCATCGCGCTCTCAGATGCGCCCGGCGGCGCGGTTCTGCGCCTCGTTGAAGAAATAGGGGCCGGGATGCGTGCCGACGGAGACGACGTGGCTGCGCATGCCGTCCTCGGCCGACCAGTGGTGGAGGGCGAAGCCGGGCGGCGCCAGCTCGAATTCCGACGGGCCG
>JAEUKZ010000287.1 GCA_016793045.1 Alphaproteobacteria bacterium
GAAGGGCATCGCGCTCCAGCTCTGCGATCCGCCGGGCGGCTCCTATCGCAGCGCGGCCTACGCCGCGATCGTGAAGATGCGCACCGTGCCGGCGCTGGTGGACGGCGACTTCGTGCTGAGCGAGAGCGACGCCATCATCGAGTATCTCGAGGATCGCTTCCCCGAGCCGTCGTTGCGTCCGGCGGACCTGCAGCGGCGCGCCTGGATGCGCTTCCTCGGCCGCTTCCATGACCTGCATCTCGAACCGCCGGTGCGCGCACTGTTCAACGAACTGCCGCCGGCGACGCGCAACGATGACGCGGTTCAGGCGCGCGGCGCGCAGATCGCCGACAAGCTCGCCCTGCTCGAGGGGTTCCTCGACCCGCACGGGCCCTTCGTTGTCGGCGCGAGGCCGAGCCTGGCCGACTGCGCCTATCCGGCGACCCTGGCGATCATCGAGCGGATCGCCCCGGCACTCCGCTTTGCCGCGCCGTTCGGTCCGCGCCTTGCGCGCTGGCGCGAGGCGGTGGCGGCCGAGCCGGGCTTCGCCGCGGTTCTCGAACCGTATCAGCGAGACGTCGATGCCTGGATCGCCAGCCGCACGCGCTGACCGGCCGCGCTTCGGCTGGCTCGACGCCGTGATCCTGGCGGGCGTCGTCGCGTTCGGCGCGTTCATCGTCTACCGCGTCGACTCGGTGCTCTACTATCGCTGGAACTGGTCGCGGCTGTGGCCGTACATCGTCCAGCCCGACGGCTCGCCCGGCCTGCTGCTCGGCGGCTTCATGACGACGATACGACTGTCGCTCTACGGTATCGTCCTCGCCGCCATCCTCGGCCTCGTCTTCGGCCTGATGCGCACCAGCCGGCGGCTGCTGCCGCGGCTGCTCGGACGCGCCTATGTCGAGCTCGTGCGCAACATGCCGCCGCTCGTGTTCATCTTCATCTTCTACTTCTTCATCTCCAGCCAGATCACGCCGCTGCTCGGGCTCGACCGCGTCGCCCAGGCGCTGAGCCCGGGCGGGGCGAGCGTCGTTCGCGTCTTCGTCGCCGACCCGCGCCTGCTCGAGAACTTCGTGTCGGGGCTGATCTGCCTCGCGCTCTTCGAAGGCGCCTACGTGACCGAGATCGTTCGCGCCGGCGTCCAGTCGATCGACAAGGGCCAGTGGGAGGCGGCGCGCTCGCTCGGCCTGTCCTATGTCCGCACGCTGCACAAGGTGATCCTGCCGCAGGCGATCCGCCGCGTGGCGCCGCCGCTCGCGGGCCAGTTCATCACGCTCATCAAGTCGTCGTCGATCGTCTCGCTGATCTCGATCCAGGAGCTCACCTTCACCGCGACCGAGATCGCGGTGACGACGGAGCGCGTGTTCGAGACCTGGATCGTCGTCGCGGCGATGTATTTCTCGGTCTGCTATCTCTGCTCGCTCGCCTTCGCGCGGCTCGAGCGGCGCGTGCAGGGCTGACATGGCGGGCGCCCCCGCCATCGCGAACCGCCCGGGCTGGCTGCGCCGCCACGGCGCCTCGCTGGTGGACGTCGCGCAGTTCGCCGTCGTCGCGGGCGTGCTGATCTGGCTCACCGTGCGCGGCGCGCAGGCGATGGGCTATGCGTGGCAGTGGCAGCGCGTGCCGCGCTATCTCTACCGCATCATCGACGGCGAGATCATCTGGGGACCGCTGGTCAAGGGCCTGTTCGTCACGCTGGAGATCAGCGCCTGGTCGATGGTGCTCACCCTCGTCTTCGGCTTGACGACGACCCTGCTGCGGCGCTCGAACTCGCTCTCGGGGCGCTTCCTCGCGCGCTGCTACCTCGAGGCCATCCGCAACACGCCGCTGCTGGTGCAGCTCTATCTCTTCTACTTCGTGATGGCGCCGATCCTCGGCCTCGGCCGCACGCTCACCGGCATCCTCGCGCTCGCGGCGTTCGAAGGCGCCTTCGCTGCGGAGATCATCCGCGCCGGCATCGAGGCGGTGCATCGCAGCCAGTGGGACGCCGCGCGCTCGCTCGGCCTGACCCAGGCGCAGACCTACCGCCTGGTCGTCCTGCCGCAGGCGATCCAGATGATGCTGCCGCCGATGGCGGGGCTGTTCGTCTCGCTGATCAAGCACTCGGCGATCGTCAGCACGATCGCGATCTTCGATCTCACCAACGAGGCGCGCAACGTCATCTCCGAGACGTTCATGAGCTTCGAGATCTGGCTGACCACCGCGGCGATCTACCTCGTCCTGACGATCTCGCTGTCGGTGGCGATCAGCCGGCTGGAGCTGCGCTTCAAGCGCAAGAAATATTGACTCGGGCGGGTGACCGCGATGCCCGTAAGATCATCGCGGGAGACGGGGCCGGCCCGAGAGGGGCCGCAACAAGGTGACGGAGGTTCCATGTTCAAGCGACTGATATCGGCATTGTTCGCTGTGGTCGTCGGCGCGACGCTGACGACGGGCGATGCGGCGGCGCAAGGGCAGGCGCCGGCGATCGAGCAGATCCGCCAGCGCGGCACGCTGCGCGTCGGCGTCTCGACGTTCGTGCCGTGGGCGATGCGCGACACCGGCGGCACGCTCATCGGCTTCGAGATCGACGTGGCGCGCAAGATCGCCCAGGATCTCGGCGTCCAGCTCGAGCACATCCCGACGGCGTGGGACGGCATCATCCCGGCCCTCATCGCCGGCCGCTTCGACGTCATCATCAGCGGCATGTCGGTGACGCCGCAGCGCCAGCAGACGGTCGACTTCACGATCCCCTACGCCAATTCGGGCCAGGAGATCGTCGCCAACCGCAACCTGTCGCCCAATCTGCGCACGCTGCAGGATCTCAACGCGGCGAACGTGACGGTGGCGTGCCGTCGCGGCGTCGTCGCCTGCACCTTCCTGAGCGAGAACCTGCCGCGCGCCACGGTGCGCCAGTTCGACGACGATGCGCAGGCGGCGCAGGAGGTCCTCAACGGGCGCGCCAACGCGTGGATGGCGAGCTTCCCGCGGCCGCGCTTCCTGGCGCTCGACAACCCGCAGGTCGCCTACATGCCGTTCCAGGATTTCGTGACCCGCGCCGAAGAGGCGATTGCCGTGCGCAAGGGCGACACCGCCACGATCGAGCGCCTCAACACCTGGATCCGCGACAACCAGGCCTTCCTCGCGGAACGCCACGCCTTCTGGTTCAACTCGCGCGAATGGCGCAACCGCGTGCCGACGAACTGAGCGAAAGTCGAGTCTCGCGAGCGGCCGTCCGGGCAGCCGGGCGGCCGCTTTCGTTTGTGAGGGCGCTGGCGGCGGGCGGCCTTGATTCCCGCGTTCGCGAGGTATCCGATCCATCCATCGCCACCGCCACGACAGCCGCGGAGCACCCCCGATGAGCGACCAGGCCGACCCACCCTTCGATCCGGCCGATCTTGCGCCGCGGCCGGGCACGCGGCTGGCGATCGTCGGCGGCTGCGGCGGCATCGGCCGCGCACTGGTCTCTGCCGCGCTCAAGGCCGACTTGCGCGTCGCCGTGCTCGACCTGCCGGCCTCGCTCGCCGCGCATCCGGCGCCGGCGGGTGTCGCGGCGCATGCGCTCGATGCGACCTGCGAGGATCAGGTCGCCGCCGCCTTCGCCGCGCTCGATCGGGCGTGGGGCGGGCTCGACGCGCTGGTCAACCTCGCCGGCTTCATGATGATGCGCCGGCCCTTCGACCAGACCCCCGCCGGGGACTGGCGCAGCATCGTCGATGGCAGCCTGGAGACGACGCACGTCGTCGCCCGCGCGGCGCTGCCGCTGCTGCGCCGGGCCGGCGGCGGCGCCATCGTCCACACGGCGTCGGGCCTCGCCTATCGGGTGCTGCCGGGTTATGCGCCCTATTCGGCGGCGAAGGCCGGCGTGATCGCGCTCACGAAGGCGATCGCTCTGGAGAATGCGCCCGCGATCCGCGCCAACGTCATCGCGCCGGGCGCGGTCGACACCGAGTTCCTCAGCGGCGGCACCGGGCGCGCCGGGATCGCGACGCAGCTCGATCGAGAGGCATATCTCAAGACGATTCCGCTCGGCCGGCTCGCGGTGGCGAACGACGTCGTCGGGCCGATCCTGTTCCTGCTCGGCGGCGGCGCGCGCTACATGACCGGGCAGGTGCTGATGATCAACGGCGGCGGGCTGATGCCCTGACGCCGACCCGCGAGCGCGGGGCCGGCGATCGTCAGGCGCGACGGCCCTTCGCCGCCTCGATCGCTTCCCAGATGCGCAAAGGCGTTGCCGGCATGTCGATGTGGCGCACGCCGAGCGGCGCCAGCGCGTCGACCACCGCGTTCATGACGGCGGTGAGCGCGCCGGCGCAGCCCGCCTCGCCG
>JAEUKZ010000348.1 GCA_016793045.1 Alphaproteobacteria bacterium
GGGGGTCAGTCGTCGTCGATGGCGCGGCGGCCGACCCGCACGTCACGGTGGACGTAGACGCTGATGAGGATGCCGAAGCTGATCAGCAGCGACATCATCGCCGTGCCGCCATAGGACATGAACGGCAGCGGGATGCCGACCACCGGCATCAGCCCCTGCACCATCGCCATGTTGACGAAGGCGTAGATGAAGAAGATGCCGATCAGGCCGACCGCGGTGAGCCGCCCGAACTGAGTCTGCGCGCGCAGCGCGATCGCCAGCCCGTAGATGATGATCAGCGCGTAGAGTCCGATCAGAATGAGCGCACCGGCCATCCCGAACTCCTCGGCGAACATCGGAAAAATGAAATCGGTCTGGCGCTCCGGCAGAAACTGCAGATAGGCCTGAGTGCCCTGCAGATAGCCCTTGCCCCAGATGCCGCCCGAGCCGAGCGCGATGCGGGACTGGATGATGTGGTAGCCGGCGCCCAGCGGGTCGTTCTCGGGATTGAGGAAGGTCAGCACGCGCTGGCGCTGATACTCGCGCAGAAAGCGCCAGGCGACGGGAATGACGGCCGCGAGGGCGCCGCCGACGAGGATGAACTTCCAGATCCTCACCCCCGCGGCGAGGAAAATCACGGCACCCGTCAGGCCGAGCAGGATCGCCGAGCCCAGGTCGGGCTGCTTGGCCACGAGGGCCGCCGGCACCAGTACCAGCAGGGCCGGCCAGATCAGGCGGGTCGGCTGGCCGATCTCCGCGTAGCTCAGGCCATGGAAGTAGCGGGCCAGCACCAGCACCAGCGCCACCTTCATCAGTTCCGACGGCTGCAGCTGGATGAAGCCGAGATCGAGCCAGCGCTGCGCGCCCATGCCGATGTCGCCGGCGATCTCCACCGCGACGAGCAGGAGGAACGCGAAGCCGTAGAACGGATAGGCGACCTTGAACCAGAAGCGCAGATCGATCAGCGCGATGCACACGAGCATCACCATGCCGATCGCAAAGCGCGTCATTTGCCGGCCGGCCCAAGGGTCGAGGTTGCCGCCGGCGGCCGAATAGAGGGTTGCGAACCCGATCGAACTGACCAGCGAGATCAGGAAGATCAGGCTCCAGTTGATCTGGGTGAACTTCTTGCCGATCGAGATCGAGCCGGTTGGCCCGAAGACGAGGCTGCGGAGCATGCGCATCGCCCGCTCCTATCGCTCCGCCATGCGCTGCGGCGCCGTCGGGCGCTGGCGCAGGCGGCGCTGCGCCTCGGTCAGAACCTCCTTGCAGATCGGCGCCGCGGTGGCGGAGCCGCCGATCCCGTGCTCGACGACGACGGCGCAGGCATAGCGCGGCTGCTCGATCGGCGCATAGGCGACGAAGAGCGCGTGGTGACGATGCTCCCACGGCAGGTCCTCCTGCCGGCGGCGGCCGGTGAGGCGTTCCTGCATCGAGATGCGGCGTACCTGGGCAGTGCCGCTCTTGCCGCCCATCGACATGCCGGGCTCGACGATGCGCGAACGATAGCCGGTGCCGCGCTCCCCGTTGACCACCTGGTCCATGCCGCGCAGGACCACCTGCATATGCCGCCGCGGAATGTTCATCGCCGGAAAGACATCCGCCGACCGCAGGTCGGCCCGCCGTTCGACGATCCGATCGCGCGTGAGATGCGGCTTTACCGCGATCCCGCCATTGACGAGCCGTGCCGTCATCACCGCAAGCTGCAGCGGCGTCGCGAGGATGTAGCCCTGGCCGATGCCGAAGATCAGCGTCTCGCCCTGCGCCCACTGTTCGCCGTAGGTCCTGAGCTTCCATTCGGTGCTCGGCACGAGGCCGGCGCGCTCGCCCGGCAATTCCTGCGACAGCTGGGTCTCGCCGAAGCCGAAGCGGCGCGCCATCGCCGCGATCTTGTCGGCTCCGGTCCGTCGCGCCACCTCGTAGAAATAGACGTCGCAGGACTGGGTAATCGCATCGACCATATCCATCGGGCCGTGGCCGCTCGGCTTCCAGCAATGGAACCGGTTGTCGCCGAAATCGAGATGCCCCGGGCAGCCGACCCGCGTCTCCGGCGTGACCGCGCCGGAATCGAGCGCGGCGAGCGCGACCATCATCTTGAAGGTCGACCCCGGGCTGTACTGGCCGGACACCGCCTTGTTGATGAGCGGATTGCGGATGTCGGAGGTCAGCTGCCGCCACGTCGACGCGGCGATCCCGCGCTCGAAGTCGCCGGGCCGGAAACTGGGATACGATACGAGGGCAAGCACGTCGCCGTTGGTGACGTCGATGACCACGACCGATCCGCTCTGCTCGCGCGCCAGCGCCTGGGCTGCGACGCGCTGCAATTCGGCATCGAGGGTCAGCACGACGTCGAGGCCGGGATCGCCTTCGATCCGGGCAAGCTCGCGGATCGGCCGGCCGACGGCGTTGACCTCGAACTGGCTCGTACCGGCGCGCCCGCGCAGGGCGACGTCGTACACGCGCTCGACGCCGTTGCGCCCGATTCGCATGTCCGGCAGCTCGAGCATCGGATCGCCGGTCAGATCGCTCTCCGCCGGCGGCGCCACGTAACCGAGGACATGCGCGAACTCCTCGCCATAGGAGTATTCACGCGAGGTCCCAACCTCGATCGCGACGCCGGGCAGGTCCGGCGCATTGACCGCGACGCGCGCAACCTCGTCCCACGACAGATCCTCGCGCACGGTCACGGGGACGAAGCGCCGGCGGCGCGAAACCTCGCGCGTCACCCGCCGCCGATCGGCGTCGGTCAGCGTCACGATCGCGGCCAGCGCATCGAGCGTCGCGGCGACGCTGCCGGTCTGCTCCGCGGTCACGACGAGCCTGTAGTTCTGGCGATTGAGGGCGAGCGGCACGCCATAGCGGTCGAGGATGCGTCCGCGCGGCGGCGCCAGCAGCCGCATCGCCACCCGGTTGTCTTCGGCCAGGGTCGCGTAGCGCTCGCGGTCGATCACCTGGAGCTGGTAGAGCCGGCCGATCAGCATGCCGAGCAAGGTCAGCTCGCCGCCGGCGATCAGCGCGACGCGGCGCGAGAAGACCTGAGCGCGCAGACCGGGGCCCGCCATCAGACGCCCTCCAGCAGCAGCCGGGCGATCAGCCCGAGCGCCAGCACCATCGCCGGATAGACGAGGACCGTCAACATGAGCTGCAGCACGACCGTGGGCAGGGCGACGAGCGCACCGGCCAGCGCGGTCGCCAGCAGCACGCCGAGGAGCTGTGCCGCCAGCGCGGTGATGCCGAAGCACATCCATTCGAACAGGAACGGCCGGCCGCGCAGCGGCTCGGCCAGGAACGAGCCCGCTTCGCGCACCAGCAGCAGGACGAGCGCGGAGAGCCCCAGCGGCCCGCCGGCAAGCACGTCGAACAGGAGGCCGAGCAGGAAGGCGGCCCAGGCGGGCACGAGGTCGTCGCGGCGGGTGGCGAAGAAGAAGGTCGCCGCGAGCACCCAGTTCGGCGCCACCGCGGTGTAGTGCGGCAGCCGCAGCGGCACGACGCTGAAGACGACCAGGAAACCGACCAGCGTGATCGGCAGGGCCAGCCGCGCCAGGCGGACGGCGCGGCGGAGATTGACGATCAGCCTCATCGCTGCCCCCGTCGCGGCCCGCCCGCGGGCGGCGGAGCCGGTGTCGGCAGCAGCCCCTGGATGCCGTAGTCGAGCACGCGCAGCTGTTCGAGCCGCCCGAGATCGACAAAGGGCTGGACGCGGATGAGGTCGTCGCCGCCGCCGAGGATGGTGCCGACCGGCAACCCGGGCGGAAAGACGCCGCCGTGTCCGGACGTGACCACGCGGTCTCCCACCTGCGGCCGCGTGCCGGCGCCGAAGAACACGAGCCGCGGCCGCTCCGAATTGTCGCCGGCGAGGATCGCGCGCTGGCGCGAACTTTCGATCAGGACCGGCACCTGGCTGTTGAGGTCGGTGATCAGCAGCACGCGCGACCCGCGCTCGCCGACGTCGCCGACCCGGCCGACCAGCCCTTCCGCCGCGACGGCGATCTGGCCGCGCGCGACGCCGTCGCGCGAGCCCGCGGCGATCACGACCGAGCGCGCGTAGGAGCCGCCCGCATCGGCGATGACCCGCGCCGAGGTGCCGGTGGCCGTCTGCTCCGGCGTGAACCGGAGCAGCTCGCGCAGCACGCGATTCTCGGCCTCGAGCCGGCGGGCCAGCTGCTCCCATTCGAGCAGCCGATGGTTCTCCTCGCGCAGTCGGGCATTCTCGGAATGGCTGGCGGCGAGCAAGGCCAGCCGGTCGCTGACCCACGACACCGCGCTCGCCGGCCGCGCCAGCGCCTCGATCACCGGGATGAACGCATCGGTCACGCGGGTGCGGATCGCCTCGACGACCGGTGTCTCGGTCTTGCCGAAGATCATCAGGCCGATCGCGGCCGCGAATAGCCCGAGGAACGCCACCCGCTGGTTGATGACGCGGAACGGCAGGGGCAGTCGCGCGGTCGCACCCGGACGCTTCATCCGCTCAAGCCTCTTTCCGACCCGGACCGGCTTTCATCGGAGGGAGCCGGCACCCTCAGTACATCGACAGCAGCACGTTCTTGAACGTCTTCATGTCCTCGAGCGACTTGCCGGTGCCGAGCGCCACGCAGGTCAGCGGATCGTCGGCGACCGAAACCGGCAGCCCGGTCGCGTGGCGCAGCACGAATGCGAGGTTGCCGAGCAGCGCCCCGCCGCCGGTCAGCACGATTCCCTTGTCGACGATGTCCGACGCAAGTTCGGGCGCGGTATGCTCGAGCGCCACCTTTACCGCCTCGACGATGGCGCTCACCGGCTCGGCCAAACCCTCGGCGATCTGGCGCTCGCTGATCAACAGTTCCTTGGGCACGCCATTCATCAAGTCGCGGCCCTTGATCTCCATCAGGCGCCCCTCGCCGTCTTCCGGCGGGCAGGCCGATCCGATCTCCTTCTTGATCCGCTCCGCCGATGCCTCGCCGACGAGAAGGTTATGATTGCGGCGGATATAGGCGATGATCGCCTCGTCCATCTTGTCGCCGCCGACGCGGATCGACTTCGAATAGACGATGCCACCCAGCGAGAGCACGGCAACCTCGGTCGTGCCGCCGCCGATGTCGACGACCATCGACCCTGTCGGCTCCATCACCGGCAGCCCGGCGCCGATCGCGGCGGCCATCGGCTCCTCGATCAGGAAGACCTTGCGCGCGCCGGCGCTTTCCGCCGACTCCTGGATCGCACGCCGTTCGACCGCGGTCGAACCGGAGGGCACGCAGACGATGACTTGCGGCGCTGCGAAGGTACGCCGGTTGTGAACCTTGCGGATGAAATGCTTGATCATTTCCTCCGCGACCTCGAAATCGGCGATCACGCCGTCGCGCAACGGTCGGATTGCGCTGATGTTGCCGGGGGTCCGCCCGAGCATCATCTTCGCTTCGTCGCCCACGGCAACAACCTGCCGGCGGCCCCGATTCTCGGTGACAGCGACGACCGACGGCTCGTTCAGCACGATGCCGCGACCTTTGACATAGACCAGCGTATTGGCCGTCCCCAGATCGATAGCGAGGTCGGACGACCACATGCCGAACAGGCGTGAAAGCATCGAGTGTCGAAATCCCTAATCAGTCGCGGATGATGCCGAGCACCGGCCCGAGGAGGCAGCCGCTTGACGCGACCGAGACCGCCCCCTCCCGATCCGACCCCCGCGCGGACCCTACGCATAATCCGCCGCGTTTTCCAGGCCCTCCCGGCTCGAACGCAGGGACGCGCCTCACGCCGTTAACCGGCTATAGGTACGCTGGATCGCCGTGGCAATTCAACGGTCTTGTCGCCACCTTGGCGGGCTCGCGGAGGGGTGAAGTGCCGCACCGGCGGCGACACGGTATTTTTGCCTCACCAACATCCTGGTGGGAGCCAATGATGCAAGACACGACTCGCACGCCAACCTGTTCATGCTGCGGCTACGACGATCCGGTGTTCGGACCCGAGGCGCATGCCCGGCGCCGTTTCCTGCAATGCGTCGGCCTCGCCGCCGGGACGCTCGCGGTCGGTGCGGCCGCGCGAACCAACCCGGCCTACGCGCAGGCCGGCGGCCCGGCGCCGGCGGTCGCTCAAGCGCCGCAGGCCCCGGTTCGCGAGATCAGCCAGATCGCCGGGAATCTCTGGCGCTTCCGCAACAACTTCCATTTCTCCGTGTTCGCCGTGACGCGCGCCGGCATCATCGCAACCGATCCGATCAACGCCGACGCGTCGCGCTGGCTCAAGGAACAGCTCGCGCAGCGCTTCCCCAACCAGCCGATCCGCTACCTGATCTACAGCCACGACCACGCCGACCACATCAGCGGCGGCGAGGTGCTGGGCGACGGCGCGGTGGTGGTCGCACACGAGAACGCGAAGGCGAAGATCGTCGGCGAGCGGCGACCGACTGCGGTGCCGCAGATCACCTTCCGCGACGCCATGACGATCGAACTCGGGGGCACCGTGGTCGAGCTCGTCTACGCCGGCCGCAACCACTCGGACAACTCGATCGTCATGCGCTTCCCGGCCGAGCGCGCGCTCTTCGCCGTCGACTTCATCCCGGTCGAGAGCCTCGCCTTCCGCAATCTGCAGGACACCTACGTCGAGGAATGGTTCGACTCGCTGCGGCGGGTCGAGGCGATGGACTTCGACATCCTCGCCCCCGGCCACGGCCCGCTCGGCCGCAAGGAGCATGTCCGGCAGTTTCGGGAGTATCTCGAGGCGGTGCGCGATCCTGTCATCGCCGGCATCCGTGCCGGCCAGACGCTCGATCAGCTCAAGCAGTCGATCCGGCTGGAGCGCTATGCCGGCTGGGCGGGCTATCAGCAGATGCGCGAACTGAACATCGAGGGGATGCATCGCTACTTCAGCCTGTTCCGCGTCCCCAACCCCTGATCGCGCGCCTCGCGCAGCCACCTTTCATTCCGCCGGGCAAGCACCTATATGCAATGGCGAGTTCAACTCGCCGTGTCCGGCGGAGTGGGAGGGTAGGCGTGTCGAGATTGCAGGTTCTTCGTCTCTTCGGCCTGGTCGCGGCAGCGATCATCGCGCTCGCGCCGGCGCTGGCGGAGGCACGCGCAGGCGGGGGCGCAAGTGCCGGCAGCCGGGGCGCCCGCACGCAGCAAAGTGCCCCGCCGACGCGCACCGCACCCGAGGCGCGGCCGGTCGAACGGAGCAGCACAGCGCCTGCGGTGCTGCCCGGGACGCAGCGGCCGGCCGCGTCCATCCAGCGCCCGGCGCAGCAGCAATCCTGGTTCCAGCGCAATCCCTTCATGTCCGGCCTGATCGGTGGTCTCGTCGGCGCCGGCCTGATCGGCATGCTGTTCGGCAGCGGCCTGTTCGGCGCCGATCTCGGTTTCGCCGCGATGCTCGGACTGCTGCTGCAGCTGGCCCTGATCGGCAGCGTGGTCTGGTTCGCGATGGCGATGTTGCGTCGCCGCACGCCGGCACAGCCGGCCTACGCGTTGGCGGAAGCCGGCGCGATGGCGCGCGACAATGGCGACGTGGTACGCGTCCACGACACGCGCCCGCCCGACCTCGGCGGCGGATCGCGTCCCGGCCAGGACGCGGTCGGACTGACCGAAGCGGACTTCGGTGCGTTCGAGCGACTGCTCGCCACGATCCAGGGCGCTTGGGGCCGCGGCGACGAGGCCGCTCTGCGGACCCACCTGACGCCTGAGATGCAGGCCCATTTCCGCGCCGCGCTCGCCGACGACGCCGATCGCGGCGTCGCCAATGTGGTCGAGGACGTCAAGCTCGAACAGGGTGATCTGGCCGAGGCGTGGGCCGAAGGCGCCACGCAGTATGCGACGGTCGCAATGCGCTGGAGCGCGCTCGACTACACCGTGCGGCGCGACGGTGGCCAGGTCGTCGCCGGCAGCCGCGACACGCGCCGCGAGGCGACCGAGGTGTGGACCTTCCGCCGCGATCGCGGCGGCCCCTGGCTGCTGTCGGCGATCCAACAGGTCTGACGTGAAGTTCGGCCGGCGCGGCACGGGCTGCGCCGGTCCGGCCGCACGCCGCCGTTCGAAGCGCATGCCCGGTCAGGCCGGGCGGCGCAGCGCATCGACAAGCTGGCGGGCGGGCGGCGGCAGGGTTGCCAGGTCGCGGACGCAGATCATCAGCGTTCGCCGCGCCCAGTCGTCGGTCAAACGCACGATCCTTATGTCCATGGTCGCCCGACATCGCCGTGCCGCGATCTCGGACACCACCGCGACGCCGATGCCGCCTTCGACGAGCCGGCACACGGCATCGAAGCCGCGAACCCGGGCGCGGTAGGCAAGCCGTCCCCCCAGGCGCGCCGCGTGCGCCGCCAGATGGTCCTGCAGGGCGCTGGCTTCATCGAGACCGACAAACGGCTCGCCGATCAGGGACGCGAACGACGTCGTACGCCTGCGCGCCAGACGATGCGTCGGCGGCGCGACAGCGACGAGCTGATCGGTCGCAAATGCAAATCGCTGGAGTGCGGCCAGATCGGTCGTGTCGGCGACAATGCCAACTTCGGCGCGCCCTGCGGCGACCTCCTGGACGATGGCGTAGCTCGGCCGCTCTTCAAGCTCAACGTCGATGCCGCGGTGCGCGCCGAGGAACGGCGCGAGCGCAGCGGGGAGGAACTCCGCCAGCGCCGCCGTATTCGCCAGCACGCGCACGTGACCGCGAAGGCCGCGACCGTGCTCGGCAAGCTCCGCACGCATCCGCTCGACCTGCGACATCACGATGCGCGCGTGGTGGACAAACGCCTCCCCCGCCGCGGTCGGCCGCACGCCGCGCCGCCCACGCGCAAACAGCCGCAATCCAAAGGCGCTTTCCAGGCCCCCGACACGCGCGCTCGCCGAAGCGAGCGAAAGATGCGCGGTCCGCGCGCCCCCGGTGATGCTGCCCGCCTCGGCGACGGCAAGGGCAAGCCTCAGGTCGGTGAGGTCGAAATGCACGGGCATCTTCAGCCTTCGTAATATCCGAAACCATACTTCGGCAGGTCCATATTGTGCTGGCCGCCGCCGCTGCACAAGCTGGCGGCGTGCAGACGATCTGCCTACTCTTCGCTGCTGGATTCGCTGCCGGCGTCATGAACGCGGTCGCCGGCGGCGGCTCTTTCGTGAGCTTTCCGGCTCTCATCATGGCCGGCGTGCCTTCGGTCGAAGCGAACGCTTCGAGTACGGTCGCGCTTCTGCCCGGGAGTCTCGCCAGCAGCTGGACCTTCCGCCGTGGCCTCAGGGGCTTCGGCGGCGTCGGCCTGCGCTCCCTGCTCGCCGTCAGCGTTGCCGGCGGCCTCGCGGGCGCCGCCTTGCTCCTGGCAACACCGCAGCGGACCTTCGACGCCGTCATCCCCTGGCTGCTGCTGCTGGCGACGCTGTCCTTCGCCTTCGGGCGCGACGCCGGTACAGCGCTGCGAAGCCGGGTGCGCATCGGCCGCCGCCCGGTGCTGGTCGTCCAATTCCTGCTCGCGGTCTACGGCGGCTATTTCGGCGGCGCGGTCGGCATCATGATGATGGCGGCGTGGCATCTGCTCGACGGCGTCGATCTCAAGGCGATCACGCCCGCGCGCACGCTGATCGTCAGTGCCACCAACGCCGTTGCCGTCGCCGCCTTCATCGCGCTCGGTGCGGTGTGGTGGCGCGAGACGCTCGTGATGGTGGCCGCGAGCACGCTCGGCGGCTTCGCCGGTGCGCATCTGACGCTTCGCCTCGATGCAAGAGTCCTGCGCGCCGTCATCCTTGCGATCACCGCGACGATGACGGTCGCGTTCTTCCTGCGAACGCGCTAGTCGCCGGCGCCCGCCCCCGCCAGCGCGAGCTCGAGATCCTCGATCAGGTCGCCGGCGTCTTCGATGCCGACCGAGAGCCGCAGCAGGTCGCCCGGCGCCGGCGTCCCCGGCCCTTCGATGCTGGCGCGATGTTCGACCAGGCTCTCGACCCCGCCGAGCGAGGTCGCGCGCTTCCAGATCTTGAGTTGCGCGGCGGTGGCGATCGCGGCGGCAGCGCCGCCGGCGACGCGGATCGACATCATGCCGCCGAAGCCCCCGGCCATCTGCCGCGCCGCGACCTCGTGGCCCGGAAAGTTGGTGAGGCCGGGATAGAGGACGTCGGCAATGCGGCGGTGTCCGCGGAAATGCGCGGCGATCCGCATCGCCGCCGCCGAGGCCGCACGCACACGCAGCGGCAGCGTGCGCAGACCGCGCAGCAGCAGCCACGCCTCAAACGAGCCGAGGATCGCGCCGTTGCCCTTGCGCACAGCCTTGACGCGCTGCCAGTAGCCGTCCAGACGCGCCACGGTGAGCGTCCCGGCGCAGACATCGGAGTGGCCGTTGAGATACTTGGTCGCCGCGTGCATCACGATGTCGGCGCCGAGGGTCAGCGGGCGCGTCAGGATAGGAGTCGCGACGGTCGAGTCGACCGCAAGCCGCGCGCCGGCGCGATGCGCGATGTCGGCGGCGGCAGCTATGTCGCTGATGCACCACAGCGGGTTCGCCGGAGTCTCGAGCCAGACCAGCTTGGTTTCGCCCGGCCGCACAGCGCGCCGCACCGCATCGACATTGTCGGCGTCGACGAAGTCGACCTTGAGGCCCCATTCGGCCGCATAGCCTGCAAGCCAGCTGCGCAGCGCCCAGTACATCACCTTCGGCGCCACGACGTGGTCACCCGGTGCCAGCGCCTGGAACACCGCGGTCGCAGCCGCCATGCCGGAGGCAAAGAGCAGCGTCTCGGTGCCGTGCTCGAGCGCGGTGACGACCTGCTCGGCCTGATCGAAGGCGGGATTGTCGGCGCGGACGTAGACGCGCCCGGATCGGTACTGATTGTCGGGATCGCGCTCGAACGTCGTTGCCGTGTGGATCGGCGGCACGATCGCCCGCGTGGTCGGTTCGATCCAGCCGAGCGCCTGCGCGGCGATCGTATCGGGCTTGTACATGGGCGGCATCCGCATTGAGGTGTCTTCGCCCCTTGTAGCGCGCCCCCCGGTGGCGATGCTAGGTGAAGGCGATGTCGTTCTCCTCCACGTATTTCGGCCTCGCCGCCATTGGCTTCGCCCTCGGCTGGTCCGTCGCCTGGCCCCCCGGTCCCATCAACGCCGAAATCCTCCGCCGGGCGCTCGCGGGCCGGTTCTGGCCAGCCGCGTCGATCGGCTTCGGCGCCTGTGCAGGCGACGCCGCCTGGGCGCTCGCCGTCGCGCTGGGCGCAAGTGCCCTGGCGAGGCTGCCGGCGATGATCGATGCGCTCTGGTGGATCAGCCGCGCGCTGCTCTGCCTGCTGGCGGGCCACTATCTGTGGAGCGCATACCGGCATTGGCGCGCGCCGTCACCGCCCGGCGCCGGCCCGCGCTTCGATTCGACCCGCAACGCCTTCGCGATCGGCTTCGTGCTCGCGCTCACCAGCCCATGGAATCTCGGCTTCTGGATCGGAGTGATGGGTCGGCCGGAGCTCGCGGGACTCGGTACGACCGCGGCCCTCACGGTCGCTTTCGCCGTCATCGCTGGAGCTGCGAGCTGGGTCGCGGTGCTGACCCTGCTTGCAACCAGCCTGCAGCGCTGGCTCGATGCGCCGTCATGGGACGTGGCCGCGCGCGTCCTGACCGCCCTGCTTCTGCTCGCCTTCGCCTTCGCTTGACCCCTGGGAGCCACTCGAAATGCGCAAGATCCTCCTCGTCACCGGCGGCGCCAGCGGCATCGGCGCGGCCGTCGCCGAACTGGCCGCAGCCGACGGCTATGCGGTCGCGATCAACTACCGCAGCCGCGCTGCGCAGGCCGAAGCGATGGTTGGCGCGATCAACGCGACCGGCGGCCGTGCGATGGCGGTCAAGGCCGATGTCGGCGACCCGGAACAGATCGAACCGATGTTCGCCGCCATCGACGGACAGCTGGGTCCGCTCACCGCCCTGGTCAACTGCGCCGGCATCGATGGCGGGGTCCATCGCGCCGATGCCTTCACCGCCGGCGCGCTGCGCCATCTCCTGGACGTCAACGTCGTCGGCCCGATGCTGTGCTGCGGCGCCGCGATCCGCCGCATGTCGACCCGACACGGCGGCAACGGCGGCGCCATCGTGAATGTCTCGTCGATCGCGGCGACGATCGGCGGCCGGCCGGGCAAGTCGCACTACGCCGCGAGCAAGGCCGCGCTCGACAGCTTCACCATCGGTCTGGCGAAGGAAGTGGCGCTCGAGGGCATCCGCGCAAATGTCATGCGTCCGGGCGCGGCGGAGACGCCGATGACGGCAGGCGGTCTCGCCGACCCCAAGATCAGGGCGGCCATCTCCGCGACCTTGGCGATGAACCGGGTCGGCACCGCGAGCGAGATGGCGCGCGTCATTCTGTGGCTGCTTTCCGACGCGGCGTCGTTCGTCTCCGGCGCCTGTGTCGATGCCAATGGCGGAGGCTTCCTGATCGCGGGCCCGTCGGGCACGCGGCTCTGACGGTCGCGTTCAGGCCTCGGTCGGTGCCGGCCACGGCCGCTGCGCGGGCCGAATGCGCTCGTAGAGCGCCGACATGCGCAGCACGCCGATGTCGTCGAAGCGCTGGCCCGCGATCTGCAGCCCGATCGGCAGCCCGCCCTTGGTGTAGCCGCAGTTGATCGATGCAGCCGGCTGTTCCGACATGCTCCACAGCACGGTGAACACGATGTGCTCGAACGGCCTGACCGGATCGTTGATCGGCGAGGCGAACTCGGCCGGGTAGGTCGGCACCGGCGAGGTCGGCGACAGGACGAAGTCGACGTCGCGGCAAGCCCGCGCCGCCGCCGCGCGCATCTCGATCGTGCGATTGAAGCCGCGGACCACCGCGAGGCCGGACAGGCTCTCGCCCTGCTCGGCCCAGCGCAGGATATAAGGAAGGATCTTCGCGCGCCGCTCGGGCGGCAGCTTGGAGATGTCGTCCCACGACCGTGCGCGCCAGAAATCGTCGAGCCCGTCGAGCATCGCACGGGTCACGACCGGCGCGATCGGCCGGATTTCGGCGCCGAGGCTCGCGAACGCGTCTGCTGCGGCGGCCACGGCAGCAGAGACGTCCGGATCGACGGGCAGGCCGATGCCGGGATCGAGCATCAGGCCGATGCGCAGGCCACGCGGGCTGAAGTCTTCGAGCGCGTGCCAGGCGATGTCCGCTGGCGGCAGGCTCATGTGGTCGCGCCGGTCCGGGTCCGAAAGCACCGCCATCATCAGCGCGCTGTCGGCGACGCCGCGTGTCATCGGGCCGGCCACGCGCGCGGGATAGGGCGGGTCGATCGGGATGCGGCCGAGACTGGGCTTGAGCGTGAAGATGCCGCACCAGCCGGCGGGCAGACGCACCGAACCGCCGATATCGGTTCCGAGATGCAGCGGACCGTAGCCCGCCGCGGCGGCCGCACCGGCGCCGGCGCTCGAGCCGCCCGGATTCTTGGAGAGGTCCCAGGGATTGCGCGTGAGCGGATGGAAGCTCGACAGCCCGGACGACAGCATGCCGTAATCGGGCATCGTCGTCTTGGCGAAGCAGATCGCACCCGCTTCACGCAGGCGCGCCGCGGGCGGCGCATCGTCGGCCGCCGGAGTAGGCATCGTCGCCGCCGTCCCGAGCGGGATCGGCGTTCCCTTGGTGGCGATGTTCTCCTTGATCGTGACGGGCACGCCGTCGAGCGGGCCGACCGGCGTGCCGCGTGCCCAACGCGCGGATGCCTGCGCGGCGGCGCGCAAGGCCGCGTCGGGATCGTAGGCATAGAGCGCCTTGAGCTTCGGTTCCCATGACGCGACATGGCCGATCACCGCGCGCATCACGTCGGTCGGAGAGAACGACTTCTTGCGATAGCCGTCGATCAGGGCGACGGCGGAAAGGTCGTGCAACGCAGTCATCGTCGATGGTCATCCAGGCTGCTGAGAAGTGATTCAGTCTGACCTACGCCGTGCCGCGGCGCCAGCGCCATACCGCCGCGGCGGCGCCGTGCTTGCCCGCCCGGCCGCGCCGTGTAAGCTGACTGCCGAAAGCCGCCGCCGCGACAGGCACGGGACGAGCCTGGCAATGAGGAGGACCACATGATGCATCGGGGGCCGGGGCCGGGGATCGGCCGGCGCGACCTTTTGGCGGGCGCTGCGGCGCTCGGTGCTCTGGCTGCCGCCGGACCGGCGCGCGCCCAGCCGGCGCCGCGGCGCGGCGGAGTCCTGCGCGTCGCCTACAACACCGAGCAGCCGAATCTCAACGCGGCGCTGGTCGCGTCGAATGCGGTGTATCTTGTCGCCAGCAAAGTGCTCGAGCCGCTTGCCGAGATGGATGGACTGGCGGGCGGCGTGCGGCCGCTGCTGGCGACGGGCTGGGATGCCGCCCGCGACGGCAAGACGATCACTTTCCGCCTGCGCCAGGGCGTGAAGTGGCATGACGGCCGCGACTTCACCTCGGCCGACGTGCAGTTCTCCGCCATGGAGGTCTGGAAGGCGCTGCAGAATTTCGGCCGCGCCGTCTTCAAGGATCTCTCGGCGGTCGAAACGCCCGATGCCCATACGGCGATCTTCCGCTTCGATGCGCCCATCCCGCTTCAGCTCGTCCTCAACGCGATCCCGGCGCTGACGACCGTGTTGCCGCGCCATCTCTATGCCGGCACCGACATCCGCAACAATCCGCGCAATGCGATGCCGGTCGGCACCGGGCCGTTCAAGCTGACCGAAAACCGCCGCGGCGAATATGTTCGCCTCGACCGCAATCCCGACTACTGGGATCGCACGCAGCCCTTCCTCGACCAGATCCTCTTCCGCGCGATGCCGGACAAGGCGGCGATCGCCGCCGCGCACGAGGCCGGGGAACTCGACCTCTCCTGCTTCACGTCGGTGCCGCTGCCGGACATCGCGCGGCTCGGCCGGTTGCCGACGCTCGAAGTCGTCGCGCGCGGATACGAAGGCGCGATCAACCACGCAACGATCGAATTCAACCTGCGCACGCCCCAGCTCCAGAAGCTCGAGGTTCGCAAGGCGATCGCGCACGCTGTCGACATCGGTTTCGTCGTCGACAACGTTTTCGAAGGCTACGCCAAGGCTGGCACCGGCCCGGTGCCGTCGACCTCCTCCGCCTTCTACACGCCCGACGTTCCGCGCTATCCCTACGACGCCGCGCGCGCCAACCGCATGCTCGACGAGGCCGGCTTCCCGCGTGGCGCCAACGGGACACGGTTCTCGCTGCGCCTGCGCCCGGCACCCTGGTTCGAGTATACGCGGCTGATGGGCGACTACCTCGCCCAGGCCCTCCGCCGCGTCGGCATCGACGCGCAGATGCAGGTCTTCGACCCGGGCGCGCATCTCAACGTCGTCTATCGCGACCATGCCTTCGACATCACGACAGGGACGCACGCCTACCGCAACGACCCTGCGATCTCGACGACGGTGCTCTACGCCACCGGGACGCCGCCCGGGGTCCCGTGGAGCAACCAGTACGGCTACGCCAACCCGGCGATGGATGCCGTGATCCGCGAGGCGGCCAACGAAATCGACCCGGCCAAGCGCGTTGAGCTCTACCACCGCTTCCAGCGCATCGCGCAGGAGGACATCCCGCTGCTGCCGGCGGTCGAGCACGCGTTCGTTTCGGTCGTCAGCCGGCGGCTGGTCAATCATCACAACAATCCGCGCTGGGCCATGTCTTCATGGGCGGACCTCGCCTTCGCAAGCTGACCGCGACCGCACGGCGCACGCCGGCATGAACCGCGTCGCGACGCTGCTGCGCCGGAGGCTGGCGCAGGCGGTTCCGACGCTGCTGATCGTGCTCACCGGAAACTTCCTGCTGATCCGGCTCGCGCCCGGCGACGTGGTCGACACGCTGATGATCTCGCAGGGCGGCGGCGATCCGGCGACGGCCGCGGCGCTGCGCGCGGAATATGGGCTCGACCAGCCCTGGCCCGTGCAGCTTGCGCTCTTTCTCTGGAAGTCGCTGCGCTTCGATCTCGGCTTCTCGTACTTCTACAGCGAGCGGGTGGCGACCCTGGTGTTCGACCGCCTGCCGATCACGCTCGTGCTGATGGGAACCGCGATGGGCGTGGCGCTCGCGATCGGCGGCACGCTGGGCGCACTGGCCGCGCAGCGCGCGGGTGGACGGCGCGACGTCGCCATCCTGGCGTTCGGCCTCGTCTGCTACGCCCTGCCGAGCTTCTGGATCGGGCTGATGCTGATCGTCCTCTTCGCCGTCAAGCTGCAATGGCTGCCGGTCGGCGGCGTCGCGACGATGGGATCGGGCCTCGCTGGTATCGCACACGGGCTCGACGTCGCACGCCACCTCGTCCTGCCGGTCGCGACGCTGGCTCTGTTCTTCGTCGGCGTCTACATGCGCGTGATGCGTGCCGCGATGATCGAGGTCTTCACCCAGGACTTCGTACGAACCGCGCGCGCCAAGGGCCTGAGCGAGCGCCAGGTCGCGTTCCGCCACGTCGCCCGACACGCCATGCTGCCCTTGGCGACAATGCTCGGGCTCCACGCCGCGACCGCGCTCGGCGGCAGCGTCGTCGTAGAAAGCATGTTCTCGGTGCCCGGCGTCGGCCGCCTCGCCTTCGACGCGGTGATGCAGCGCGACGTCAACACGCTGCTCGGCATCGTATACGTCAGCGCGCTGGTCGTCATCGCGGTCAATTTCCTGGTCGACGTCGCCTATGCGTGGATCGATCCGCGCATTGGCGAAGGGTGACGCCGTGACCGTCGCCGGCGAGCGCGAACGCGGAGTGTGGCGGGCCCTGCGGGCTGATCGCATGGCGATGGCCGGGCTTGCGATCATCGCCATTGTGGTCGCGATGGCGCTCGCGGCGCCGCTGCTCTTCCCGCTCGATCCGCTCGACTCGGTCGGGCGGCCTCTCATCGCCCCGTTCGAGACCTGGCGCCACCCGCTCGGAACCGACCGGCTCGGTCGCGATCTCGCTGCCGGCGTGTTTCACGGCGCACAGGTTTCGCTCGCGATCGGCGCGCTCGCTGCGCTGCTTGCGGTCGGCATCGGCGTCCTTGCCGGCGCGACCGCCGGCTACTACCGCGGCTGGATCGACGAGGCGCTGATGCGCGTGGTCGAAGCCTTTCAGACCGTGCCGAGCTTCGTGCTTGCGCTGGCGCTGGTCGCCGTGCTGGGGCCGTCGATCTCCAGCAGCATCATCGCCGTGGCGCTGAGCACGTGGACGCAGTCGGCGCGGCTGGTCCGCGCGGAGTACCTCAGCCTCGGCCAACGCGACTTCGTGCGCGCCTGCCGCGCGCTCGGCATGCGCGATGGGGCGATCATGTTCCGCCACATCCTGCCCAATGCCCTGCCGCCGGTGATCGCGCTCGCGACGCTGACGATGGCGATCGCGATCCTGGTGGAGAGCGCGCTCGCCTTCCTCGGGCTCGGTGATCCCAACCGCGTGAGCTGGGGCGCGATGATCGGGAGCGGGCGCGCCCTGCTGCGCACCGCGTGGTACGTGTCCGCGGTGCCCGGCGTGGCAATCGCGCTGACCGTTCTCGGCATCACGATGTTCGGCGAAGGCCTCAACGCCGCGCTCGACCCGCGGCGGATGCGGCGATCCTAGACTGCGCCGGCGAGCAGGCCGCCGGCGAGCGTGAGCGTGGCGCCGGTCATGTAGGCGGCATCGCGCGACAGCAGGAAGGAAACCGCGCCGGCCACCTCTTCCGACGTGCCGGCCCGGCGGCTCGGGATCGCGGCGGCGCGCTCCGCCGCGACCACGGCGGGCGCGACGCCGCGCGATTGCGCGAGCGCGGCATTCGCGGCATCGGTCATCGGCGTGTCGATCAGCCCCGGGCACAGGCAGTTCACGCGGATCTGCCGCTCGGCGAGGCCGAGCGCGAGGCTGGCCGCGAGACTGCGCAGCGCGGCCTTGCTGGCGGCATAGAGGAGATGGTCGGGCGTGCCGCGCAGCGCCGCGATCGAAGCCACGAACACGGCAGCCGATCCCGGCGCCATGCGGTCGACGACGCGCTGGAACAGCAGCAGCGGCCCCTTGGCGTTGACGGCGAAGACGTGATCCCAGTCGGCGTCGGTGATGTCCGCGAGCCGGCCGGTGTGGAAGACGCCGGCGCAATGGACGAATCCATCGAGCGTCGCAGCGCCGAGGTCGGCGACCGCCGCGCGCCCTGCCGCGGTCGCCAGATCGGCCGCGATCCACTGCGCAACCGGCAGGCCGGCCGGCGCAGAGCCGCGATCGGTCCCGATGACGCCAACGCCATCGTCGCGAAGGCGGCGCACGACGGCCCCGCCGATCGCACCGCCGGCCCCGGTGACCAGCACGGTCCGCGCGGCGCCGCTCATGAGCGGTCCACCACGCGGCCGGCCGAATCGAGGATCTTCAGCAGATCCTGCGCCGCCTGGCCGACATGGCGCTGCGCGGCCGCCTCGACCGCGGCGGCGTCGCCGTCCCGCATCGCGGCGATGATCGCGGCGTGTTCGGCGAAGGTCGACTCGGCACGCCCGGGGATCAGCTTGTAGCCGAGGCGGAAGCGGAAGCAGCGGCCCCAGATGTCCTCGAGCATCCGCGCGAGGTGCGGGTTTGCCGCCGCCGACAGGATGGCGCGGTGGAACGCCCAGTTGGCGTCGGCCATCGACTGGAAGTCGCGCACTTCGTAGGCGGCACGCATGCGGCGCTCCGCCTCGACCAGTCGCTCGGCGCAGGCGGAAGCGCCGTTCTGCGCCGCCAGCCGCGCGGCCAGCGCCTCGAGCGCGCCGCGGATGTCGAAGAGCTGCGTGACATCCTGCACCGACAGGTCGGCGACATGCGTGTCCTTGTGCGGCGCGAGGGTGATCAGTCCTTCCTGCTCCAGCCGCGCGATTGCTTCGCGGATCGGCATCACCGAGACCTGGAGCTGCTTCGCCAACGCCGCCAGGGTGATTCGCTGGCCCGGCGCGAGGCTGCCGCTCAGGATCTGCTCGCGGAGCTGCGCATAGACGATCTCGGTCTTTGTCCGATAGGACGCCGGTGCAAGCGTCGGCATCGAGTCCGCGGGCGTGCTCACGTCAACGTCCTGACCGGTGTTGCGCCGGTGCCGAGAATCGGATCGGGCATTGCAATCGAAATAGCAATGATCCGGTCCCGGCGCCACCACGGCGCATTCGGCGGCACGCTCGCTTTCATCGACCGCGCATCCTCGCGATCCAGTCGGGAATGCCCGTTTCCAGGGTGAAGCGCGGCCGGTAGCCGAGGTCGGCGGCCGCGCGGCTGACGTCGCACGGGCCGCGGATGTGCAGCTTTGGGTTCCGCCCCGGCCCTTGCGCAATCGCCGCCTGCGGCAGTTCGCGCCGGACGATCGCGGCGAACTCGCCGCGGGTGCGCAGCACGCCGGTGGTGACGTTGTAGACGGAGTGCGGCAGCCGTTCAGCCTCGACTGCACGCAGGATGCCGCTGGCAAGGTCGACGACATAGGTGAAGTCGCAGGGGTGGTCGATCCCCGCCTCCTCGGTCACGGGCTGCCCAGCAAGCGCCGCCGGCACGAAATACTGGCCGATGCCGCTGCCCATGCCATAGACGAAGCCTGTCCGGATCGAGCACGCCACGACACCATAGGTCTTGCGATAGGTCGCGCACAGCGTCTCGCCCATCAGCTTGGTCGCGTCGTAGAGGCTGACCGGATCGGGCGGCGAATCCTCGGTCAGCACGCCGAGTTCCGGGCGGTTGCCGTAGAGCGTCGCCGTCGAGAGATTGACGATGCGCGCGCCCGATCCGCGCGCGAGTTCGAGCACGTTGAACGTGCCGCCGACATTGACCGCGAATGCCGCCTCGGGCGCCTCGCGCGAACGGATCGGTCCGACGATGGCCGCACAGTTGACGATGACCGGGCAGCCCTCGGCTGCGGTGGCGAGCGCCTCGCGATCGCGCACGTCGCCGGTCACGAACTCCGCCCGGGCGGTCAGCGTCTGCAGCGCGTCGGACGGCGGGCGAGTGTCGAACAGACGCACGCGGTGTCCGGCCGCGACCGCCTGCTCGGTCACGTGGGCGCCGACGAAGCCGGCCCCGCCGACGATGAGGATCTGCACCATGGCTCAGCCGCCGAGCTCCGTCGTCGAGACGCGGTCGTCGTTGACGATCGACACGACGTTGACGAAGACGAGCGGCTCGTTGCCCGTGTTGTGGAGCGCGTGCGGCGTGCCGGGCATCGTCACCATGGCGTCGCCCGGCGCGACCGCGAATTCCTGCGCGCCGATGCGTGCCCGGCCGTTTCCCGCGACGATGAGCCAGGTTTCCGCCTTGCCGGTGTGGACATGCGAGGTGCAGACGTCGCCCGGCGCGACCGCGTACCACGACAGGCCGGCGAGCGGCGTCTTCGCCTCGGTCTGCCAGCGCAGCGGCTGGCGCTGCGCGCCGCCGTGCAAGGTCTCGCGTCGATCCACGCTCAGTCTCCGTAAACCACGTTGGGCAGGAACAGCACGAGCTGCGGGAAGAAGATCAGCAGCACGAGCACCACGAGCAGCGCGCCGACATAGGGCAGCGTCTCGCGCGCCACCGCCTGCATCGGCACCTCGGCGATCCGCGCCACGACGAACAGCGCCATCCCGACCGGCGGCGTCAGCAGGCCGATGCAGAGATTGACGATCATCACCATGCCGAAATGGATCAGGTCGATGCCCAGGCTTTGCGCCACCGGCACGACGACGGGCGTCACGAGCAGCAGGATGGCGGTCGTGTCGAGCACCATGCCGAGCAGCAGCAGGATGACGTTGACGACGACGAGGAACTGCCAGGGCTCGAGCGCGGCGCCGACGACGACCTGGGTCAGGCGCTGCGGCACCTGCTGCTGCGCCAGGATCCAGGCGAAGGCGAAAGCGCCCGCGACGATGATCATGATCGCGCCGGCGCTGAGCGCGGTCTCGCGCAGCGATTCGATCAGGTCGCGCAGGGTCATGCCGCGATAGAGCAGGCCGAGCGCCAGCGCGTACACGACGGCGACCGCCGCGACTTCGGTCGGCGTGAACCAGCCGGTGCGCATCCCGCCCATCAGAAGGATCGGCGCGAGCAGCGCAGGCAGCGCGATGAACGTTCGCGCGCCGAGCTCGCGCAGCGGCGGGCGCGCGGTCGGCGGGTAGTCCTGGCTGCGCGCGCGTACGTGGATCGTGGCCATCAGCGCCGCCGCCATCATGATTCCCGGGATCACGCCGGAGATCAGGATACGGCCGACCGACACGTTGGCGATGAAGGCGTAGATGATCGCCGCGATGCTCGGCGGGATGATCGGCCCGAGCGTCGCCGAGGCTGCGGTGATCGCTGCCGAAAAGGCCGGCGTGTAGCCGTGCCGGACCATCGCCTTGATCTCGATCGTGCCCATTCCGGCCGCGTCGGCGAGCGCCGAGCCGGAAAGGCCGGAGAACACCACCGAGCCGAGCACGTTGACCTGGGCAAGGCCCGCCTTCCAGTGGCCGACGAGCGCGCTGCAGAGGTCGTAGATCCGGTGCGTCACGCCCGACACGTTCATCAGATTGCCCATCAGCAGGAACAGGGGGATCTGGACGAGCGTGAAGGAGTCGAGCCCGAAGGCCATGCGCTGGACGATGATCGTCGGCGGCACGCCGGCGAACCAGACGCCGACGAGGGCCACGATCGCCATCGCCATGCCGATCGGCACGCTGAGCGCGAGCAGGCCGAGAAGGCCGGCGAGATAGGCAGTCATGATGCAGCCGCCGCCGGCGGGCCGGCGTGCCGCGTGATGACGCGAAGGGCCGAGTGGACGGCGGCCAGCGCCGAGCCGAACAGCACCGGCCAGACGAGGATCGACGTCGGCAGCTCGGTCGCGGCCATTTCCAGGCCAGCCGTGACGCCGATCAGCCGATACGCCTGATAGCCCAGAAACACGAAGAAGGCGCCGGACGCCAGATCGACCGCACTTTCGAGGACCGCGACCGCGCCGGCGCCGAGATGCGCCAGCATCATGTCGAATCGGATGTGGAGGCCGCGGCGGGTGACCGCCGCGACGCCCCACCACGCGCCCCATACCATCAGGATGCGCGAAATCTCCTCCGGCCAGATGAACGGATCATCCATGACGTACCGGCTGACGACCTGGAGGTTGATCACCGCGGCGATGCCGACGAGGAAGAGCATGGCCAGCCCCTCCTCGACGGCCCCGAACAGCGCCGCCGCGCGGTTCACCCGTTGCATCGCCCGTGCTCAGCGCACGTTGACGATGCTGCCGTAGAGATTGGCGTCGCCGCCCCACACCCGCGCGAGGTCCGGGATGGCGCGCTCCGCCGCGGCCTGCCGCCACGCCGGCATGTCGGTCGGCGTCACGACCGTCATGCCGCGCTGCGCGAGGTCACGCTTGAGCTGCTCCTCCTGCTCGACGAAGACGCGCGCGATCATCTCGGTACCCTCGCGGATGGCCGCCTTGAAGCGGTCGCGGTCCGCCGCCGGAACGCGCGCCCATGCGGCCGCGCTCATCAGCACCGGGCCAGGCGCCGCGTTCGACCACTCGATCAAGGTCAAGAATCGCGCGACCTCGTTGAGGCGCATCGCCGGGATCGAGTCGAGCGGCGCGTCGGCGCCGTCAACGACACCGGATTCGAGCGCCGAGTACATCTCCGCGAACGCAATCGGCGTCGGCACGGCACCGAAGGCACGGAAGACCGTCGGATATAGCGGCAGGTCGGCAACCCGGATCTTCTGACCGCGGATCTCCGCGATCGTGTTGTAGGCGCGGGTGCGCGAGATCACGTGGCGCTTGCCGCGCGGGAACCAGCCGACGATCAGGACATTGGCCTGGGTCTGCGCCTGCTGCTCCCAGCGCCGGCCGACGTCGCCGTAGACAACCTTGCGCCAGTGCTCTTCGTCGCGAAACAGATACGGCGCGTCGAGCACCGCGACCTCGCGGACATGGACGCTCGCCCCGCCGGGCGAGGCCAGCAGCATGTCGACCGCGCCGGTGCGGACCGCGACGTGCATGTCGCGCTCCGTGCCGAGTTGCGAGGACGGATAGACCTCCATGCGCAGCCGCCCGTCGGTCGTCTCGGCGAGCTTGCGCGCGGCGAGTTCCATGCCGGTGTGGAACTGATGGGTCGGAGCCAGCACATGGCCAAGCTTGAAGGTCTCGACCGCGTGGGCCTGCCGGCTGAACAGAGCGGGCGCGGCCAGAACCGCAGCGCCGAGCGCACCGCTGCGAATGACGTCGCGACGGGAAATCATGGCGATCCTCCGATGAATGCCGGGTGCGATCTGCCCCGGCGTCTTGATTGATCTCATATATGTGATCACATATATGATACGCGGTCAAGCTCGGGATCGCGCCGGCGAAAGGTCGGTTCAGCCGGCGCTGCCCGGGCAACGCGTCGTCAGTAGTTCAGGTTCTCCGCCGGATGCGGTGGCGCGCGACCCAGGATCGTCGCCATGGTTGCGTCGATGACGCCGGCATGGTTGTCGAAGCAGCCATGGACGGCGGGCGTGGTTCCCGCCCCCGGCGCGCTTCCCATGCCGACATTGTCCCGCGTCTCGACGACGAGGCGATCGGCTGCGGCGCCCGGCAACCCCTTCCAGAATTTCTGCCAGGCGACAAGTTCGCGCTCGTACTCCGCCGCGGCATCCTCCGTGTTCCATTGCGCGGAGCCGTTGTGGCGCGGATCGAAGGCGAGTTGCAGCCCGAGGATCGGCGTCTTGTGGTCGCGCTCCAGCGCACGGCTGACCAGATAGAGCAGCGACTTTCCGTAGGGGCCGACGCTGTCCGCCTGCTCGAGAAGGTCTGACAGGACATGGATCCGCAGGCCGTCCTTGGCGAGTTTGCCCGCGGTCGCCGCGGCAGCATAGCGAGCATTGGCAAACCCGACCGTGCAGGCCGGCGCGAACAGCGTGCAGCTCGCAACCGCCCCGGGCAGATGATCGAGAAGATGCCCGAGGATGATCGCGCCCGCCGAGTGGCCGACAACATGGATCTCCAGCCTGTCGCCGCGCGCCGCGCGCAGCCGCGCGAGCGCTTCGGCAAGGCGCCGCCCGCCACGTCCCGGCTCGGCCGCCATGGCCGCGTTCTGCTTCATCTGGTCCCACAGCGCACGCACCAGCACCTGCCGCGCGCTCACTTCGAGCGCGCGATCCTTGGCCTCGATCGCGCTGTCCTTGAGATGCTGCAGCCAGTCCTTGATGCCGCGCGCCGGACCGACGAGTTCGGTCAGCAGGTCGTCGAGCATGCCGCCGATGCTCTCCTGCACGCCTGTCTTCCAGGTCAGGAACAGCGGATAGATGCCGTTCTGCTGAAAGCAGTGGCCCAGCGCGCGCACGCGCTCGAGCGAGGCAGCCTCGCTGTTCAGCCCGCCATGGGCGTAGATCACCAGCCGCTCGCGGCGGTCGCCGGCGCGATTGTCGTCGAACCACTGCGCCGGTATCGCGTGGCCGATCTTGTCGATCGTGTCGGCGACGTCGGCGTGTTCGACGATGCGCCGTTCCACCCGGCCGTCATTGCCGATCACCAGCGTGCGGCGGTAGGCCTCGTCGAGAGTCAGTCGCGGTTCGGCACTCTGCGCGCGGCGACCGACCGTGACGCCGATGCTGCTGGCAAGCGTCGCGCGCTGCATGTGGCGCTGCATGATGCGCGGCGTAGCGGCCATCTGCCGGCCCGCGCGCGCGACTTCCTTCGGCACGCCGAGCGCCGACGCCCAGGCGTCGGCGCCGAACTCCACCCAGTCTTCGTAGGGCAGCAGCGCGAAGCCGCCGAGGCCCCAGCCCGGCCCCCACGAGTTCTGCACCACGAAGCCGCGTTTGTCGTAACCGACCAGCGCGAAGGCGTGGCCGCCATCCGCCTTGGCATTGCGCGCCTTCGCGATGACGGGGAGATTCTCGAAGGACATCGTCTTCTTGGTCTCGTCGAGATTCCAGCCGGAGTGAACGTCGGACGATACGTAGATCGCGCCGATCTCGGTGATCGCCGCCTGCATCTCGACGATGCTGTTCTTGTCGACCCGATAGTAGACGCCGAGCGGCCGCGTCAGTGCGTCGTCGTTCCAGCCGGTCCGGGGTTCGACGAACTCCTCCTTGCCGGCCGCATTGCGGTAGGGCCACAGATCCTCGGCGCAGACGCCGTGCTTGTGCCAGCCCTTGAGCGCGCCGCGGCAGCTCGATCCGTCGTAGTCCTCGCCCGGCCATTCGTCGTAGAGCCTCGCGAGGTGATAGATCATCCGCGGGCTTACCGAGGGAAAGCGCTTCGGCGAGCCCGCCTTGACCCACAGCAGATAGTTCACGACGCAGGACAGGCCGAAGCCGGTGCAGGCGCCTTCCTGTCCCTGATCCAGAATCAGCCCCGCCGCGACGTAGCGCGGCAGGAAGCGCGACAGCAGCTTGGGTTCGGGGAACTGATCGAGCAGCGAGCGCACCCGCGGCATATAGGCCCGATCGCGCAGGTCCAGGCGGTCGCGCCTGGCATCGAGCAAACGCCCGGCAATCCTGTCGGTGCGAACCGGTTCGCGCATTGCGCGCGATGTCGCCGCGGCCTGGCGCGGCGTGGGCTTGGCGGCCATGCGTACCTCCCCCCGATCGATCGAACGGAAGAAATCCGACCAAGACGCGCCCAGGACAATTTACCGCAACCGCAGTCCCCCCGCAAACGTCAAAGGGGCGGGATTGCTCCCGCCCCTCTTCCGCGAGCCCGATCGTGTGATCGGCGACGCGTCAGTTCCGCGCCTTGTCGACCAGCTTGTTCTTGCCGATCCAGGGCATCATCCCGCGCAGCTTCTCGCCGACCTGCTCGATCGGGTGTTCGGCGTGGAGCTTGCGCATCGCCTTGAACGAGGGCTGGCCGGCGACGTTCTCGAGCACCCAGTCGCGCGCGAAGCGGCCAGACTGGATATCGTCGAGGATCTTCTTCATCTCCGCCTTGACGCCGTCGGTGATCACGCGCGGGCCCCGCGTGTAGTCGCCGTACTCGGCGGTGTTCGAGATCGAGTAGCGCATGTTGGCGAGACCGCCTTCGTAGATCAGGTCGACGATCAGCTTCACCTCGTGAAGGCATTCGAAATACGCCATCTCGGGCGCGTAGCCAGCCTCGACCAGCGTCTCGTAGCCGGCCATGATGAGCGCGCACAGCCCGCCGCACAGCACGACCTGCTCGCCGAACAGATCGGTCTCGCACTCTTCCTTGAACGTCGTCTCGATGACGCCCGAACGGCCGCCGCCGATCGCCGAGGCGTAGGACAGCGCGATCTCGAGCGCATTGCCTGACGGATTCTGGTGCACCGCAACAAGGCAAGGCACGCCGCCGCCCTTCTGGTATTCCGAGCGCACGGTGTGGCCGGGGCCCTTGGGCGCGATCATGAACACGTCGAGATCGGGGCGCGGCTCGATCAGGTTGAAATGGATGTTGAGGCCGTGGGCGAAGGCGATGGCCGCGCCCTTCTTCATGTTGTCCTTGAGGTCGTTGCGCCACAGCGCCGCCTGGAGTTCGTCAGGCGTGCAGATCATCATCACGTCGGCGACCTTGGCGGCCTCAGCGGGCGACATGACCTTGAAGTCGTAGCCTTCGGCCTTCTTGACCGACGGCGAGCCGGGACGCAGTGCGACCACGACGTCCTTCGCGCCGGACTCGCGAAGGTTCAGTGCGTGGGCATGGCCCTGGCTGCCGAAGCCGACGATCGCCACCTTCTTGCCTTTGATGAGGTTAACGTCGGCATCACGGTCATAGTAAACGCGCATTTCACTCTCCTTGGGTCGAATTCGGCGAACGTCATACAGCCCCGCGCGGGCCGGAGCAAATCTTGATCACACGGCGGTCTGGCGTTCCGGCAGCCGCTCCAACAGCAGCGGATTGGCGATCGGGCGGCGCGAGGCGACGAAGACGGCGCGCTGGTACTCGATCCCCGGTACCGCAGGCGCCGTCCAGTCCAGCGGGAATTCCTCGTGCGCCGGCTGGGTGGCGGGAACATAGACGTGGGCGAAATGCTGCTTGAGCTGCGCGAACAGCCAGGGCCGCGTCGGGCGTACGCCGCGGCCGGTGACCGCCTGGGTCGGCGCCTCGGCCGCCTCCTCTACGTTGCGCATGCCGGCCGCATCGCCGAGCGACACGGCCGTCTCCAGCAGCAGCAGATCCTGGCAGCGGCCCGCGAGTTGGCCGATCGCCAGCCCGGGGTCGGGAACGTGATAGAGCAGCCCGTAGCAATAGACGATGTCGAACCGTTCGGCGACGTGGCGGTCGAGGTCCTCGACCGCGCAGGGCAGCAAGGAGCAGCGCGCCGCCGCGCGATAGCCCGAGATGGCCAGCGAGCGCATCATGAACGCGAAGAGATTGCAGTTCTCCGGTCGCGGTTCGGTCGACAACACCGTGCAGCCGCGGTCGAGAAAGAAGGTCGTATGGTCGGCGATGCCGGCGCCGACTTCGAGGACCGTTCGATTGGCGAGGTCGAGCCCCAGCGTCGCCAGATGCTCCTGCCGGCGCTGGTTGTGGCGCAGGTAGTGCGGAGTGCGGAACAGCTCGTAGGCCTTCTGCACGGCCGACTTTTCGGGCGCCGGCAGTTCGCCGGTGGGCGTGCGGATGCCGCTCCACTGGAAGCCTTGCGACTCGCTCATCGGATCATCCTCTGTCGAGCACGAGTTTGAGGCCGAGCGCCCCGAGCACGCCTGCGACGGCGCGGTCGAGCCAGACCTTGATGGACGCGTAGACGCGGCGCACCGGCGCCGCCGAGAAGGACAGGGCGAGCGTCGTATACCACAGCGTCTCGTTGAACAGCACGATCGCGAGAGTCGCCGCCCACACCCAGGCCGGCGCATGCGCCGGCAGCAGGGCGACGAAGACGCTGCCGAAGAAGACGACGACCTTGGGGTTTGAGAGCTGCGACAGCAGCGCGACCACGAAGGCGCGCAGAGGGTCGCGCGTGGCGCCGCCCTTCATATCGACCGTGATCGGTGCGCGCGCGCCGCGCCACACCATCACGGCGATGTAGATCAGGTAGAGCCCGCCGAGGAACTGGATCGCGCGATAGAGCCAGGCGAGTTCGGCGAACAGCAGCGCCAGGCCGAAGATCGCAGCCGCCGCCCAGATCCAGGCACCGAGCACCATGCCCGCCGCCGCGGCAAGGCCGGCGCGGCGCGAGCCCGCAACCGCGATGCGTGCGACCAGGACGAAGCTCGGCCCCGGACTGATCGCGGCGAGCAGATTGGCGGCAGCGATGCCGAGCAGCGGCAGCATGTATTCCATCGGCGTTCCTCCCCTGGATGTCAGCGCCGGTCGATCCAGCCGGCGATGGCGGCGACGACCTCCGCCTCGATGCCGTAAAAACTGTGTGCGCCGTAGAGGCCGCAAGTTCCCGCCTCAGGCGACGCCGCACTGCTGACCAGCAGCATGTCCTGGCGCGGCGCGCCGGACAGCTGGAAGCGCAGCGCCTGGGCGCCGGCGAGCGGCGTGCACGCATCGAGCCTGTTGTGCACGAGCAAGGTCGGCACGCGGATATCCGCAAGGCTCGGTCCATGCGTCGCGATGATCGGGCGCGCCACCGAGGCCGTCAGCACGATGCCGTCCGGCCCGCGCGTCGGCGGCAGCAGCGCCGCCGCATAAGCCGCCGAACGCGTGCCGTTGCTGCTGCCCACCAGCCACACCGGCAAATCGGCCGCGCGACGACGGACGTCGGCGATCACCGCCGCGAGATCGGCGAGATGCTCCGGCGTGTTGCGGAACGCGGTCGGCATGCCGCCGCGCAGATCGGACGGCACCTCGACCAAGACCGTATAGGCGCCACGGTCGCGGAACAGCGGACTCGATCGAACGAGGAAACTGCCGTCGCGCGTCCATGCGGCGTCGGCATTGGCGGGAATGCCGGTCACGCCATTGCCGCCGACCAGGAGGACTGCGGCAAACGATGGCCGACCGGGCGGAACGAGGGTCAGCATACGAACGGTGACGCCGGGCCGGGTCGGCAGATCAGCGACGAACGCACTGCCAGGCGCCTGCGCGCTTGCCGGCGCGCCCGCCACGATCAGACCGACCACGAATGCGACGCATGCCGCCGCGTGCATCAGCCGCAGTCCGCACATCGACATCCACCGGGCGTCATTCATGTCGCGATGTCCGGCTCAGTTCCCCGCGGCCATCCATTCCACCATGGCATCGACGGCCTGCGCCTCGACACCGAGGAAGCCATGGGGAGCCAGCGGTTCGCAAGGCCCGGAGCGCGGCGCGTCGCCGCCTGCGACGGCCACGACATCGACGCGCGAAGCGCCCGACAGGCGGCGGCGCAACAACTCCGCCCCGGCAAACGGCGAGGCATAGCAGGCGTCGTCGCGGTGATGGAGGAGCAGCGTCGGAACGCGGATGTTCGCGAGCGCGACATCGTTCACCGTCAGGGCGCCACTTTCGCGGCCGACGCGCCCGATGCGCGTCACCGTCGCACTGAGCACCACGCCGTCGACCGTACCGGGCGGCAGCTGGGCCGCGGCGCTCGCGGCCGACAGGGTCCCGTTACTGGTGCCGATCAGCCACACCCGTGTGACGCCCCAGCGCCGCCGTGCCTCGGCCGCCATCGCGCCGAGATCCGCCGCGTGCGCCGCCGACAAGCGCCAGTTGCCGAGGCCGTCGCGATGGTCGGACGGCGGGCCGACGACGATTGCCAGGATGCCTCGCTGGCGCAGCAGTTCTCGAGCGCGAAGAAGAAAATTGCCATTGCGGGCCCAGGCCGCGCTGCCGCGATCGGGGATCGACAGCGCTCCGTTTCCGCCGACAAGCAGGACCGCGGCGACGGTCGGCCGACGGTCCGGTTCGACCGCCAGATAGCGCATCGTCACCCCGGGCCGGGTCGGCAGGTCGGCGACCACGCCGTCCGCCCTGCCCTGCGCCGAAGCCGCCGGCGCGCCGGCCAGGATCGCGACGATCACCGCGGCGCCGAGCGCCGGCGCGATCACAGCCCCTGGCCGCCGCGCGCGATCGCGACGACGCCGGTCCGGCTCACCTCGACGAGGCCGAGCGGCTCCATCAGGGCGATGAAGGCGTTGATCTTGTCGGTCGACCCCGTGACCTCGAAGACGAAGGACTTGATCGTCGAGTCGACCGCCCGGGCGCGGAAGATGTCGGCAATGCGCAGCGATTCCACGCGCTTCTCGCCGGTCGCGGCAACCTTGACCAGCGCAAGCTCGCGTTCGACCGCCGGCCCGCCGAGGGTGAGGTCGCAGACCTTGTGGACCGGCACGAGGCGATCGAGCTGCGCCTTGATCTGCTCGATCACCATCGGGGTCCCCGTGGTGACGATGGTGATGCGAGAGAGATGCGCATGCGCATCGGTCTCGGAGACGGTCAGGCTTTCGATGTTGTAGCCGCGGCCGGAGAACAGCCCGACGACACGGGCGAGGATGCCCGGCTCGTTGTCGACCAGGACGGCGATGGTGTGGCGTGCGGTGGGTTGCGGTTGGGTCATCGATCGGAACCAGACTGGAGGGCCGAGCGGGGCTCGGCGGAGCCGGGAGCGCCCCGGCCCCGACATGGGGTGGAGAAACGGCGCCGCGTCCGGCGCTCAGCGACGAGGGCCGACGCGGCGCGGCGACGCTCAGACCAATACCATCCCCTCCTCGGAGATCGGCTTGTCTTTGGGACCGCTGCCCTGGTTGTCGGCGGGTCCGAGGAGCATCTCGTTGTGCGCGGCGCCCGAGGGAATCATCGGGAAGCAGTTCTCCTTCTGATCGACGATCATGTCGACCATCACCGGCTTCTTCACCTTGATCATCTCCTTGAGCACGTCGTCGACCTCCGAGGGCTTGGTCGCGCGCAGGCCGACGCAGTGGAAGGATTCGGCAAGCTTCACGAAATCCGGCAGCGAGTCCATGTAGCTTTCGGAGTAGCGCCCGCCGTGCAGCAGCTCCTGCCACTGGCGCACCATGCCCATGTACTGGTTGTTGAGGATCAGCACCTTCACCGGCAGCCGATACTGCGCGATCGTCGACAGCTCCTGGATGTTCATCAGGATCGAGGCCTCGCCGGCGACGTCGATGACCAGCGCGTCGGGATGCGCAATCTGCACCCCCATCGCCGCCGGCAGGCCGTAGCCCATCGTGCCGAGCCCGCCCGAGGTCATCCAGTGATTGGGCTTGTCGAACTTGAGGAACTGCGCCGCCCACATCTGGTGCTGGCCGACCTCGGTCGTGATGTAGGTGTCGTGGCCCTTGGTCAACGCCTGCAGCCGCTGAAGCGCGTACTGCGGCTTGATGATCGTGCTCGACTGCTCGTAGCGCAGGCAATCGCGCTTCTTCCACTCCTCGATCTGCTTCCACCATGCGGCGAGCGCCTTGCCGTCGCTCTTCGGCTTCTTCCCCTTCCACAGCCGCAGCATCTCGGCCAGGGTCTCGCCGCAGTCGCCGACGATCGGCAGGTCGACGCGCACGTTCTTGTTGATCGACGACGGATCGATGTCGATCTGGATCTTCTTCGAATGCGGCGCGAACGCGGTGAGCCGCCCGGTGACGCGGTCGTCGAAGCGCGCGCCCACCGCGATCATCAGGTCGCAATCGTGCATCGCCCAGTTCGCCTCGTACATTCCGTGCATGCCGAGCATGCCGAGGAACAGCGGGTCCGAGGCCGGAACCGCGCCGAGACCCATCAGCGTGCTGGTGCAGGGAAAGCCGGTCGCGCGCACGAGTTTGGTCAGCAGCTCCGACGCCTCGGGGCCGGAGTTGATGACGCCGCCGCCGGTGTAGAACAGCGGCCGCTTGGCCTGCGCCATCATCTCGACCGCCTTGGCGACCGCCGCGGCATCGGGCGTTCGACGCGGGTTGTAGCTCTTGTGCTTCACCTCGTCGGCCGGCGTGTAGGGCCCCTTGGCGAACAGCACGTCCTTCGGCAGGTCGATGACGACGGGCCCGGGTCGACCGCTCTTGGCGACATGGAACGCCTCGTGGACGACGCGCGCGAGGTCCTTCACGTCCTTCACCAGGTAGTTGTGCTTCGTGCACGGCCGCGTGATGCCGGTGGTGTCGGCTTCCTGGAAGGCGTCGTTGCCGATCAGGTGCGTCGGCACCTGGCCCGTCAGGCAGACGATCGGGATCGAATCCATCAGCGCGTCGGTGAGGCCGGTCACCGCATTGGTCGCGCCGGGACCGGACGTCACCAGCACCACGCCGACCTTGCCGGTCGAGCGCGCGTAGCCCTCTGCGGCGTGGACGGCGCCGCCCTCCTGGCGCACCAGAATGTGGCGCAGCGCATTCTGGCCGAAGATCGCGTCGTAGATCGGCAGTACGGCGCCGCCCGGGTAGCCGAAGATGACCTCTACGCCCTGGTCGACCAGCGCCTTGAGAAGCAGCTCGGCGCCCGATTGCTCGGTCGTCGCGGGGGCGGTGGTGGCGGGAGAAGAGGCCATGGCGAATCGCTCTCGGGTTGAGCGGCGCTGCACAAAGAGCGCCGCGGGGCCGGACAAACTAGACGGATCGACTCCGGGGGTCAACAGGTCAATCTAATAAACGAACCAATTTCACCTGCGATTCTTTCCGAATATTGCGCGTCCCATTGCCGCGCCGCGGGCAGCTGGTGGCGGAAGAAGGTGCGCTGGCGCTTGGCGTAGCGCTGAGTCGCGACGACGAAGCGGGCAAGCGCGCCCTGGCGATCGCATTCGCCGCGGAGATGCGCGGCGAGTTCGGGCACCCCCACCGCCTTCATCACCGGCAGCGCGGGGTCAAGGCCGCGCGCGAGCAGCGCACGCACCTCGCCAAGGGCGCCTGCCTCGATCATGGCCGCGCAGCGCGCGGCGATGACCGGGCGCGCGATCTCGGCCGGCGGAATCAGCTTGAGCACCATGAAGGCGAGCCCAGGCGGCGGCGTCCCCTGCGCCTGGAACGCCGCCAGCGAGCGCCCGGTGGCGCGCCGCACCTCGAGCGCGCGCGAAACGCGCTGCGCATCCGCCGGCCCGAGCCGCGCGGCCATCGCCGGATCGAGCGCCGCCAGTTCCGCGTGAAGCGCGGCGACACCGTCGCGCGCAAGGCGGGCGCGGACATCGGCGCGGATCGCGTCCGGCACCTCGGGCGTCGGCGCGATGCCCTCGATCAGCGCCTTGAGGTACATGCCGGTGCCGCCGACCAGCACAGGAAGCCGGCCCGAGTCGTGCGCCGCCGCGATCTCCGCCAGCGCCATGTCGCGCCAGCGGCCCGCGCTGCACGGATCGGCGCCGTCGAGCACGCCGTAGAGCCGGTGCGGCGCCGCGCCGCTCTCCGCTTCCGACGGACGCGCGGTGAGGATCGCAAGGTCGCGATAGACCTGCAGCGCGTCGGCGTTGATCACCGTCGCCGGCCGCTCGTGCGCGATCGCCAGCGCCGCCGCCGACTTGCCGCTCGCGGTGGGTCCCGCGACGACGAGCACCTTGCGCCCGGCCGCCGCGCCAACCAATATCCCGCGCCTCTCCCGCAAGCTGGCGTCCATGTCCCACGTCCTGGTGCTCACGACCGATCCGGCCGCGCCGTCGCTCGACGATAGCATCGTCGCGCGCGCGACGAGCGGGCTGATCGGGGCGCAGGCGCCGCGCTGGCTCGCCCCCGGCCTCGCCTGCGAGATCGACTGCGCCTCGGGCGTCATCGCCGCCATCCGCGCCGCGCTCGCCGGCACCGGCGTCGACGCCAACCTGCTGCCCCGGGCCAGCCGCCGCAAGCGACTGCTCGTCGCCGACATGGAATCGACGCTGATCGAGAACGAGATGATCGACGACCTCGCGGCGATGATCGGCATCGGCGCCGAGGTCGCCGAGATCACCCGGCGCACGATGAACGGGGAACTCGACTTCAAGGACTCGATCCGCGAGCGCGTCGCGCTGCTCGCCGGCATGCCGGCCGAGCGGATGGAGGAGGCGGCGACGCAGATCCGCCTGATGCCGGGCGCCGAGACGCTGATCCGCACGATGCGCGCGCACGGCGCCTACACCGCGATCGTCTCCGGCGGGTTCCGCATCTTCACAAGGCAGGTGCGCGAACGTCTCGCGATCGACGAGGACGAGGCCAACGACCTCGAGATCGCCGCCGGGGCGCTCACCGGCGAGGTGCGCGAACCGGTGCTCGACCGCAACGCCAAGGAGCGCGCGCTCGTCCGCATCGCGGCCGCCCGCGGCCTGTCGACCGACGAGGCGGTGACGGTCGGCGACGGCGCCAACGACGTGGCAATGCTCGCGCGCGCCGGGCTCGGCGTCGCGTTCCGCGCCAAGCCGGCGGTCGCGGCGCAGGTGCCGGTGCGCATCGACCACGGCGACCTGACGGCGCTGCTCTATCTCCAGGGCTATCGGGCGGAGGCGTTCGCGCGCTGACCGTGCGCCGGATCAGGTCGCGGTCGACGCGCGCTGCAGGGCGGCGCGCGCGGCGTCGAGGAACTGCAGGCCCATGTGCGGAGCCTGCACCCAGACGACGCGGGCGTGGAACTTGCCGAAGTTCTCGATGTGCAGGGTCACGACGGTCCAGGGCCGGAACGTCTCCGCGCACTCGACCTTCGCGCCGCCGACCGAGATGTCGCGCACCGTGCAGGCGAGGTCCTTGGGCCCCGAGGTGACACGGCCGGGCCAGCCGACCTGCTGGCGCGGATGCGCCCGGCGCTCGCTGCGGTCAACGACGGGCTTGGCGTCGGTTTCGATCGTGGCCAAAAGGGCGCGCTCCACAGAGGCAAAATCCGTTGCACC
>JAEUKZ010000353.1 GCA_016793045.1 Alphaproteobacteria bacterium
ACGACTGCACCGGGCCGGTCGTGCTCTGCGCCAATACCCACCTGATGATGGCAAGCGCCAACGCGCTGATCGTCGAAACGGTGCGCGCGAGCTACAGCGGCTTCTATCGCGAGGTGCTGACCGCGTTGCCGCGGATCGCCGACGGCTGGGTCTATCCGATGGCCGGGCCGGGGCTGGGCACCGCGCTGCGGCCGGAGATCATCGCGCGGCCCGACGCCAGGATCCGGCGCTCCGCCGGCTGACGGGCCGCGCCGCGCCGATCGATGCACGGCGCAAACATTAATCCGGCGTTAACCACGCCTGGATAGTCTCGCCGGGCGCGCGCGATATCGGTCGGGGGCGGAGCTGTTCCTGGGGGCGAAAAGTCCGAAATCGTCGCGGTGAAGGACCATTGCGCCCGCGATGACTGCTGCCAGCGACACGCCCCCGGTTCCCATGCCTCCCGCCACGCGCGCGCCGATCGCGGCGATGGTCGCGATCTTCGCCGCAGTCGTCCTCGCGGCCGTCGGCGGCACGCTCGGCTACATCCTCAAGCTCGGCTACGACAGCGCGATCGCGGATGCCCAGCGCGAGACGCGCAACACGGCGCGGCTGCTCGAGGAACATACGGCGCAGGTGCTGGGCGGCGTGGACACGATCCTCGCCGGGATCGTCGGCGACCTGGGCGACACCGGGCACGCCGGGTGGCTCAACCCGCCGCTTCTCGAATCGCTCCTGGCCACCCGCCTGACCTTCGACGGTCCGGTCAACTCCATCGCCGTAATCGATGCCGCCGGGACGCTCGTCGCCCGTGCCGGCCGCCCCGGCGCGCCGATCGGCAGTCTCTCAGAACGCGACTACGTCCGGACCCATCGCTACGGCTCGGCCGATCTGCTCCATGTCGGCGCGCCGTTCCGCAGTGCCCTCACGTTTCAGGAGATCCTGCCGGTGAGCCGGCGCATATCGGCGCGGGACGGCGGCTTCGTCGGCGTCGCGCTCGTCACGATCGAGCCGGCCTATCTTCGCCGCTTCTACGGTTCGCTCAATGTCGGCGACAACGGCATGGTGGCGCTGTTCCACGTCGACGGGACCCCCGTCGTCGTGGCGCCGCCGCGGGCCGCCGCCAGCCTCGTTCCCGGCGACGGCGTGCGCCGGATGCTGGGCTGGCTGCCCGTCGTCGACTCGGGCACACGGATCTGGCCGGGCGACGCGGAGAGCGATGCGTCGATCCTCAGCTATCGCAGGGTCGCCGGCCGGCCGCTGATGACGATCGCGGCGCAGTCGCGCTCCGACGTGCTGGCCGACTGGTACGCCACCGTGTGGTGGTACCTCGCCGTCATGGTGCTGGCGCTGGTCATCATCGCGACCCTGTCGGCGGCGCTGCTGCGCTACGTCGCGCGCATCGCGCGCGCGGAGGCGGCGCTGCGCGCGAGCCAGGCCGCCGTGGCGTCGGCGGAACAGCGCCTTCGCGACGCCATCGATTCGCTGACCGACGGCTTCCTGCTCTGGGATGCCGACGATCGCCTTGTGATGACCAACGCGGCGATCGCGCAACTCGATTCGGCCAGGGCCGCACGGCTGCGCCCGGGCGTCACGTATCAGGACGTTCTGCGGCAGGGGGTCGAACAGGGCCTGATCGGTGCGGCGGTCGGCCGCGAGAATGCGTTCGTCGCCGAGCGCCTGCACCAGCATCGCAACCCGGGGGGTGAGCCGGTCGAACAGAACCTCTCCGACGGACGATGGATCGAACTGCGCGAGCGGCGCACCAAGGACGGGGGCGTCGTCAGCATCCGGCGCGACATCACCGCGCAGAAGAACCGCGAAGCGGAAATCGAACGCCAGCGCGCGCTGCTCGAGATGGCCTTCGCGAGCGTCGATCAGGGCATCTGCATCTACGACGGCGAAATGCGTCTCGTCGCGGCGAACGCCCGCTACTGCGCGATTCGCGGCCTGCCGCCGGAGCTCGCCGAGCCGGGCCGTCCGATCGAGGATTCGGTCCGCTTTGCGGCCGCACGCGGCGATTACGGTCCGGGCGACGTCGAGACGGTGGTCGCCGACCAGATGCGGCGCCTCGCCGCGCGCAAGCGCGAGCGGATCGCGGTGAGCCTGCCGGACGGCCGTACGGTCGAGATTCAGCGCGCGCCGATGCCCAACGGCTTTCTCGTCGCCACATATTCCGACGTCACCGAACTCAAGGCACGCGAGTGCGAAGTCGAACGCCAAAACGCGCTGCTTGCGACGACGATGGCGACGATGGAAAACGGCGTCAGCGTCTTCGACGCGAACCTCCGGCTGGTCGCCTGGAACGACCAGTTCCTGCGGCTCTTCGACCTGCCGGCGGGCTTCGCCTGCGTCGGGCGGCCGTACGAGGAGATCGTCCGCCTCTGCAGCGCGCGCGGCGACTACGGGCCCGGAGATCCCGAAGACCATGTCGCGGGGCGCGTCGCGCGCATGCGCGATCCTGGTGCCCAGCGCGTGACGTTCCGGCGCCGCGGCGGCATAGTCATGGATATCCGCCGCCGCGTCACCGCGGACGGGTTGCTGGTTTCGACCTACAGCGACGTCACCGAGCAGCAGGCCAGCGCGGCGGAGATCGAGCGCCAGCGCGCGCAGCTCGCCGAGCAGGCGTCGCTGCTGGCCACGACCCTCAAGAGCGTGCGCCAGGGCGTCAGCGTCTTCGACCGCGACCTGCGCCTCGTCGCCTGGAACGACCGCTTCATCGAGCTGCTGCAGTTCCCCCGCGCGTTCGGCGTCGTTGGCCGCCCGTTCGCCGATTTCATCCGCTACAACGCCGAGCGTGGCGAATACGGCCCCGGCGACGTCGAAGACCAGGTCGCGGAACGGGTCGCGCTCGCCCGCGATCCCCGGCCGCACCAGTTCCTGCGCACGCGGCCCGATGGCATCGTCCTGGACGTGCAGGGCAGCGTCTCGCCGGCCGGCTATCTGGTGACGACCTACGGCGACATCACCGCGCACAAGGCGCACGAGGCCGAGATCGAACGGCAGCGCGCCGAACTGGCGCAGAAGACCGAACTGCTCGAGGCGTCATTGTCGAGCATCGAGCAGGGTCTCTGCGTGTTCGACGCCGACGACCGGCTGGTCGCGTGGAACCAGCGCTACCTCGAACTGCGCGCCTATCCGCCGGAGTTCGGCTCGGTCGGCCGCCCCGTCGAGGATTTCGTGCGCTACAGCGCCGCGCGCGGCGACTACGGGCCGGTCGACGACCAGGCAGCGATCGCACGGATGATCGACCGCATGAAGGTCAAGGGCCGCGACCGCACGACGCTGTCGATGCCGAACGGGACGATCCTCGACGTCCAGCGCACGCTGATGCCGAACGGCTACCACGTCGCGACCTACAGCGACGTCACGGCGCAGAAACAGGTCGAGGCGGAGATCGAGCGCCAGCGCGCCGAGGTCGCGCGCAAGAGCGAGTTCCTGGAGCTCACGCTCAATCACATGGCCCAGGGCATCGCCATGATCGCGCCCGACCGCACGGTGGTGGTGAGCAACGCCAGAATCGCCGACATGCTCGGCCTGCCGCCGGCGCTGCTCGATTCGCACCCGCTGCTCGACGACGTCATCGCGCGCCAGCGCGACGGCGGCGAATTCGCGATGGGGCCGGGCGAAGGGAGCGTCGTCGAGCAGCTGAGCCGCATCGTCGACCAGCCCTACGAGTACCAGCGCCGGCGGCCCAACGGGCTGGTGATCGAGGTCAGCAACACGCCGCTGCCGGGCGGCGGCGCCGTCCGAACCTACACCGACATCACGGCGCGCAAGGCCGCCGAGGACGCGCTGCGCGCGAGCGAGGAGCGGCTGCAGCTCCAGGTGAACGAGCTGCAGGACGCGCAGGCGCGCCTGACCCGCCAGGGCGCGGAACTCGAAGCGACGGTCGAGAAGCTCGCGGCGGCGCGCGACGCCGCGCAGGCGGCGAACCTCGCCAAGTCCGACTTCCTCACCAACATGAGCCACGAGATCCGCACGCCGATGAACGGGATTCTCGGCAACGCGCATCTCCTGCTCGATTCGCCGCTGTCGGCGGACCAGGCGGAGTGGGCGACGACGATCCGGGAATGCGGCGACGCGCTGCTCGGCCTGATCAACGACATCCTCGATCTGTCGAAGCTGGAGGCCGGGCGCGTCCAGCTCGAGCAGATCGACTTCGATCTCGGCAAGACGATCGCCGGCGCGGTCGGGCTGCTCCAGGTCAAGGCGCGCGAAAAGAACATCGCGCTCATCCAGGAGATCGCGCCCGAGATCGGCGGCATGGTCCGCGGCGACCCGACGCGGCTGCGCCAGGTGCTCATCAATCTCGTCGGCAATGCGGTCAAGTTCACCGAGAAAGGCCACGTGCGCGTCGTGGCGCGCCCGCTCGCCGGATTGCCGCGCGCCGGGGCCGTCGAAGTGCTGATCATCGACAGCGGCATCGGCATTTCCGACGCCGCGCGCGAGCACCTGTTCGACAAGTTCTCCCAGGCGGACAGCTCGATCACGCGCCGCTACGGCGGCACCGGGCTCGGCCTCGCGATCTCCAAGCAGCTGGTCGAGCTGATGGGCGGCGAGATCGGCGTCGAGAGCCGGCCGGGCATCGGCAGCACGTTCCGCTTCACGCTGCAGCTTGGCCGCGCGGCCGTCGCCCCGGACGGATCGGCTGGGGCGACTCCGGCACTGCCCGCGCCGGCACCGGCGCCCGCGGCCGCCGCGCTCTCGGTCCTCCTTGCCGAGGACAATCCGGTCAATCAGCGGCTCGCAACGACGCTTCTCAAGCGCCTCGGTCACGACGTCGCGGTCGCCGCGAACGGCTACGAAGCCGTGTTGGCGGCGCGAACGGCAGCCCACGACGTCATTCTGATGGACGTGCAGATGCCCGAACTCGACGGCATCGAGGCGGCCCGGCTGATCCGCGAGGAGGAAGGCCGGACCGGGCGGCGCACGCCCATCGTGGCATTGACGGCCCATGCCATGCAGGGCGCCCGCGAATCCTATCTTGCCGCGGGCATGGACGACTTCCTGACCAAGCCGATCGACCCCAAGCAGCTCGAGCAATGCGTCGCGCGGTGGGGCGCCGCCGGCCGGCTGGCCGCCGCGCCGGATCGGCCGCCGGCGCCGGCCGCGGTCCGGGCGCAGCCGTGCGGCGACGATCTCGACACCGCGCAGATTGCCGCGCTCGAAGGCGCCCTCGAGCCGCACGAGATCCGCGCGCTCGTCACGTCGTTCCTCACCGGTGCGGCGGAGCGGGTCGGCCGCATCGCGGCGATGGCCGACGCGACCGACCTCGCGGCGCTCGCGCGCGAGGCGCACGATCTCGTCGGCACCGCCGGAAACTTCGGCGCGCGCCGCGTGCGGCTGCTGGCGAAGGACCTCGAGAACGCGTGCCGCGACGGGCGGACGGATGACGTCCGGCGCCTCGTCGGCGAGGTCGGCGTCGCGGCGTCGTCGGCCGATCGCGCGATGCGCGAACGCTTTCTCGCGGCGTGACGGCGCGCGCCGCGAAATCCGTTTCGGGGATTCAGCGCCGATCGGCCGGCCGAACCGGCGGCCGCGGGAAGTACTCGACCGACGGCACGACGCGCGACGGCTGCGGATAGAGCGCCATCAGCTCGAGCACCTCTTCCGGCATCTCCTGCGAGATCGGCAGGCCGAGCCCCTCGGCGTCGAGCGCCGTGATCGGGTGGTCGTGGGTCCAGCGGCCAGAAGTGAGCGCCTCGGCGATGGCCGCGGCGCGGTCGGCCGTCAGCGAGCGCGACAGCAGCTCGGCCGCCGCCTTGCGCACCTGCGCGGTCGCCTTCTCGGCGACGTCGGCGAGGATGACGGTGTTGTCATCGATCTCGGCGATCGGCTTGTCGTGCATCACGCGGGCGAGCGACGGTGCGGGGAAGCCGCCGACCTGCGGATCGATCGGCCCGAGCATCGAATGCGGAAACATCACGATGCGGTCGGCTGCGAGCGCGATCAGCGTGCCGCCCGACATGGCGATGTGCGGCACGAACACCGTGACGGTCGCCGGATGGGCGCGCAGCGCGCGCGCGATCTGCAGCGCCGCGGTGACCTGGCCGCCCGGCGTGTGCAGCACGATGTCGAGCGGCCGGTCGTTGCCGGCCATGTGGATGGCGCGGATCACCGCCTCCGAGTCGTCGAGGTCGATGTAGCGCATCAGCGGGAAGCCGAGCAGGCGCATCGTCTCCTGCCGGTGGACGAGCGTGATGACCTGGGTGTTCCGCCTGGTCTGCAGCTGGCTGATCTTGCGCTGGCGGGCGAAGATCAGCATCCGCTGCGTCAGCCAGGGCTGGAGCGCCACGATGACGAAAAACAGCCAGAGAATGTCGCCGGTCCCCATGGTGCCCCCGTTGTGCCGCGGCCGATCCTAGGCGTCCGCGCGCTGTCGGGCCAGGGTGCAGGTGCCCGGAACAGTGGCGCGGCCGGGGCGAATCGGACACGCTGCATCCTGCTCGATCCAGCCCCGCCGATCAGCCTGAGGCCAGCGCGCGTGACCGACCGCACCGCCGATCGCATC
>JAEUKZ010000411.1 GCA_016793045.1 Alphaproteobacteria bacterium
CCGCCTGCAGCACTACTATCAGTATCAGGTGATCCTGAAGCCGTCGCCGGCCGACAGCCAGGACCTCTACCTGAAGAGCCTCTATGCGCTCGGCATCGACCCGAAGGCGCATGACATCCGCTTCGTCGAGGACGACTGGGAAAGCCCGACCCTGGGCGCCTGGGGCCTCGGCTGGGAAGTGTGGTGCGACGGCATGGAGGTGACGCAGTACACGTATTTCCAGCAGGTCGGTGGGATCGAATGCAATCCCGTCGCGGTCGAGCTTACCTACGGGCTCGAGCGGCTGGCGATGTACATCCAGGGCGTCGAGAACGTCTACGACCTCGATTTCAATGGTGCGGGGCTCAAGTATCGCGACGTCTTCCATCGCGCCGAGGTCGAGTACTCGAAGCACAACTTCGAGGCCGCCGACACCGCGATCCTGCTGCGCCATTTCGAGGACGCCGAGCTCGAATGCGCCAGCCTGCTCAATCACGGCCTCGCCTTGCCCGCCTATGACCAGTGCATCAAGGCCAGCCACCGCTTCAACCTGCTCGACGCGCGCGGCGCCATCTCGGTGACCGAGCGGCAGGCCTATATCGGGCGCGTGCGCGCGCTCGCCAAGGGCTGCTGCGAAGCCTGGCTCGCCGGCGAGGGCGCCTGATGCCCGAATTCCTGCTCGAACTTCTGTCCGAGGAAATTCCCGCGCGCATGCAGGCGCGCGCTGCGGACGACCTCAAGCGCAACTTCGCCGAGCGCAGCGCGGCTGCGGGGCTCGAATTCAAGAGCGCCGAGACGCACGTGACGCCGCGCCGCCTCGTCCTGATGGTCGACGGCCTGCCGGAGCGCACGCCCGATCTCAAGGACGAGAAGAAGGGGCCGCGCGTCGGCGCGCCCGATCAGGCCGTGCAGGGCTTCCTCAAGTCGGTCGGCCTCGACAGCCTCGACAAGTGCGAGAAGCGCGTCGTCGGCAAGGCGGAGTTCTGGTTCGCCACGGTCGAGCGCAAGGGCAGCGCAACCGCCGACCTGCTGCCGGGAATCGTCGCGGAGATCGTCGCCGCCTTCGCGTGGCCCAAGTCGATGCGCTGGCGCACGACGTCGTTGCGCTGGGTGCGTCCGCTGCAGTCGATCCTCTGCCTGTTGAACGGCGCGCCGCTGCCCGGCGCGGTGGTGCTCGGCCGCGTCGGCATGGTCGACACGCAGACGGGCAAGAACTTCGTCGGCGACGATACGCTCAAGTTCGGCGACGTCTCGGTTGGCCATCGCTTCATGGCTCCCGAACCGTTCGCCGTGACCAGTGTCGCCGACTACCGGACGAAGCTGCGCCTGCGCAACGTCATCCTCGACCAGGCCGAGCGGCGCGAGACGATCGCGCGCGACACCGCCCGCGTCGCGGCGGATCTCGGGCTCAAGCTGCGCGACGATCCCGGCCTGCTCGACGAGGTGACTGGCCTCGTCGAATGGCCGGTGGCGCTCGCGGGGGAGATCGACGCGGCCTACATGGACGTTCCGCAGGAGATCCTCATCACCTCGATGCGCGCGCATCAGAAGTATTTCGCGCTGCTCAAGGCGGACGGTTCGCTGGCGCCGCGCTTCCTCGTCATCGCGAACATCGATGCCGACGCGGCAGGCAAGGCGAACATCGTCGCCGGCAACGAACGCGTGCTGCGCGCGCGCCTGTCCGATGCCAAGTTCTTCTGGGATCAGGACCGCAAGGTCACGCTCGAATCGCGGCTGCCGGCGCTGGCGCAGCGCATCTTCTATGCCGGGCTCGGCACGATGGCCGACAAGGTCGCGCGCGTCCGCAAGCTCGCCGTCGCGATCGCCCGTCACGTGCCGGAATGCGACGCCCACAAATCCGATGCCGCGGCCGGCCTCGCCAAGGCCGACCTCGCCTCGGGCATGGTCGGCGAGTTCCCCGAATTGCAGGGTGTGATGGGGCGCTACTACGCGCTCCACGACCGCATCGACGCCGAAGTGGCCGACGCGATCCGCGATCATTACGGCCCGCTCGGGCCCAATGACCGCTGCCCGACCGCGCCGGTCTCGGTCGCCGTTGCGCTCGCCGACAAGATCGACACGCTGGTCGGATTCTTCGCCATCGGCGAGAAGCCGACCGGCTCGAAGGACCCGTTCGCGCTGCGTCGCGCCGCCCTCGGCATCATCCGGCTGATCGTCGAGAACAAGCTGCGTCTGCCGCTGCGCGCGACGATCGCCGCGGCCTTCGGCTTCTATGGGGCGCTGGCGGGCCAGGCGGGGACATTGACCGCCGTTGCCGACGAGCTGCTGCAGTTCTTCGCCGACCGCCTCAAGGTCGCGCTGCGCGAACAGGGCGTGCGCCACGACCTGATCGATTCGGTGTTCGCGCTCGGCGGCGAGGACGATCTCGTGCGCCTGCTCGCGCGCGTCGACGCGCTCAAGGACTTCGTGGCCGGCGAGGATGGCGCCAATCTCCTGGTCGCCTATCGCCGTGCCGCCAACATCGTCGCGATCGAGGAGAAGAAGGACAAGGCGCGCCACGACGGCGCGCCCGACCCGGCGGCCTTCGCGGCACCGGAGGAGCGCGCGCTGGCGGCGGCGCTCGACGCGGCGCGTCCGGCCGTCGATGCCGCGCTCAAGGCGGAGAATTTTGTCGAGGCGATGCGCGTTCTCTCGACGCTCAGGGCGCCCGTGGATGCATTCTTCGACAAGGTGACGGTCAATGCCCCCGACGCCGGACTGCGCGTCAACCGGCTGCGGATGCTGGCGACGATCGGGGGCACGTTGAAATCGGTCGCGGATTTTTCGCGCATCGAGGGCTGATCGCCGCGCAACGCGGCCAGCAAGACTGGGAAAGCGATCGGGGATTCGGCAATGGCGAAATGGGTCTACTCCTTCGGGGACGGTCGGGCGGAAGGGCGCGCGGAGATGAAGTCGCTGCTCGGCGGCAAGGGCGCCAACCTTGCCGAGATGAGCAATCTCGGCCTGCCCGTGCCGCCGGGCTTCACGATCACGACCGAGGTGTGCGGCGCGTACTACGCCAACGACCGGAAGTATCCGGACGACCTCAAGGCGCAGGTGCAGAAGGCGCTCGCCACCGTCGAGCAGATCACCGGACGGCGCTTCGGCGATCCGGCGCGGCCGCTGCTGGTCTCGGTGCGGTCGGGCGCGCGCGCTTCGATGCCGGGAATGATGGACACGATCCTCAATCTCGGCCTCAACGACAAGACGGTCGAAGGCCTCGCCAAGTCGAGCGGTGACCCGCGCTTCGCCTACGATTCCTATCGCCGCTTCATCCAGATGTATTCCGACGTCGTGCTCGGCGTCGACCACCATCACTTCGAAGAGCTGATCGAGCAGCACAAGCACGACGTCGACGCCCAGCTCGATACCGACCTCAAGGCGAAGGACTGGCAGGAGGTCGTGCGCGGCTTCCTCGACAAGGTGAAGCAGGAGCTCGGCCAGCCCTTTCCGCAGGACCCCAAGGAGCAGCTCTGGGGCGCCATCGGCGCGGTGTTCGGCAGCTGGATGAACCAGCGGGCGATCACCTATCGCCGACTGCATGCCATTCCCGAAGACTGGGGCACGGCGGTCAACGTCCAGGCGATGGTGTTCGGCAACATGGGCGACGACTGCGCCACCGGCGTCGCCTTTACCCGCGATCCGTCGACCGGCGAGAACGTGTTCTACGGCGAGTACCTGGTGAACGCGCAGGGTGAGGACGTCGTCGCCGGCATCCGCACGCCGCAGCATCTGACGATCCGGGGCAAGGAGGCGAACAAGTCGCGCCTGCCGGCGATGGAAGAGGTGATGCCGCCGGTCTTCGCGCAGCTCGCCGAGATCCGCACCAAGCTCGAGTCGCACTACCGCGACATGCAGGACATCGAGTTCACGGTCGAGAAGGGCAAGCTCTACATGCTGCAAACGCGCGGCGGCAAGCGCACCGCCGCGGCCGCGCTCAAGATCGCCTGCGACATGGTGCGCGAGGGCCTGATCACCAAGGAAGAGGCCGTCCGCCGCATCGAGCCGATGTCGCTCGACCAGCTCCTCCATCCGACGCTCGATCCCAAGGCGGCGCGCACGCTGCTTGCGCGCGGCCTGCCGGCATCGCCGGGCGCGGCGTCGGGCGCGGTGGTGTTCACCGCCGAGGATGCGGAGGCGCGCGCCGGCCGCGGCGAGGCGGTGATGCTGGTGCGCATCGAGACCAGCCCCGAGGACATCCACGGCATGCATGCGGCGCGCGGCATCCTCACCACCCGCGGCGGCATGACCAGCCACGCCGCCGTGGTCGCCCGCGGAATGGGACGGCCCTGCGTCGCCGGGGCAGGCGAAATTCGCGTCGATTACGCGCAGCGCACGATGAGCGTGCGCGACAAGGTCGTCCGCGAGGGCGAGATCGTGACCATCGACGGCAGTTCGGGCGAGGTGTTCCTCGGCGAGGTGCCGACGGTGCAGCCCGAACTGTCGGGCGATTTCGCCGAGCTGATGGGCTGGGCGGACAATCTGCGCCGGCTCAAGGTCCGCGCCAACGCGGAAACTCCGCTCGATGCGCGCACCGCGCGTCGCTTCGGCGCGGAAGGCATCGGGCTCTGCCGCACCGAGCACATGTTCTTCGATCCGCAGCGCATCGTCGCGGTGCGCGAGATGATCATGGCCGAGGAGGCCGAGGGCCGCGCCAAGGCGCTCGCCAAGATCGAGCCGATGCAGCGCCAGGATTTCGTCGAGCTGTTCACGATCATGGCCGGCCTGCCGGTCACGATCCGACTGCTCGATCCGCCGCTACACGAGTTCCTGCCGCAAAGCGACGCCGAGCTTGCCGAAATCGCGAAGACGACGGGCAAGGATCTGGCAACCGTGCAGGCGCGCGTGCAGCGCCTGCACGAGGTCAACCCGATGCTCGGCCATCGCGGCTGCCGCCTCGCGGTGACGTATCCGGAAATCTACGAGATGCAGGCGCGCGCGATCTTCAAGGCCGCGGTCCAGATCGGCCGCGAGACGGGCAAGCCGATCGTTCCGGAGATCATGATCCCACTGGTCGCCACCCGGCGCGAACTCGAGCTGATGCGCGACCTGATCGCCGAGGTCGCCGAATCCGTGCGGGCGGAAACCGGCGCCGCGGTCGATTATCAGCTCGGCACCATGATCGAGCTGCCGCGCGCCGCGCTGCGCGCGGGCGAGATCGCCGAGATCGCCGAGTTCTTCAGCTTCGGCACCAACGACCTGACCCAGACCACGTTCGGTCTTTCGCGCGACGACGCCGCGAACTTCATCGAGGCATATCAGCGCAAGAAGATCATCGCGGTCGATCCCTTCGTCAGTCTCGACCAGGACGGCGTCGGTGAACTGGTGAGCATCGCGTCCGAGCGCGGCCGCTCCACCCGAGCCGAACTCAAGCTCGGCATCTGCGGCGAGCATGGCGGCGACCCCGCATCGATCGCCTTCTGCAATGCGGTCGGCCTCGACTACGTATCGTGCTCGCCCTATCGCGTGCCGATCGCGCGCCTCGCGGCGGCCCAGGCGGCGCTCGCCGAGGCGGCGGCCAAGCCGGTGCCGGCGAAGCCGGGCGCGGCGAAAGGCTCGCCGCGTTCGGCCGACGACCGGCACCGCCGCGTCCTGATCGCAGCCGGGCGCCGCTCGGCCGCCAAGCGTGTGGCGCCGCGCGCCGCGCCGCCGGCGGTGCGCATTGCGGGCAAGCCGCTTTCCGGCGCTGCGGCGGTCAAGCCTGGTCCGGCGAAACCGCAGCGCGGAAAGCCGCCCGCGAAGCCGAAGCCGGTCGCCAAGGCAAAGCCGCCGGGCAAGCCAGGGCCGCGCCCGAAGCCGCCGTCCAGCCGCGGCGGTAAGCCGGGCAAGGGCAAGGGCGGCCGCAAGCGCTGATCGCGGTGTCGCACTGCGGCATCCCTTCATCGGAACACGTAGACGCAGGCGCAGCGTGCAGTTGCATAGGTTGAATTCGTACCGGCCACGACATAGGACGCGGCGTTCGCGCGTTTTCCCGTGCAGGGCGGTCGATCGGAACCGCGCCGCCGAATGAAGGATCGAATTCGCATCGTCATGCGGCATTCGCTTGTCCCAGGCTGCCGCTCTGGTAGACTTAACTTCGTTATGGTTATTGCGAAGCGCTGCTCAGGCCCGGGCTGGGGAGGCTGCGCATGACGAAGAGTCGCTGATAACCCACCCGTTCACTAGTCAAGGCAGGGAGGCTCGGCTCAATGAGCAACGACAGCAAGAAGTCCGGAATTTCCAAGGACGCGAAAACTCTGCGGGACGACGACATCGTCACCGAGTCGAGCGTCGACCGCCGCACCGCGGTGAAGATCGTCGGCGGCGCTGCCGCGGCGGCGACCACGCTGGGCGCGGCGACCGGCGCGCAGGCGCAGGGCGTCACCGACAGCGATCAGGGGCCGAATGCCGATCCGCCGGGCCGTGGTCGCGGCGGCGGCGTCACAGATAGCGATTCCGGTCCGAACGCCGACCCGCCGGGGCGCGGGCGCGGAGGCCGTGGCGTCACCGACAGCGATCAGGGTCCCAACGCGGACCCGCCGGGGCGCGGTCGCGGCGGCAGCCGCCAGGGCGTGACCGACAGCGATTCCGGCCCGAATGCCGATCCGCCGGGCCGCGGCCGCGGCGGCAATCGCCAGGGCGTGACCGACAGCGACCAGGGCCCGAATGCGGATCCACCCGGTCGCGGCCGCGGCGGCAATCGCCAAGGCGTGACCGACAGCGACCAGGGGCCGAACGCCGATCCGCCGGGCCGCGGTCGCGGGACGCGCGGCGGGACCGGCGTGACCGACAGCGATTCCGGCCCGAATGCGGACCCGCCGGGGCGCGGTCGCGGTTCGCGCTCCGGGGTGACCGACAGCGATCAGGGCCCGAACGCGGATCCGCCGGGCCAGGGCCGCGGCACGCGTCGCGGCGGGAAGTGATCAGGCACGCGTTCTGAACGATGGACGCTTCGTCCCCAGTGCCGCCCGCGCCCGGTGAACCCGGGCGCGGGCAACTTCCCGAGGCCTTCTATTCGTTGGCCTGGACCATCGACCCGCTGCCGCTCGCGCAGTTCTACGCG
>JAEUKZ010000416.1 GCA_016793045.1 Alphaproteobacteria bacterium
CCCGGCCCCTTCGCGTGCTCAACGACGTCCGGCGTCGCCATCATGACCATGACGCGATAGCCCCGCAGGCGATCGGGCATCGCCTCGAGCGCCGCGAGGATGTTCATCGCGTGACCGACATAGCCGCCCTGCCGGCCCTTCACCAGGATGACATCGCGACGGGCCGGCGCCTTGCGGCGCAGCGCCTCGAGCCGCTTCAGGCTGAAGCCGCCATGCGCGAGGAAGCTGCCGAGCACCTCGCCGCGGAACCCGAAGGACCGCGCCTCCCGCAGGTCGCGCCTGGTGTCGGCGAACAGGAAGTCGCAGCGCGACAGCGCATGCTCGATCCGCGGCCGATGCTCGCCGGCATAGTCCGGATGCTTCCCGAAGAACTCGATATCGGTGCCCCAGCAGAAGTGGATCCACGGACACGGGAAGGCTGCCCCCATCCGCTCCTTCGTCTCGGCGACCGTGTAGCCCTCGCTCTGCATCTTGCAGGAGATCACGACGTCCGGACGGAAGCGCCCGAGCACGCCGGCGAGCTCGAGCGAGCGCGGGCGGCCTGCATTGTCGCGCTCCGCCGCTTCCCGCATCCGCTCGTAGGCGCCGCCCCCTGACGGAACGGCGCGCTCCTCCGGATAGGTCACGATCAGCGTGTTGGCGTTGGTCGGCGCGTTCCGCGCCGTCGGAAAGGCGACGTAGATCGTCGTCCCGTGCAGATGCTCCTCCTGCCAGTACCACTGCTCGCACAGGAACAGCCGCACCTCGTGCCCGAGATCCTGGAGCATCGACACGAAGCGGGTCGCATGGATGCTGCCGCTCTCCGCTGCGACGAGAATCTTCACGATGTCCACGCCCGCAAGGTCGCCGCGACCCGCGCCTCGAGGTCGTAGGAGCCGTTCGGCGGAATCCCCGCCCCGAGTCCCGCGGCGACCGCAATATCCGCGATCCAGCGATCCGGGTCGGACGGCTGGGCCCGATTGCCGAAGACGATGTCCTTCGTCGACCCGAGATGCCGGCCGACCAGCCGCGCCATGTCGGCCACGCTCGTCCCGCGCCCGCTCGCCAGATTGACCGTCGCATACGGACCGGCTAGACGCCCCAGCATCGACGCGAGCGACGCGGCGACGTCTTCGATGTGGAGAAAATCGCGGACCTCGTTGCCGCTTCCCCGCACGGTCACGCTCGGTTCATCGACGAAGCGGCGGAACAGCTCCCACAGCAGGAGGCGCTTCTGGCGCGGGCCGAAGATCGAGAAGAAGCGGACCGCGAGAACCGGCACGCCGAAGCAAACGGCATACTCGCGCCCCAGGGCCTCGGCCATCATCTTGTGGTGGCCGTACGGCGACACCGGATGGAGCGCCGCGGTCTCCGCAACCGGCAGCCGGTCGGGATTTCCGTACACCGCTGCGCTCGACGGGTAGATGACCAGCGGCCGGACGCGCGTCCGTCGCGTCGCCTCGAGCAGCGTCTGAAAGAGCGCGACGGTCGACGCGAAGTCGGCGGCAGGATCGGCCAGCGATGCCGCCACCGAGGCGGAACCTGCGGCATGGAGGATGACGTCCGGCTCGAACCGCGCAATCGTGTCGACGAGGTCCGCGGATGCGTATGTGCACACGCGCACGTCGACGCCCGCCGCAATGTCCGGCGGCCGCGCCGCGGACCGGCACAGGCCGAGGACGGTCGCGCCGGCATGGGCCCAGGCATTGGCGATCGAGCCGCCGACGAAGCCGCTGACGCCGGTGACGATGACGCGGCGGCCGGAGAGGGACGCGAACGTCATGCGGCCCCGTCGGGAAGGTTGCGCACGACCCGCGCCGGATTGCCGGCGACGACCGTGTTCGCGGGCACGGAATGGGTGACCACGCTCATCGCGCCGACCACGACCTTCTCGCCGATGGTGACGCCCTTGAGGATCGACGCGTTGAACCCGATCCACGACTTGTCGCCGATCGCGATCCGGCCGCGCGGAACCGCGCTCCAGTTCTTGTTGCGCAGCGGATTGTCGGGGTCGGCGCGGTAGCTGTCGAGGAAGGTCGCCGCATCGTGCATGCGCGCCCGCCAGTCGAGCGCGTGGGCATCGTTGTCCATGACGGTGATGCCCCACGCCATCAAAACGTCGTCGCCGATGTCGATCGCTTCCGCGCAGACGAAGTTCGACGCGCCGAGCTGGCAGCGTTGGCCGATGCGGATCGTCGCCTCCGGCCGCAGGATCGCGAACGAGGCAAAGACGTGCGAGCGCGCACCGATCTCCAGGCAAACGCGCGGCGGGTCCGGCGGGTCGAATATCTTCAAGGTCGCCGACGGCGCGATCTCGGCTTCGGGATGGATGCGGACATAGGCGGCATAGCGCTGCCAGGATGGCGGGCCCGGCGCCGGCGCCGATCCCGGGGCCGCGGGCCAGCGTCCCGCGAGCCGCCGGCCGAGACGCCTCAAGCGGCCCCTCATAGCGACGGGCTGCTCGGGATGTTGACGAGGCGCGCGGCGAGGTCTTCGGCGACCGCCAGATCGTCGCGCGGAGAATCGCGATACATCGGCAGCCGGTGCATGAGCGTCCATACCGGCCGTGTCTGCAGTCCCGCTTCGTTGGTCGCCGCGAGCACCGCATCGCGCGCCGCACCCGGCGCCGCCCCCGCCGGCGCGTCGAGAAGGATCGCATTGAGCCAGTAGTTGCTCCTCGCGAACGCGGGCTCGACGAAGACCCGGACCCCTTTCACGCCGGCGAAGGCGTCGACGTAGCGTGCCGCGAGCGCGCGCTTGCGGGCCACGAAGCCGGCGAGCTGCTCGAGCTGCGCGCAGCCGAGCGCCGCGTTGATGTTCGGCATGCGGTAGTTGTAGCCGACCTGATCGTGATCGAAGCCCCATCCGCTGGCGAGGCGCGCGGTCGTCGTGAGGTGGCGCACCTGCCTTGCCAGTTCGGCATCATCGGTGACGATCGCGCCGCCGCCGCCGGTGGTGATCGTCTTGTTGCCGTTGAAGCTGAACGCGGCGAGCCGCCCGGCGCGCCCCGCCGGACGACCCTTGTAGACGCTTCCAAGCGCCTCTGCCGCATCCTCGACCAGGAACATGCCTAGATCGCGGCACATCGCGGCAATCGGGTCGATGTCCACCGGGTGGCCGAAGATGTGGACCGGCACCACCGCGCGGATCGTGCGGCCGGTCCGGCGGTTGACCCAGGCGCCGCCGCGCCGATCGGCGATCGCGGCGATGTGTCGCTCGAGCCGCGCCGGATCGACCCCGAGCGTGTCCGGCGCGCTGTCGACGAAATGAGGAATGCCGCCGCAATGGCTGACCGCATTCGCCGTCGCGACGAAGGTCAGCGTCGGCATGACGACCTCGTCGCCGGGGCGGACTCCGGCAACCAGCAGGCAGGCATGCAGCGCGGCCGTGCCGTTGACGGTTGCAACGGCGCGCGCCGCCCCGACCTCTCCCGCCAGCATGCGTTCGAAACGCTCGACGAAGGCGCCCCCGCTCGACACCCAGCCGGTATCGAGACATTCCTTCACGTACTCCCATTCGCGGCCTGCGAACAACGGCTCGTGAAGGGCGACCCGCCCGCCCGCCATCCCGGCCGGCAACACCGCACGAATTGCCGTCACGACCGACGCGGACAGGTCCGACAACGGCGGCACCGCGGCGGCCTCGAGCGTACTAGACGGTGTAGCCATTGGCGCGATACCGGCGAAGATTGTTCGGATCGACGAACCAGGCAATCGTCTCGCTGAGGCCGCGACGCAGTCCATCGGGACCGGCATAGGCCGGCTGCCAGCCGAGAAGGCGGCGCGCCTTGGTCGTGTCCGCACACAGCCGCTCGACCTCGCTCGCCGGCGGCCGGTGCCGCGCCGCTTCGTCGACCAGTCGGAGCTCCTTGTCCATGATCGACGCCACGAGCTGCGCGGCATCGAGGATCGAGATTTCGAATCCGGTGCCGATGTTGATCACTTCGCCGACGCTTGCCGGCGCGTCCGCCACCGCAATGAAGCCGGCGACCGTGTCGCGCACGAAGCTGAAATCCCGGGTCGGATGCAGCGACCCGAGCGCGACCGGCGCGCCGTTGGCAAGCTGCGTAATGATCGTCGGCAGCACCGCGCGGGTCGATTGGCGCGGGCCA
>JAEUKZ010000431.1 GCA_016793045.1 Alphaproteobacteria bacterium
ACCGGCCGCATCGCGCGCCAGGCCGATGGCGCGGTGCTCGCGACCTACGGCGACACCATGGTGCTGTGCACCGCCGTCGGCGCCAAGGCGCCGAAGCCGGGCGTGGATTTCTTCCCGCTCACCGTCAACTACCAGGAGAAGACCTTCGCCGCGGGCAAGATTCCCGGCGGCTTCTTCAAGCGCGAAGGCCGCCCGACCGAGAAGGAGACGCTGACCTCGCGCCTGATCGACCGGCCGATCCGTCCGCTCTTCGTCGACGGCTTCCGCAACGAAACCCAGGTCGTCGCGACCGTGCTGTCGCACGATCTCGAGAACGACCCGGACATCGTCGCGATGATCGGCGCCTCGGCTGCGCTCACCATCTCCGGCATCCCGTTTCAGGGCCCGATCGGCGCCGCGCGCGTCGGCTATTTCGAGGGCCAGTACAAGCTGAACCCGCAGGTCGACGAGATGAGCACCTCGAAGCTCGACCTCGTCGTCGCCGGCACGCAGGAGGGCGTGCTGATGGTCGAATCCGAAGCGCACGAGCTGTCGGAAGACGTCATGCTCGGCGCGGTGATGTTCGGCCACAAGGCCTACCAGGAGGTCATCGACCTCATCATCTCGCTCGCCGAACGCGCGGCGAAGGAGCCGTGGGCGATGCCGGCGGAGCCGCCGGAGGTCCTCACGGTCAAGTCGAAGCTCGCCGCGGCGGGCATCGAGGCCGAGCTGCGCGAGGCCTACAAGGAGCGCGTCAAGCAGGCCCGCTACGCCAAGGTCGGCGACGTGAAGAAGAAGGCGGTGGCGCTGTTCACCGACGTTCCGGCCGAAGCCGCGGTCGTGTCGGGCGTGTTCAAGGACCTCGAGAGCCACGTCGTCCGCAACAACATCCTCGACACCGGCCTGCGCATCGACGGGCGCGACACCAGGACGGTTCGCCCGATCGTCGCCGAGGTCGGCATCCTGCCGCGCACGCACGGCTCGGCGCTGTTCACCCGCGGCGAGACGCAGGCGCTGGTCACCGCGACGCTCGGCACCGGCGACGACGAGCAGATCATCGACGCGCTCGAGGGCGAGTACCGCGAGCACTTCATGCTGCACTACAACTTCCCGCCGTACTCGGTCGGCGAGGCGGGCCGCATGGGCTCGCCGGGCCGCCGCGAGATCGGCCACGGCAAGCTCGCGTGGCGCGCGCTGCGCCCGCTGATGCCCGCCAAGGAAGCCTTCCCCTACACGATCCGCGTGGTCTCCGAGATCACGGAGTCCAACGGCTCGTCGTCGATGGCCACGGTGTGCGGTTCGTCGCTGGCGCTGATGGATTCGGGCGTGCCGCTGACCCGCCCGGTCGCGGGCATCGCGATGGGGCTGATCAAGGAGGACAAGGGCATCGCCGTCCTCTCCGACATCCTCGGCGACGAAGATCACCTCGGCGACATGGACTTCAAGGTGGCCGGCACCGAGAGGGGCGTCACCTCGCTGCAGATGGATCTCAAGATCACCTCGATCAACGAGGAGATCATGCGCACCGCGCTCGCCCAGGCGCGCGACGGCCGCCTGCACATCCTCGGCGAGATGGCGAACGCGCTCACCGGCGCGCGCGGCGAGGTCAGCCGCAACGCGCCGCGGATCACCACGATCCACATCCCGAAGGACAAGATCCGCGAGGTCATCGGGACGGGCGGCAAGGTCATCCGCGAGATCTGCGAAGTGACCGGCGCCAAGATCGACATCGAAGACGACGGCACCGTGAAGGTCGCCGCGGTGGACGGCGAGGCCGGCCAGCGCGCGGTCGACTGGATCAAGGGCATCGTCGCCGAGCCGGAGATCGGGCACATCTACACCGGCAAGGTCGTCAAGATCATGGACTTCGGCGCGTTCGTGAACTTCCTCGGCTCGAAGGACGGCCTCGTCCACATCTCCGAGCTGGCGCCGCAGCGCGTCGGCAAGGTGGGCGACGTCGTCAACCTCGGCGACATGGTGAAGGTCAAGCTGCTCGGCTTCGACGACCGCGGCAAGGTCAAGCTGTCGATGAAGCGCGTCGACCAGCAGACCGGCGCCGATCTCTCCGACCAGTTCGAGCGCGAGCGGACGGAGCGCGGCGACCGCGGCGACCGTCCTGAGCGCGGCGAACGCGGCGAGCGCGGTCCGCGCCCGCCGCAGGAGTAGCCCTCGGGCCGCGCCGTCGATGCCTGCACCAGCGAACCCGCCGCGCGTGATCGGCCATCGCGGGGCGCGATCGACGGCGCCGGAGAACACGCTTGCCGGGCTGCGGCAGGCCGTGGCGGAAGGCGCGAGCTGGGTGGAGTTCGACGTCAAGCTGACGTCGGACGGCCACCCGGTGCTGATCCACGACGAGACCGTGGACCGCACCACCAACGGCAAGGGCAAGGTCGCGGAAATGTCGCTCGCCGACATCCGCGCCCTCGATGCCGGCGGCTGGTTCGGCCGCCGCTTCGCGGGCGAGAAGGTGCCGACGCTCGACGAGGCGCTCGAGCTGATGAGCGGCCTCGCGATGGGCTTCAATCTCGAGATCAAGCCTTGCCCCGGCCGCGAGGTCGAAACGGCGAAGGTTGCGCTGGAGCGCGTGCGCGCGCTGTGGCCGAGCTTTCGCGCGACCCCGGTCATCTCCAGCTTCCAGCACGCTTCGCTCGCCGCCGCGCGCGACGCCGTCCCCGGGCTGCCGCGCGGCCTGCTCGCCGAACGCCTGCCGGCGGACTGGAAGAAGCTGGCGGAGGAGCTCGGCTGCAGCTTCATCCATCCCGGCACCCGCGCGCTGACGCGCGAAGAGGTCGCGGCGGTCAAGGCAGCCGGCTACCCCATGCTGGTCTGGACGGTCAACGAGCCCGCGCGGGCGCGCGAGCTGACGGCCTGGGGCGTCGATTCGATCATCACCGACAGCCCGGCCGCGATCCTGGCGGCCCTGCAATGACCGAGCGACGATCTTGGTATTTCGCGCCGGCGGCTATATATCAACCGGCGGGAAAACCGCCGCGCCGCGCCCGTCGGGCTGGCGACTGAACGTCTCAACGGAAACGCCGTAAAGATCGCCCCAGTGGAACCGCAAACGTGTTCGCGCTCAAGCCGCTCGTGATTTCCGGCCGTGAATGCCTGCCGCTGGTCGAAGGCGGCAAGGGCATCTCGGTTTCCAACGGCGAAAGCTCGGGCGCCTGGGCCGCCGCGGGCGGCATCGGCACCTTCTCCGGCGTCAATGCCGATGCGCGCGACGGCGCCGGCAATCTCATTCCGCAGATCTATCACGGCAAGACGCGGCGCGAGCGCCACGAGGAACTCGTCGCCTATTCGGTCCAGGGCGCCATCCACCAGGCGCGGGTCGCGCACGAGACGGCCGGCGGCCAGGGCCGCATCCACATGAACATCCTGTGGGAGATGGCGGCGGCCGAGCGCATCCTCCACGCCGTGCTCGAAGGCGCCAAGGGGCTGATCCACGGCGTCACCTGCGGCGCCGGCATGCCCTATCGCATCGCCGAGATCTGCGCGCGCTACGGCGTCTACTACTACCCGATCGTGTCGTCCTCGCGCGCCTTCCGCGCGCTGTGGAAGCGCGCCTACCACAAGTTCCACGACTGGCTCGGCGGCGTCGTCTACGAGGATCCCTGGCTCGCCGGCGGCCACAACGGCCTGTCGAACGCCGAGGACCCGCTGAAGCCCGAGCCGCCGCTGCCGCGCATCCGCGAGCTGCGCGCGCAGATGAACGAATTCGGCCTCGCCGCCACGCCGATCGTGATGGCGGGCGGGGTGTGGTGCCTCAGCGAATGGACCGAGTTCCTCGACAATCCCGAGGTCGGGCCGATCGCCTTCCAGTTCGGCACGCGGCCGCTGCTCACCCAGGAAAGCCCGATCTCCGCCGCGTGGAAGCATCGTCTGCTCACGCTCAAGGCCGGCGACGTCCTGCTCCACCGCTTCTCGCCCACCGGCTTCTATTCGTCGGCGGTCAAGAATCCGTTCTTGAACGAGCTCGAAGAGCGCTCGCACCATCAGGTCGCATACGCGCATTCCGCGGTCGGCGAACACGACACGCCGTTTGGGGTCGGCGCGCGCGGGCGCGTCGTCTACCTCACCGCGGCCGACAAGGCGAAAGCCGAGAGCTGGGTGGCGCAGGGCTTCCTCGAGGCGCTGCGCACGCCCGATTCGACCTTGATCTTCGTGACGCCGGAAAAGGCCGCCGAGATCCGCGCCGACCAGATCGCCTGCATGGGCTGCCTGTCGGCCTGCCTGTTCTCGAACTGGGCGCAGAACGAGGAAGGCACCACCGGCAAGAAGGCCGACCCGCGCTCCTTCTGCATCCAGAAGACGCTGCAGGACATCAGCCACGGCGCCGCGGTCGACACCCAGCTCATGTTCGCGGGGCACAACGCCTATCGCTTCGCCAGCGATCCGTTCTACGCCAACGGCTTTATTCCTACCGTCCGCCAGCTCATCGAGCGCATCCGCACTGGCGACTGACGGGCGCCGGCCGCCGGACGACGCGGCGATGCTCTTGACCTGGGCCGTTGATTTTGCTTTTAATCGTTCCAATCTATCGGAGAGGCTATTGAGCGCCATGCGGGCGCCGCGGCGCCGATGGCCACACCAAGGATATGATTGCCAGCCATGACCGCGTCTGTCCGTCCATTCGCTTCGGTGCTCGAGCGCCTCAAGGGCGTCGGTCTGCGTCCGACGCGTCAGCGTCTGGCGCTGCTGCGGCTGCTGCAGGGCGGCGGCGACCGGCACCTCACGGCTGAAGATCTGCACGAGGAAGCGCGCGGCGCCGGCATCAAGGTGTCGCTGGCGACGGTCTACAATACGCTGCACCAGTTCACCGAGGCGGGCCTGCTGCGCGAAGTGGTGGTCGAGGCGGGCCGTTCGTACTTCGACACCAACACGTCGGCGCACCACCATTTCCTCCACGAGGAAACCGGCGCGCTGATCGACATTGCCCCCGATCTCGTGCGCGTGGGGGAACTGCCGTCGCCGCCGCAAGGTACCGCGATCGCCCGCGTCGATGTCATCGTCCGGGTCACCTCGGGGAATCGTTGACCAATTCAGTCAACGATCTCCAGGGTTTTTGCGAATAATTCTAATCTATTGACAGGGCGTTCTCGCGGGCGCATATAGGGCGCCGCGGACGGCGCTGCGCCGGCCGCGTCGCGCGGGGTTCTCCCGCTCGCCGGGCTTCGCGGCCCGGCGTCGCGGCCTCGCTCGGCACTGACCCACACCCCCCGCGTCCTTCATCGAGAGGAGGGAAACCGATGCCCAATCTCAAGGGTTCCAAGACCGAAGAAAATCTCAAGGCGGCCTTCGCCGGCGAGAGCCAGGCCAACCGTCGCTACCTCTATTTCGCCCAAAAGGCGGATGTCGAGGGCCACAACGACGTCGCCGTCGTGTTCCGCTCGACCGCGGAAGGCGAGACCGGCCACGCGCATGGCCATCTCGAGTTCCTCGAGGCGACCGGCGACCCGGCGACCGGCCTGCCGATCGGCAAGACCGGCGACAACCTGAAGGCCGCGATCGCGGGCGAGACGCACGAGTACACCGACATGTACCCGGGCATGGCCAAGACGGCGCGTTCGGAAGGCTTCGACGAAATCGCCGACTGGTTCGAGACGCTGGCGAAGGCCGAGCGCTCGCATGCCGGCAAGTTCACGAAGACGCTGAACGAGATGCCGAAGTGATCCGACCGGGGCCCGGGCTTCGGCCCGGGCCCCGCTCTTCCGATTTCAGCCCGCCGCATTCTTCCGCCGCGACGCCCGCTCTCCGATAATCCCCCGCAGGGCTGCGCGCCATCCGCGCGAGCCCCATCGCAGACGAGGACATCATGCGCGAAGGCAGCCTCGAAGCGCCGACCCGCCATCCGATCGAATGGCAGAACCCCGACTTCTGGGACGAGACGAAGCTCGAGGCCGAACTGCGCCGGGTCTTCGACATCTGCCACGGCTGCCGCCGCTGCTTCAATCTCTGCGATTCCTTCCCAAAGCTGTTCGACCTCGTCGACGCCAGCCCGACGATGGAGCTCGACGGCGTCAAGAGCGAGGACTTCAAGCAGGTCGTCGACGCCTGCACGCTCTGCGACATGTGCTTCCTCACGAAGTGCCCGTACGTGCCGCCGCACGAATGGAATCTCGACTTCCCCCATCTCATGCTGCGCGCGCGCGCCATCGAGGCGCGCAAGAACGGCCTGCCCTTCGGCGAACGCCAGCTCACCAGGACCGACCGCAACGGCAAGCTCGCGGCACCGGTCGCCGGCCTCGCCAACTGGGCGTCCTCGACCGCGAACAAGGTCACGCGCCCGATCATGGAAGGCGTGCTCGGCGTCGATCGCCAGGCGGCGCTGCCCAAATTCCACGGCAAGACCTTCGCCGCGCGCGCCAAGGGGCCGGTGGAGATCAACCGCGCAGCGCCGGCCTTCGGCCGCAAGGCGGCGCTCTACGCCACGTGCTTCGTGAACTACAACGACCCGCCGGTCGGCATGGCGGCGCGCGCCGTGCTCGCCAAGAACGGCGTCGAGACGCGCGTCGAGTATCCGCGCTGCTGCGGCATGCCGCAGCTCGAGCAGGGCGAGATCGCCAAGGTCGCCGAGGCCGCGAAGGCGACCGCGCGGCATTTCTCGCCGCTGATCGACCAGGGCTACGACGTCGTCGCGCTGGTGCCGTCCTGCGCGCTGATGCTCAAGTTCGAATGGCCTCTGATCGTCCCCGACGATCCGCTGGTGAAGAAGCTCGCGGAAGCGACCTTCGACATCACCGAATACGTCGTCGAGCTCGCGAAGAAGCACGGGCTCGCGCCCGGCCTCAACAAGCTCGACGGCGGCGTGGCGCTCCATTTCGCCTGCCATGCGCGCGCCCAGAACATGGGCCCGAAGGCGGCCGACATGCTGCGCCTGATCCCCGAGATCGACGTGGCGGTGATCGAGCGCTGCTCGGGCCATGGCGGCTCGTGGGGCATCATGAAGAAGAACTTCGAGACCGCGCTCAAGGTCGGCAAGCCGGCGGCGCGCCAGGCGGCGCGCGAGGCCAAGACCTACCTCGCCTCCGAATGCCCGCTCGCCGGCGCGCATCTCGTGCAGGGGATCGAACGCCTCGACGACAAGCCGGCGAACGCGCCCACCGAATCGCGCCATCCGATCGAGCTGTTCGCCCGCGCGTACGGGCTTGCTTGAGCGGCGCTTCGGATTACTTCGGACCCATGACCATGATCGACAGCGCCCCCCGCAAGACCGAGATCACCCGCGCCGACATCCTGCCGATGGCCGATTACGGCCGCGAGCGGCGCGCGCTGCGCCAGAACATCGTCGCGGCGAAGAAGCCGCGCCGGGTCGAGGTCGGCCCGATCGCGACCTTCTATTTCGAGAACTACCAGACGATGTGGTTCCAGGTTCACGAGATGCTGTTCGTCGAGAAGGGCGGCGAAGGCCAGATCGACGACGAGCTCCGCGCCTACAACCCGCTCATCCCCAAGGGCAAGGAGCTGGTGGCGACGGTGATGCTCGAGATCGAGGACCCGGTGCGCCGCGCCGCGACCCTGCTCAAGCTCTCAGGCATCGAGAACCACATGTTCATGTCGGTCGGCGGCGACATGATCCGCGGCGTCTCCGAGACCGAGGTCGAGCGCACGCGCGAAAGCGACGGCAAGACCTCGTCGGTGCACTTCGTGCACTTCCCCTTCACCGACGACCAGATCCTGCGCTTCCGCACGTCGGGGGTTCAGGTCGTGATCGGCTTCGACCATCCCGAATACGCCCACATGGCGGTGCTTCCGCCGGCGGCGCGCGCCGCGCTCAGCGAAGACTTCGTGCTGTAGGGCCTGTCGCCCTGATGCAGGGGGCGGCCAGGAGGCCGTCCCCTGCGTCCTTCTCCGCCGTCGCGCTCGAATCACATCCCGATCAGGCGCAGGTCGAGCCTGCCGTCCTTGACCGGCGGGCACCAGTAGTAGCCGCCGGTGAGCGGGCGCGAGAAGCGGAAGACCGCGTCGACGATGCCGTCGTCGAGTCCGGCCATGCGGCGCATCTGCCGTTCGAACGGGTCGAGGTTGTGGCCGAACGCGATGAATTCGAG
>JAEUKZ010000438.1 GCA_016793045.1 Alphaproteobacteria bacterium
CGCGAGCTCCGGCACGCCCAGCTTTCCGCACAGCGCCGGCCAGAACTTCTCCTTGTTCGCCATGATGTAGATCCAGCCGTCGCCGGTGCGATAAAGCTGGCAGGGCGTGAGCGAGGGATGCGCCGAGCGCTTCTCCTGGCCCTGGACGTGGCCGGCATTGAGATGCCAGTGGGCGAGATAGTTGAGATTGGCGAGGCCGACGTCGAACAGGCTGACGTCGATGTCGCCGCCCTCGCCGGTCGCGCGCGCGCGGATGATGCCGGCGCACACCGCGAGGCCGAGCTCCACGCCGGTCATCAGGTCGACGAGCGACAGCGCGAAGCGCGCCGGCGCCGAGCCGGGCTCGCCGTTGATCGAGAAATATCCGGCCTCCGCCTGGATCAGATAGTCGTAGCCGGGCCACTTCGCGCGCGGCCCCTCGCGGCCGTAGGCGGTGAGGTGGCCGCAGACGATCGACTTCTTCACCGCGCCCAGCGTCGCATAGGTGAGGCCGAGCCGCGCCGGCACGTCGCCGCGCAGATTGCCGATCACCGCGTCGGCGCCGCGCGCGAGGTCGTGCAGCACCGCCTTCGCCTCCGGCCGCGCGAGGTCGAGCGTCAGACTGCGCTTGTTGCGGTTGAGGCCCTGGAAGAACACGCTCGCCCGGCTGCGCTCGGCGCCCTCGACGAAATACGGGCCGACCGCGCGGCCGACGTCGCCGCCGTCCCTGGGGTTCTCGATCTTGATCACCTCGGCGCCCATGTCGGCGAGCACCTGGGTCCCGAACGGGCCGGCGCCGTATTGCTCGACCGCGATGATGCGAACGCCGGACAGCGGCAGCATGAGGACCTCGACTGCAGCGCGGGCCGTATTGCCGGGCGCCCGGACTTGACTTTGTCCTTATGTCCGGACAAAGTCAACGGCGTGGCGCATGTCGATGGATCGACCGAGGCGCCGGCCCCTGAGGCGCCCGCATGACCAATCCGCTCCGCGCCGCCCGCTGCCTGCTGTTCGTGCCCGGCGACCGCGCCGACCGCTTCGCCAAGGCGGCGGCGAGCGGCGCCGACGGGGCGATCCTCGACCTCGAGGATGCGGTCGCGCCCGAACGCAAGGACGCGGCGCGCGCCGCGGTGCTCGCCCATCTGCGCGCCGGCGGTGAACCGCCCGCGCTGCTCATGGTGCGAACCAACCCGGCGGCGACGCCGCACGGGCTGCGCGACCTGCTGGCGCTGATCGATGCCCGGATCGCGCCGCCGGCGCTGGTGCTGCCGAAGGTCGAGGACGCGGGCGAGGTGCGTCTCGTCGCCCAGGCGCTCGCGGCGGCCGGGCTTTCGCCGGCCCTGCTCGCGATCGTCGAATCGGCGCGCGGGCTGGAGAACGCGCCGGCGATCGCCGCGGCGGCGCCGACGCTCGCCGGCCTCGCCTTCGGCGGGGTCGACCTCGCCGCCGATCTTGGCGCCGCGCTCGCCTGGGACGCGATGGCCTATGCGCGCGGCCGCGTCGTCGCCGCGGCGGCGGCGGCGGGCCTGCCCGCCTTCGACGTGCCCTTCCTCGCCATCGCGGACGACGCCGGCCTCGCGCAGGACTGCGCCGCGTCGCGCCGCTTCGGCTTCGCCGGCAAGATCGCCATCCACCCGCGCCAGGTCGCCGCGATCCAGGCCGCCTTCGCGCCGAGCGCGGAGGAGATCGCGCGCGCCGAGCGCGTGCTCGCGGCCTCGGCCGCGGCGCAGGGCGGCGTCGCCGTCGTCGACGGCAGGATGATCGACGCGCCGGTGGTGCGGGCGGCCGAACGAATCATCGCGCTCGCCGCGCGCAAAGGGATGAGCACGCAATGACCGCGACCTTCACCTGGTACGCCGAGATCGCGCCCAACCGCTTCCGCGAGCGCTACGGGCTCGCCTTCGAGGATTTCGCGCCCGGCCAGCGCTTCCGCCACCGGCCGGGCATCACCATCACCCAGCAGGACAACATCGACGAATCGGTGGAAGCGCTGAACCAGGCGATGATCCACTACGACGACCACTACGCCGCGCAGACCGAGTTCAAGCGCCCGCTGGTCGCGAGCAACCTCACCGTGATCCGCCTGATCGGGATGACGTGGAAGACCTTCGCGGCGCGCGAGCGCATCCTCGGCTGGGCGGAGATCAGCATGCTCGCCCCCGTCTTCGGCGGCGACACGGTCTATGCCGAGACGGCGATCAAGACGCGCCACGATGACCCGGCCGGCGGCCCGTGCGGGCGGCTCACCCTCGTCACCCAGGGCACCAACCAGCACGGCAAGACGATCTGCCGGATGGAGTACGACGCGCTGATCTGGCGGCGCGCGCACCTGCCATTCGCGCAGGCGGGGTATTGATGCGCCGTGCCCGCCCGCCCTCACCCGCGCACCGACATCGGCGCGATCGCGCGATGGGGGTGAGAGTGCCCGGGCGCGCGATAACCTGAAGGGACTCCCATGTTCGCCAACTACCGGCAGGTCGAACCCGACGTCTACATGGAGCTGACCGGCATCGCCTTCGAGGATTTCGCGGTGGGTCAGGTCTTCGAGCATCGCCCGGGCCGCACGATCACCGAGGAGGAGTGCCGCAAGCACATGATGCACGCGCTCGACCTCTCGCCGCGCAATCTCGACCGCGTCTACACCGCGGCGGTCCACGGCCGCACGGTGGTGCCGGAGACCTGGCTGCTGTCGGTCGTCGCGATCCTGACGACCAAGACCTTCGGCCGCGTCGTCGCCAATCTCGGCTGGACCAACACGGTGATGCACGCCCAGGCGGTGGCTGGCGACACGATCACCGCGGAATCGGAGATTCTGGGCAAGCGCGAGTCGAATTCGCGCCCCGACCAGGGAATCATGCATGTCGCGACGCGCGGCTTCGATCAGGCCGGGCACCTGCTGTGCTCCTACGAGCGGCGCTTCCTGGTCTACCGCGGCGATGGCGGGCCGTACCGCCAGGCCGGGTACTAGGCGTCGCAACGCGCGTTCGGCCCCTCTTGCCGCCCGGCCGGGCCGCACCTATCTCCTCCGGCGATGCGACATCTCGCCGCCATCGCCGTGCTCGCCGCCGCCGCCGCGACGGCCGCCGTATCCGCGCCCGCTGCGGCCCAGGCGCCGGCGCGGTTTTCCATTCTGCGCGACGGCGACTCGCCGATCGGCCATCACAGCGTCGCCTTTTCGCGCGACGCCCAAGGCAACATGGTCGCCCAGGTCGACATCGACATCCGCGTGCGCGTCGCCTTCGTCACGGTCTATCGCTACAGCCACCGCAGCCGCGAGGTCTGGCGCGACGGCCGGCTGATCGCGCTCGACAGCACCACCGACGACAACGGCACGCAGATGGCCGTTCGCGCGCGCGCCACCCCGGCCGGGCTCGAAGTCGTCGGGCCGCAGGGCCGCGCGGTCGTGCCGGCCGACATCCGGCCGACGAGCTGGTGGCGCGCCGACACGGTGCGCCAGCGCCAACTCCTCGACAGCCAGGACGGCCGCATCCTCACCGTCGCCGCTTCGCCGGCCGGCACCGTGACGCGCAGCCGCGGCGGCCAGCCGACCCCGGTGACGCTGTGGCGGATGAGTGCCTCCGGCCGGTTCGACGACGTCCTCGTCGGCTACACACCGTCCGGCGAATGGGCGTCGATGCAGTTCCGCGCCCGCGGCACGCGCATCGACTACGTCGAGCCCGGTTCTAGCGCCGCCGCGGCCCGCGTTAACGATTAGCCGCGCGAAATTCACGCTGATTCCGGGCGGGCGCGTCTCGCCAACGCGGTGGACGCTGTGCTAGCGTCGGCGAACGTCCTCCTTCTGCGGCCGTCTCTCGGCCGCTTCGGGCGGAACGCAGGGCGCTGGAACAACATGGCAAGGGACGCGCGCACGGCATGAGCCGCTGCCGGCACATCGTCGTCGGGCTTGGGCTGGCCGTCGCCATCGGCTTGGCCCTCGGGATTCCGGCGGCGCATCCGCAGTCGCGCAGCGCGCCCGCCGCCGCCTCGACCGATGCCCAGGGCGAACGCCGCGGGCCCGTCATCGGGACGCGGCACATGGTCGTCGCCGCGCATCCGCTCGCCGCCGCCGCCGGCCGCGAGATCCTGCGCCAGGGCGGCAGCGCGGTCGATGCCGCGATCGCCATTCAGATGGTCCTGACGCTGGTCGAGCCGCAATCGTCGGGCATCGGCGGCGGCGGCTTCCTCGTCCACTACGACGCCTCGAACCGGCGGATCGAAACCTTCGACGGCCGCGAAACCGCCCCGGCGGCCGCGACCGCGGAGATGTTCCTCGACGCCGAAGGCCGGCCGGTGGTCAACAGCGAGGCGCAGGTGGGCGGCCGGGCGGTCGCCACGCCGGGCATGCTGCGGATGCTCGAGATCGCGCACGAGGCCTATGGGCGGCTGCCCTGGGCGCGGCTGTTCGAGCCGGCGATGCGCCTCGCGCGCGACGGCTTCCCGATTTCGCCGCGGCTCGCGCAGCTGATCGCGCAGGACGGCGCCCTGCGCGGCATGCCGGCGCCGCGCGCCTATTTCTTCGACGAGCGCGGCAACCCGCGCCAGGCCGGCGACCAGCTTGCCAACGATGCGCTGTTCGAGACCTTCCGCATCATCGCCAATGGCGGGGCGCAGGCGTTCTACACCGGCGCGATCGCGCGCGACGTCGTCGAGGCGGTGCGCGCGTCGCCGGTCAATCCCGGCGTGCTCCAGCGCGGCGACCTCGAGTCCTACGTCGCGCTGCGGCGCGAACCCGTGTGCGGCGGCTATCGCGACTATCGCATCTGCGGCATGGGCCCGCCGGCGTCGGGCGGCGTCGCGGTGATCCAGACGCTCGGCATGCTGCAGCGCTTCGAGCTCGCGCGCATGGCGCCGAACTCGGCCGAGACGGTGCATGTGATCAGCGAGGCGGTGCGGCTCGCCTTCGCCGATCGCGCCCACTATCTCGCCGACAGCGATTTCGTCGAGGTGCCGGTCCAGCGCCTGCTCGACCCCGACTATCTCGAGCAGCGCTCGCGGCTGATCGCGCTCGACCGTTCGCTGCCCGCGGTGCCCGTCGGCCAGCCGCTCGGCACGCAGAACCCGCCGGTGCCGCGCGCCGCGGCGCTCGACCCGATCGAGCTGCCCGGAACCACGCACATCAGCGTCGTCGACGGCGCCGGCAATTCGGTGGCGATGACGACGAGCATCGAGAACGTGTTCGGCAGCCGCGTCTTCGTGCGCGGCTTCCTGCTCAACAGCCACATGACCGACTTCGCGCTGCGCCCGCGCGACGGCGACGAACTGGCGATCAACCGCATCGAGCCGCGCAAGCGCCCGCGCAGCGCGATGGCGCCGACGATCGTGATGAATGCCGACGGCCAGCTCGTCGCCACGCTCGGCTCGCCCGGCGGCGCGCGCTCGATCTCCTTCGTCGTGCGCGGCCTGGTGGCGATGCTCGACTGGGGCTACGACGTCCAGGCGAGCCTCGCGCTGCCGCTCCACGCGACGACCGGCGGCCCGGTGGTGCTCGAACAGGGCACGCCCCTTGCCGAGGCGGCGCCGTCGCTGCGCCAGATGGGCCACGACGTGGTCTTCCGCCGGCTGATGAGCGGCCTCGGCGCCATCGCCGTCGTGCGCCGCGACGGCAGCGCCCAGCTCCAGGGCGGTTCCGACCCCCG
>JAEUKZ010000001.1 GCA_016793045.1 Alphaproteobacteria bacterium
CCCCCGCTGCACCGGCCCCCGCTGCTCCGCCCGTCGTCACCCCGCCGCCGGCCGGTGCCGGCACGCGGGCCACCGCCTGATCCTCACGCCCGCAGCCAGAAGCTGAACAGCCGTGGCCAACAAGACCGTCACCGAGGAGGACCTCGACGACAAGAAGATGCCGCTGCTCGATCACCTGATCGAGCTGCGCCAGCGTCTGATCCATTCGATCATCGCCTTCGTCTCGGCATTCATCCTCGGCTTCTATTTCGCCAAGCCGATCTTCAATTTCCTCGCCCAGCCGCTCATCGCGACCTCGCGCAGCGATCATCTCCGCACGATGATCTACACCGCGCCGCTCGAAGGGTTCATGACCCTGGTGAAGGTCGGCATGTTCGCGGGCGCGTTCCTGGCCTTTCCGCTGGTGGCGATCCAGATCTGGCGCTTCGTGGCGCCCGGCCTCTATCGCCACGAAAAGCAGGCCTTCCTGCCGTTCCTGATCGCGACCCCGGTCATGTTCGTGCTTGGCGCGGCGGTGGTGTTCTACGCCGTCCTGCCGGTCGGCCTGCAGTTCCTGGCGAGCTTCGAACAGCTCGTCTCGAGCGGCGGGGAAGTGGGCATCGAGTTCACGCCGAAGATGAACGAGTACCTCTCGTTCGTCATGTCGATGATCCTCGCCTTCGGCATCAGCTTCGAGCTGCCGGTGCTGCTGCTGATCCTGGTGCGCATCGGCGTGCTGCAGGCCGCGACGCTCGCCGGGAAGCGGCGCTACGCGGTCGTCGGTGTCGTCGCCTTCGCCGGGATCGTCACCCCGCCCGACGTGCTGAGCCAGATCGGCCTCGCGGTTCCGCTCTATCTGCTTTACGAGGCCTCGATCTGGATCGGCTACATGATCGAAAAGCGTCGCGACGCCGCCCAGGAGGACGACGAGGAGGAGGCGCATGCGCAGGCCCCGTCCTCGACGCCCGCCGCGCCGCTGCCTGCCATCGCCGCTCCCGTGCCGGCTGACGTTGCGCCGCTCCGCCCGCCGGCAATCGACGAGACGGACTTCAACACGCGGTGAGGCGAGCCGCCCGAGCGAAGGCGTGCGGCCCGGCCCCATGCCGGCCCGGCGAACCGGCACGCTCGCCTCGCGCGATGCGCGATGCCGCGCAAGATTGGACAGCCGAGTCGCGCTGACCGTATAACGGGCCGAAGTCGATTCGCTCGAGGCGGTCCATGCACGACATCCGATTCATCCGCGACAATCCGCAAGCCTTCGATGCCGCACTGGCGCGCCGCGGCCTGGCGGCGGCTTCGCATCACCTGCTCGCGATGGACCACGCGCGCCGCGCGGCGCAGACCCAGGTCCAGGACCTGCTGAAGCAGCGCAACGACGCCTCCAAGCTGATCGGCCAGGCCAAGGGCAAGGGCGAGGACGCCAGCGCCGCCATCGCCGAGGTCGCCAAGCTCAAGGACGAGATTGCAACGCTCGAACAGCAGGAACGCGACCTTGGCGCGCAGCTCGATGCCGAGCTCGCGGTGATCCCGAACCTGCCGCTCGACGACGTGCCCGAAGGGACGGACGAGACCGGCAACAAGGAAGTCCGCCGCTGGGGGGATCTGCCGAGCTTCGGCTTCAAGCCCAAGGAGCATTTCGAGCTCGGCGAGGCGCTCGGCCTGATGGATTTCGGCCGCGCGGCGAAGCTCTCCGGCGCGCGCTTCACCGTGCTGTCAGGCGCGCTCGCGCGTCTTGAGCGCGCGCTCGGCCAGTTCATGCTCGACATCCACACGCGTGAATTCGGCTACATCGAGGTGAGCCCGCCGCTCCTGGTCAACGAGCGCACGCTCTACGGTACCAACCAGCTGCCGAAGTTCCGCGAGGACCTGTTCTGGACCGGCGAACGCGCGCTGATCCCGACCGCCGAGGTGCCGCTGACCAATCTGGTGGCGGAAGAGATCGTCGACGAGGCCAGACTGCCGCTGCGCTTCACCGCGCTGACGGCCTGCTTCCGTTCGGAGGCGGGATCGGCGGGCAAGGACACGCGCGGCATGCTGCGCCAGCATCAGTTCTACAAGGTCGAGCTCGTCTCGATCGCGCATCCCGACCGCTCGATCGAGGAGCACGAGCGCATGACGAAATGCGCCGAATCCGTGCTGCAGCGGCTCGGCCTGCCATACCGCGTGATGATGCTGTGCACCGGCGACATGGGCTTCGGCGCGCGCAAGACCTACGACATCGAGGTCTGGCTGCCGGGCCAGAACATGTACCGCGAGATCTCGAGCTGCTCGGTCTGCGGCGACTTCCAGGCGCGGCGGATGAACGCGCGCTTCCGGCCGGCCGAAGGCAAGGGCAACCGCTTCGTCCACACCCTCAACGGTTCGGGCATCGCGGTCGGCCGCGCGCTCATCGCCGTGCTCGAGAACTACCAGCAGGGCAACGGCGCGATCCGCGTCCCCGACGCGCTCAAGCCGTACATGGGCGGAACCGAGGTGATTGGCTGATGTTCAACAAACCGATCGACCTTTCGAAGGCGCGCATCCTCGTCTCCAACGACGACGGCGTGCATGCCACCGGCATCAAGATCCTGGAGCGGATCGCGCGCACGCTGTCCAAGGACGTGTGGGTGGTGGCGCCCGAGAGCGAACAGAGCGCGGTCAGCCACTCGCTCACCATCCGCCGGCCGCTGCGCATCCGGCAGAACCGCACCCGCCGCTACGTCGTCGACGGCACGCCGACCGACTCGGTGCTGCTCGCGATCAACCACATCCTCAAGGACGACCGGCCGACGCTGTGCCTTTCCGGCATCAACCGCGGCGCCAATCTCGGCGAGGACGTGAGCTATTCGGGCACGGTTGCGGCGGCGATGGAGGCCACGATGCTCGGCGTGCCGGCGATCGCGCTGAGCCAGGTCCACACCCACGGCCATCCGGTCAAGTGGGCGACGGCCGAGCACCATGCCGCCAAGGTCATCCGCAAGCTCGCCAAGGTCGGATGGCCGGCGAACACGCTGGTCAACGTGAACTTCCCCGACGTCCTTGCCGACGCGGTCAAGGGCATCGTCGTCGCGACGCAGGGCCGCCACAAGATCGGCGACGAGCTGGTCGAGAAGTTCGATCCGCGCGGCGTGCCTTATTACTGGGTCGGCGCCATGCGCAAGGAGGACGCGACGCGCAAGGGCAGCGACATCGCCGCGTGCCAGGATGGCTACATCACCGTCACGCCGCTCTATCTCGACATGACGCACCGGCCGACCATGCGCCGGCTCGCCGCGGCGTTGAAGTGAGCACGCCGAACCACAAGATCCGGCTGCTGCTCGAACTCCGCGGGACGGGAGTGACCGATACCCGTGTCCTGTCCGCCATCGAACGGGTGCCGCGCGAGATCTTCGTGCCGGCGGCGCTGCGCGACCGCGCCTACGAGAACACCCCGCTGCCGATCGGCCTCGGCCAGACCTTGAGCCAGCCGACCGTGGTCGGCCTGATGACCCAGGCGCTCGAGCTGCAGCCGAAGTCGAAGGTGCTGGAGATCGGCACCGGCAGCGGCTACCAGACTTCGGTTCTCGCGCTGCTGGCGCGACGCGTCTACACGATCGAGCGCCATCGGCCGCTGCTCGGCGAGGCCGAGAAGCGCTTCCGCCAGATGTCGATCCACAACGTCACCTCGCGCTTCGGTGACGGCTGGAAGGGCTGGCCGGAGCTTGCGCCGTTCGAGCGAATCATCGTAACCGCTGCTCCGGAGGAGGTTCCGCAGGCGCTGCTCGACCAGCTCGCGCCCGGCGGGATCATGGTGATTCCGGTCGGTCCCGCGGGCGACCAGCGCCTGCTGCGCATCCGCCGCGGCGAGGCCGACCTGCTGTTCACGACGGAAGAGCTGACGATGGTGCGCTTCGTCCCGCTGGTGGAGGGGATGCCCGACGCCGCGGAGGGAGGACGATGACATGACTGCTGCGAGCGGGTTGCGCGCGGGCGCCTTGGTCCTGGCGCTGGTGGTGCTTGCGGGCTGCGTGCCCGAGAACTATCTGCGCACGCGCAGTCAGCCCGCCGGCGCCGCGCCGACGGCGCAGGAGGTCGTCGTGCGTTCGGGCGAAAGCCTTTCGGTCATCGCCCAGCGCCAGGGCGTCTCGACGCGCGCCATGGCGGAAGCCAACAATCTGCGCCCGCCCTATGTCGTCCGCCCCGGCCAGCGGCTGACCGTCCCGCGCGGCGACGCGCCGCGCCCGGCCGAGCCGTCAGCGGCCGCACGCGCCGCATCCCCGCCGGCGAGCGGCGCCGACGCGCCGCCGAGCGCACCGAGCGGCGATCGCGTCGAGCGGCAGACCCTGGCGCCGCCATCGTCAGCGCCGCCGGCGGCGCGGAACGGCCGCACGGCGTCACCTGACCCGCGATCGGAACCGGCGCCGGCCGCTGCGGCGCCGGCAAGCGACGACAGCGGCGCCACGCCGCCGCGCGCCGGCCGTCTGTTCGCGTGGCCGCTGCAGGGCAACATCGTCTCGGATTTCGGGCCGAAGCCGGGCGGCCTGCACAACGACGGCATCAACATCGCGGCGGCGCGCAACACCCCGATCCGCGCCGCCGAGAACGGGGTCGTCGTCTATGCCGGAAACGAGCTCCGCGGCTTCGGCAACCTGCTGCTGGTCCGCCACGCCGACGGCTGGGTCACCGCCTACGGCCACTGCGAGCAGCTGCTCGTGCGCCGCGGCGCCCAGGTCCGGCGCGGCCAGGTGATCGCGCGGGTGGGATCGAGCGGCAACGTCCGCACGCCGCAGCTCCATTTCGAGGTGCGGCGCGGAACGCGGCCGGTCAACCCGAACGAGTATCTGGAGCGCTGAGCGCGTTCAGCCGATGCGCGTGCCGTGCCGGCCGGCGAGGTCCTGGATGAACTGCCAGGCAACGCGGCCCGAGCGCGAGCCGCGCGTGACCGACCATTCGTTGGCCTCGTGTTCGATGGTCGCGCGGTCGACCGCGATGCCGTAGCGCCGCGCATAGCCCTCGACCATCGCGAAGTAGGTGTCCTGGTCGCAGTGGTGGAAGCCGAGCCACAGGCCGAAGCGGTCCGACAGCGAGACCTTCTCCTCGACCGCCTCGCCGGGGTTGATTGCGGTCGAGCGCTCGTTCTCGATCATGTCGCGAGCCATCAGGTGGCGCCGGTTCGAGGTGGCGTAGAACACCACATTGGTCGGCCGCCCCTCGACGCCGCCCTCGAGCACCGCCTTGAGCGACTTGTACGCGGTGTCCTCGGCGTCGAAGGACAGGTCGTCGCAGAACAGCACGAAGCGCCGCTGCGAGCCGCGCAGGACCTGGAGCAGGGCGGGCAGGGTCGGGATGTCCTCGCGGTGGATCTCGACCAGTGCGAGCGCCTTGGGCGTGGCCTCGTTGATCGCCGCATGGATCGACTTCACGAGCGAACTCTTGCCCATGCCGCGCGCACCCCACAGCAGCGCGTTGTTGGCCGGCAGCCCGTCGGCGAACCGGCGGGTGTTGTCGAGGAGGATGTCGCGCTGCCGCTCGATCCCGCGCAGCAGGTCGAGATCGACGCGGTTGACCTCCGCGATCGCCTGCAGGCGATGGCCGTCGGCATGCCAGACGAAGGCGTCGGCACTCGACAGATCGTTCCGGGGCGGCGGCGGCGGGGCGAGGCGGTCGAGCGCGTCGGCGACGCGGGTGAGCAGCGATTCGAGGTGGGCGGGGTCCATGAGGGGCCGGCAAAGCGTTGGAAAGTCGCGACCTTAGCAGGCGCCGGGCGGCGGTCAACGCCATGTCGGCAAGCGTTGCATTTCCGCCCCTGGCCGGTATAGTCCGCCCGCGTCCGGGGGCCCTCCGCTCCCGGGGATCGGGAGCTTTTGCATGTTTTCATCGCCCGCTTTTGCCCAGGCCGCCGGTGGTGCGCCGGGCGGTTTCGATATCATCGCGCTCGCGCCGTTGGTGCTGATCTTCGTCGTCTTCTACTTCCTGATCATCCGGCCGCAGCAGAAGAAGATGAAAGACCACAAGGCGATGATTGAGGCGCTGCGCCGCGGCGACCGCATCGTCACGTCGGGCGGCATCATCGGCACGGTGACCAAGATCATCGACGATCGCGAGATGGCACTGGAGGTCGCCGACGGCGTGCGCGTCAAGGTGCTGCGCAGCATGGTCGCGGAGGTTCTTGCGCGGACCGGGGCACCCGATGCCAAGGACGCCAAGGAAGAGAAGAAGTCGAGCGAGCCGGACTTCTACAAGGTGCTCGGCGTCAAGAGCAGCGCCACGGTGGCCGAGATCGACGCCGCCTTCGCGCCGAAGTCCGACGACCCGAAGGCCGTCGAGGCCTACGACACGCTCAAGGATCCCGTGAAGCGCAAACTCTACGACTCGCTCGGCCACGATCAGTACGTGAGCCGCATTCGCTGATCGTCGAGGGTCACGGAGCGCAAGGTCATGCTGCAGATCCCACGCTGGCGCGTCATCGTCGTGGCACTCGTCTGCCTGATCGGGGCGATCTACGCGGTGCCGAGCTTTTTGAGCCGGGACTTCGCCGACTCGCTGCCGCGCTGGGCGCCGCGCCAGCAGGTGACGCTTGGACTTGACCTCCAGGGCGGCTCGCATCTGCTCCTCGAGGTCGACTTCCAGGCGGTGATTCGCGACCGCATCCGCAACATCGAGGACGGCATCCGCGCCTCGATGCGCCAGGCCCGCATCGCGATCTCGCCGCCGCAGGCCGACGGAACGTCCGGCGTCACGGTCCGCATCCGCGACCCGGCCCAGCTCGAGGCGGCCCGCAATGCGCTGCGCGATCTCGACCGCACGGCCCAGCTCGTCTCCGGCCCAGACCAGACGATCGCGCTGCGGTTCAATGAGCAGGCGCTGCTCGAAGAGCGCCGCCGTGCGGTGTCGCAGTCGGTCGAAATCGTCCGCCGACGCATCGACGAAACCGGCGCGCGCGACCCGACCATCCAGGTCCAGGGCCAGGACCGCATCCTGGTGCAGCTTCCCGGCGTGCGCGACCCGGAGCGCATCAAGGGCCTCCTCGGCCGCACCGCCAAGCTGAACTTCCATCTGCTCGACACGCAGAACACGCCGGCCGACGTCGCCGCAGGCCGCGCGCCGGGCAGCATCGTTCTGCCGGGCGATCGCGATGCCGGCGGCGGCCCGCAGCAATACGTGGTGCTGCGGCGGATCAACGTCGCCGGCGAGCGGCTGACCGATGCCCAGCCGGGCCAGAACGGCCAGACCGGGGAGTGGATCGTCAATTTCACCTTCGACGGCGCCGGCTCGCGCCAGTTCGCCGATACGACGCGCGAGAATGTCGGCCGGCCGCTGGCGATCGTGCTCGACAACAAGGTGATCAGCGCGCCCGTGATTCGCGAGCCGATCCTCGGCGGCCGCGGCCAGATTTCCGGCAGCTTCACCGCCGCGACGGCATCGGATCTCGCCGTGCTGCTGCGCGCCGGCGCCCTGCCTGCGCCGCTGACCGTGATCGAGGAACGCACGGTCGGCCCCGATCTCGGCGCCGATTCGATCCGCGCCGGCGCGATCGCCATTTCGATCGGCTTCGTTCTGATCGCGGTGCTGATCGTCGCCGGGTACGGTCTGTTCGGCATGATCGCCAACGTGGCCCTGATCCTCAACATCCTGTTCACGCTGTCGATCATGGCGATGATCGACGCGACGCTGACGCTGCCCGGTCTTGCGGGCATGGTCCTCGGCCTCGCCATGTCGGTCGATGCCAACGTGCTGGTCTATGAGCGAATGCGCGAAGAGGCGGCAGCGGGACGATCGCCGTTCCCGGCGGTCGACGTCGCGTTCCAGCGCGCCTTCATCACCATCCTCGATTCCAACCTGACGACGCTGATCGCGGCGGTGTTCCTCTATGCGTTCGCGAGCGGTCCGGTGCGCGGCTTCGCGGTCACGCTGGCGATCGGCATCATCTGCTCGATGTTCACCGCGGTGACCGTGACGCGGATGCTGATCGTCGGCTGGCTGTTCTGGCGCCGGCCCAAGCAGCTGCCGATCTGAGCCGACGGCGAACGGAGACCTCTCATGCGTCCGATCAAGCTCCTCAAGTCGGTCCCGAAGCTGGACTATTTCCGGCATCACAAGCTCTGCTTCGCCATCTCGATCATCCTCTGCCTCGTCTCGGTCGTTTCGCTCGCGACCCGCGGTCTCAACTACGGGGTCGATTTCGCCGGCGGCATCATGATCGAGGTCCGCATGCCGACCGCCGCGAATCTCGGCGAACTCCGCCAACGGGTGAGCGCGCTCAATGTCGGCGACGTCTCGCTGCAGGAGTTCGGTTCCGATCGCGAGATCCTGATCCGCGTCGAGCGCCAGGCCGGCGGCGAACAGGCCGAGATGGACGTGGTTCGCCGGGTGCGCGAATCGCTGGGCGAGGGCGTCGAGTACCGCCGCGTCGAGGTCGTCGGGCCGAAGGTCGGTGCGGAACTGATCCGCGGATCGATCCTGGCGGTGGCGCTGTCGCTCGTCGGCATCCTTGGCTTCATGGCTTTCCGCTACGGCTGGCAGGCCTCGGTCTCCGGGGTCATCGCGCTGCTGCACGACTGCGTGACGACGGTCGGCCTGTTCTCGGTCACCGGCCTGCAGTTCGATCTCAACACCGTCGCCGCGGTGGTGACGATCGCCGGCTTCTCGATCAACGACACGGTGGTCATCGACGACCGCATCCGCGAGAACTCGCGCAAGTTCAAGCGCATGGATTTCCGCGAAGTGGTCAATCTGAGCGTGAACCAGACCATGTCGCGCACGATCATGACCAACGGCCTGCTGTTCCTCGCGGCGCTGGCCCTGTTCCTGTTCGGCGGTCCGGTGCTGCAGGGCCTCAACGTGGCTCTGCTGTGGGGCGTCATCATCGGCACTTACTCGACGGTCTACGTCGCCGCGCCGCTGGAATGGTACCTGGTCGGCAAGCGCCGCAAGGCGCACGAGGCCGATGCAACCGAGCCGACCGAACCCGGCGCACCGCAGCAGTCGCAGGGCTGAAGTCCTGGGCGCGCCGCCCGGCCGCGTCATGCGCGAGACGCCGACCGCTCCCGCCGGACGGCAGATCATCGAGGCCTACGGGCCGGGCCGGATCCGCATTTCGGGCGCGATCCATCAGCGGCCGGTCATCATCCTGCCGGATGCGGTGGTCGACTGGCCGGTTGCGACCATCGCGGACCTGAGCGTCGACAGCCTCATCGCGGTCGCATCGGTCCGTCCGCCGATCGAAATCCTCATCATCGGGTGCGGCCCGCGCATGGCCTTCATCCGCCCCGACCTCCGGCAGGCGTTGCGCGCGTCGGGCCTGGTCGTCGATGCCATGGACACCGGGGCGGCCTGCCGGACCTACAACGTCCTTTTGGCCGAGGATCGGCGCGTCGCCGCAGCCCTGATCCCGCTGCCCGCGCAGGCCTGAACGCAGACGGGGCCCCGCGTGGGCCCCGTCGCCTCTCCGTGTTTCGTCGGTGCGTCAGTAGATGTTCTGCGCCGCGACCATGAAGTAGAGCATCGGGATCGAGAGCATCGTGTTGAAGCGGCTGGTGAGCATCGCCGTGCGGGCGGCAGCCTTCTTCTCGTCGGGCGTCGCATCGACCAGACCGAGCGCCTTCTTCTGGTTGGGCCAGATGATCATCCACACGTTGTAGGCCATGACGATGCCGAGCCACATGCCGATGCCGATCGCGGCCGGGCGCCCGCCGCCGCTGCCGATGCCGAGCACCAGAGCCTGGTGGATGTAGCCGTTGAGCCAGGCGAGCAGCAGGCCGGTGATCAGAGTCGCCAGGGCGGCGTGGCGGAACCAGAACAGCGCGGTCGGCGCGATCACCTTGCTCACCGCCGGCTTCTGTTCGTCGGGGATCTTCGGCATCGACGGGATCTGGACGAAGTTGAAGTACCAGAGCAGGCCGACCCACATCACGCCGGAAAGCACGTGCAGCCAGCGCACGACGAAGGTGATCCAGGCGTAGTCGAAGGAGAGGCCGCGGCGCGCCAGCGCGACGTCGGCAATGATCAGCAGCACCACGACCAGGGCGAGGCCATAGGCGACCGCCCGTTCGAGCTTGCCCAGTCCGGCATTTTCGAGAAAGTCCAGCATGATCGCGCACCCCCGATTCATTTAGTTGGTCTTCGGTGCAGGATACCACGACTCGTGCGGTGCGCAATTCCGAGCTTGCGAGTGGGCTATTGCGGCATCGATTTGCGCAGCGATTCGATCGCGGCGGCGCCGGACCGGATCGCGCCCTCGATCGTCGCCGGCAGGCCGGTCGCGGTCCAGTCGCCGGCGAGCGCCAGATTGCGCCACGCCGTGCGTGGCGGCGGGCGCCGCGCGACCTGCACTGGTGTCTGCGCGAAGGTGGCGCGCTTTTCCTTGATCAGTCGCGACGGGGCGGGGCGGTCGGGCTCCAGCGACATCGCGCGCGCGACGTCGCGCCACAGCAGCGCGATGACTTGGTCATTGGGACGTTCGGCAAGCGCGTCGCCGGCGCTCACCGTCACGCTGACGATGTCATCGTGGACGATCAGCCATTGCGCCGTTCCGCCGACGAGTCCGAGCAGCGGCAGCCCGTCGGGCAGCTTTGCCGGCCGGCCGAGCCGGAAGTGGGCGTTGACGATCGCGCGCGCGTCGTCCGGCGCGACCAGATCGGGCACCAGGCTCGGAGCGACCGCATGCGGCACCGCGAGCACGACCGCGTCGTCCGCATCGATCGGAATCGACCCGTCGGCGAAGTGAAGCGCGTCGGCGCGGCCCGCCGCGAAGGCGATGCGCTGCAGGCGGTGCTCGGTGCGCAGCACGGCGCCGCGGGTGCGCAGCAGGTCGAGTGCGGGGTCGACGAAGGCGCGTGACAGGCCGGCGCGCGCGACCCACGGCCGGCAGGCGGCTTCGCCGGCGAAGAACGTCTGCCGGACCATTTCCGCCATCGGCTGCGCGGCGGCTTCGCGGGGATCGGCGTTCATCACCGACGTCGCGAGCGGGTCCCAGAGCCGGCGGTAGAGTTCGCTGCCCGGCGCCAGAAACTGCGCGACCGTGTCCTCCGGTCCCGCGCGCAGGATGCCGAGTGCGTGGAGGAAGTCGGCGATGCGTGCGCCCGGCACGCGGCGCGCGCGCGCGAACACCCACCAGGGAATCCGGCCCGCATTCGGGCGCACCGTCCAGCGCTCACCGGTGGCGAGATCGAGGAAGGGGAAGGCGGCCGGCGCCACCTCGACCATGTGGGCGCGGCCGCCGACTTCATCGAGAAAGGCAAACGCGGCGCGGTTGGCCCCCATGATGACGTGGCCGCCGTTGTCGATGACGCAGCCGAGCTTGTCGTCGAAATAGGACCGGCAGCGGCCGCCGGCCTGCGGTGCCGCCTCGTGGAGCGTCACGGCGGCACCGCCGCGTACGGCAGCCAGGGCGGCCGACAGGCCGGCGAGGCCGGCGCCGATCACGTGAACGCGCTTCATCGCCGCCCTTGTCAGCGTCGCAGGCCGCGCGCCACGCCGACGATCAGCGCGCCGGCCTTCTCCCATTTCGACAGCGCGACGCGACCGGCGATCGGGTCGCCGCGGCGCAGCTTCGCGGCGAGGCGCTGGGCCACGCTGACGATTACCGCCGATTCCATGCGCAGGCCGCGATTGGCGACGCCGCGCGGCAGGGCGGCTGCGCGCTGGTTGAGCTGGTCGACGCCGTCGAGCACGCGATCGAGCACCGCGCGCAGCGGCGGCGTCGCGGCCGCGGCGAGCAGGGCGCGCGGCGTCAGGCCCGCCTGGGTGAGCCAGTCGAGCGGAACGTAGAGCCGCGTGAGCTTGGCATAGTCGTCCTTGCAGTCCTGCAGGTGGTTGAGGATCTGCAGCGACGTGCATAGGGCGTCGGAGGCGGGCCACGTGTCGCGCGATTCGCCGTGGAGCTCGAGCAGGAAGCGCCCGACGGGATTGGCCGAGTAGCGGCAATAGGCGAGCAGATCGCTCCACGACCGGCACGGCCGGTTGACCGCGTCGGCCATGAAGGCCTGCAGCAGGTGGCGCGAATGCTCGACCGATAGCCCGCGTTCCTCGAAATGGCGCTTGAGGTCGAGCGCGTAGGCAAGCTCGGGCGCATCGCCTTCCGCGGCGCCACTCACCAGCGCCGCGTCGATCGCCTTGAGCCGTGCCGTCTTGGTCTCGGCATCGAGGGTCGCGGAGTCGGCGATGTCGTCGGCGGCACGCGCCAAGCGATAGAATACGGCGACGGTCGGCCGCAGCGGCGCCGGCAGCAGCCACGAGCCGACCGGGAAATTCTCGGTCGTCGCGGTGCGGTTGGGCGGCGGGCTGGCGGCGGCGGCGGTTGTCATGGTCGAGTGCGCGCGATATCTAGCACGGCAGCGGACGGTCAGGACAGATGGCGGACGATACGGATTTTTGCGCCGACCAGGTGCGGCGCTTCGACCACGACCGCTATCTGACCGCGCTGTTCGCGCCCGCCGCGGCGCGGCCGGCGCTGCTGGCGCTCTATGCCTTCAATGTCGAGGTCGCGCGGGTGCGCGAGACCGTCAGCGAGCCGCTGATCGGCCAGATCCGCCTGCAATGGTGGCGCGACGCCATCGCCGAGCTCGCCGGCGGGCGCGCGCGCAAGCATCCCGTCGTCGAAGCCCTGACGGCCGTGCTGGCGCGCGGCGTGCGGCCCGACGACTTCGAGACGCTGCTGCTCGCACGCGAGCAAGATCTCACCGACGAGCCGCCCGCGACTCTCGCTGCGCTCGAAGCTTACGCGGAGGGAACCTCCGGCAGCCTCGCGCGCATGGCGGCGACCATCCTTGGCGGGACCGACGCGGCGGCGCAGGAGGCGGCGCGACAGGTCGGCACCGCCTGGGCGCTCACCGGCACGTTGCGCGCGGTGCCGTTTCTCGCGCGCCAGCGCCGGAGCCGCCTGCCGGCCGATCTCGTGGCGCAGGCCGGGCTCGATATCGATGCCATGTACGAGGGACGGCCGGGGCCGCCGCTCGCGCCTGTCGCGCGGGCGATCGCCGATGCCGCAACCGCCCGGCTGGTGCATGCGCGCGCACTGCGTGCGCACCGCCATGTCCATGCCGCGCTGCTGCCGGCGACGCTCGCCGACCTGCATCTGCGCCGATTGCGGCGGCGCGGCTTCGCGCTCTTCGATCCGGCCCTGCTTCGGCCGGCCGGCGGTGCCGGGCGGCTTGTGCTCGCGGCCCTGCTGCGGCGCTACTGAAGGCGCAGCAGCGGGCCCTGTTCGGTCACCATCTGCTGGCCGTCGAGCGCCACCAGCACGACCGTGTCGGTCGGCGGCATCTGGAGGGGATAGCACCCTGCGCTGCCGCATTCCTGGCGCGGCTCCCAGCCTTCGAGCGCCATGCGAATGAAGCCGTCACCGGTGACGTAGCGCCCCCAATGTTGCACCTGGCCGCCCTGGGCGAAGGCCGAGGTCGAGCGGTAGGTCCCGTCGGGGTTGAACTCCAGCCGCCAGGTCTGCATCTGGCCGCCGCGGCGCGAACGATCGCGCACCGTGCCCTGCCAGACGCCGACCACCGCCGGCGACGGCGCCGCCGCGACCGCTGGCGCTGCCGCCGGGGCAGGGGGTGTCGAGGGTGCTGCGCCGCCGAAGAGCGGCGGCGGCGGGGTGGGCGGCGTGTCGGCGGCGCAGGCCGCAAGCGCAAGCACGGACAGGGCGAGGACGACGGTCGGCTTCATGCGGGCGCCTCCAGCTGACTTGTGCCGGCATTGTCGCCTAACGACGGCGCCGCGACCAAGCATCTTGCCCTGGCGGCCGCACCGTCGCGATACTGCGCCATGGACGGCGACAGCCTCGCGTTCGATCCGCGGTCCGCCGCAGTGATGGCGGATCCGTTCCCGGCCCTCGCGCGGCTGCGGGCGCTCGATCCGGTGCACTGGAGCGCGATCCTCAAGGGATGGGTGCTGACGCGCCATCGCGATGTCCGCGCGGCACTACACGATCCACGCCTCTCGGCTGACCGCATCACCCCCTTCATGAACGCGCTGGCGCCGGCACGCCGCGAGGCCCTCACCGGACTGGAGCGCCTGCTGTCGCGCTGGGCGGTGTTCGTCGATCCGCCGACGCATGGCCGCCTGCGCGGATTGCTCAATGCGGCATTCCGGCCGCGTGCGATCGAGGCGATGGAACCGGCGATCGCGATCGTCGTGGACGGATTGATCGACCGCATCGCCGCCCGCGCCGATCAGGCCGGGCAGGGACGCTGCAACCTGATCGCCGATTTCGCCTATCCGCTGCCGGCGACCGTGATCGCCGGGATTCTCGGCGTCCCACTGGACGACGTCGACAGGTTCAAGGACTGGTCGGACGATCTCGCGGCCTTCGTCGGCGGCGCCCAGGCGATGCCCGACAAGTACGAGCGCGCGGCGCGCGGCATTGCCGAGATGGAGGCCTATTTCCGGGGGCTGATCGACCGCCATCGCCGCGCGGGCACATCCGGCGACCTGCTGGGCGACCTGATCGACGCCCAGCGGGGCGAGGGCCGGCTGGACGAGGACGAACTGGTGGCGACCGCGGTGCTGATCCTCTTCGCCGGGCACGAGACGACGACGAACCTGATCGGCAACGGCCTGCTGGCGCTGCTGCGCCATCCCGACCAGCTGGCGCGCCTGCGGGCGGAGCCCGGGCTGATGGAATCCGCGGTCGAGGAGATGCTGCGCTACGACGGGCCGGCGGCGAGCGTGACGCGGGTGGCGCGCGACGCGATCGAGATCGGCGGCCGACGGATCGGGCGCGGCGACCGCCTCTTCCTGATGCTCAACGCCGCCTGCCGCGATCCCGACGCCTTTGTGGAGCCCGAGCGGTTCGACATTGCCCGGCCGCCGACGACGACAAGCCTCGCCTTCGGCTATGGGATCCACTACTGCGTCGGCGCGCCGTTGGCACGGTTGGAGGCGCGGATCGCATTCGAGCGGCTGCTGGCGCGGTTCGGGACGCTCGCGCTGGCGGGCGGTCCGCTCGAGTGGACCGACAACCTGGTGCTGCGCGGCGTGCGGACGCTGGACCTGACCTTCCGTCTGGCCTGAGTGAGGCCCGATGAGGCGGCGCCGCCGGGCGTGGGTCGATGGCGCCTTTTGATTCCAACCGGATACGAAACGGCATCAATGTGACGGCGCTTGATCAGGTCGCTGCCGGAACAATCTCCGCAGGCATCATTACGGTGTCGATATGAAGTAATTTCTGAGACGAAATAAACTATTTTTCTGTTGTATAAACAGATGTTTACGTGCAATATCTTATACAATACATCATTCTTGATCAGGCTGCGGCTTGGCGCGTTTGCTCGAGCCATCCGGCGAGGTCGGCAAGGGCCCGGGCGGCGAGGGCACGCTTGCGGTCGACCCCTTTGATCCGCTTGCCACCTTCGGGAAGCGGCGGGAAGAGGCCGAAATTGCAGTTCATGGGCTGGAAGGTGGCGGCGTCGGCGCCGCCGGTCACATGGCTCAGCAGGGCGCCGAGTGCCGTCGTCGTAGGGGGGCGCGTCGCCGGCAACTGGCGTGCGTCGGCAGCGGCGAAGCGGCCGGCGAGCAGCCCGACCGCGGCGCTTTCGACATAGCCTTCGACACCGGTGATCTGGCCGGCGAAGCGCAGCCTCGGTTCGGTCTTGAGGCGCAGCGTCTCGTCCAGCAACCGGGGCGAGTTTATGAACGTATTCCTGTGAAGGCCGCCCAGCCGGGCGAACTCGGCGTTCTCCAGCCCGGGAATCATGCGGAAGATCCGCTTCTGCTCGCCGTGCTTCAGCTTCGTCTGGAAGCCGACGATGTTGAACAGCGTGCCGAGCGCATTGTCCTGGCGGAGCTGGACGACCGCCCAGGGCCGCCGGCCGGTGTGGGGATCGGTAAGGCCGACCGGCTTCATCGGGCCGAAGCGCAGCGTCTCGCGGCCGCGCGATGCCATCACCTCGATCGGCAGGCAGCCCTCGAAATAGGGCGTGTTCGTTTCCCATTCCTTGAAGTCGGTCTTTTCGCCGGCCAGGAGGGCATCGATGAACGCCTCGTAGCCGTCGCGGTCGAGGGCGCAATTGATGTAGTCCGCCCCGTCGCCGCCCGGCCCCGCCTTGTCGTAGCGCGACTGGAACCACGCCCGATCCATGTCGATCGTCTCGCGATGGACGATCGGCGCGATCGCGTCGAAGAAGGCAAGGGCTTCGGTGCCGGTGCGCGCGCGGATCGCCTCGGCGAGCGCGGCGGAGGTGAGCGGCCCGGTGGCGACGACGACATTCGCCCAGTCCGGCGGCGGCAGGCCGTCGACTTCGCCCCGCTCGATCGTGACCAGCGGCTCGGCCTGGAGCGCCGCGGTCACGGCCGCGGCAAAACCCTCACGGTCGACCGCAAGGGCCGATCCCGCAGGCACTTTGTGGGCGTCGGCGGCGCGAAGGATCAGCGAACCGGCACGCCGCATCTCCTCGTGCAGCAGTCCGACCGCGTTGGTCTCCGGGTCGTCGGAACGGAAGGAGTTGGAGCACACCAGCTCGGCGAGTTGCCCGGTGACGTGCGCCTCGGTCGCCCGGACCGGCCGCATCTCGTGCACGACGACGGGAAGGCCTGCGCGGGCGATCTGCCAGGCGGCTTCGCTGCCGGCGAGTCCGCCGCCGATGACGTGGACCGGGGTCATGCCATTGCTCGCAGTTCGGGTTATGGTGGCGCGGGTCGCCCCGCCGGCGGCGTCATAACACGGATACGGGAGCAGGAGCGATGAACAAGGTCTACAACCCGACGACGATCGCGGCGCCGGTCGGTGCCTACAGCCATGCGGTCGAGATCGCGCCCGGAGCGCGCACGCTGTTCATTTCGGGCCAGGTCGGGGTGACCCCCGATGGCAAGACCGGCGTCGGCATCACCGCCCAGGCCGAGGCGGTGTGGGGCAACATCGTCGGCATCCTCAAGGCCGCCGGGATGGACGTCCGGGACCTGGTCAAGGTCAACATCCTGCTGGTCAACCCGGACGACATCGCGCCGTCGCGCGCGGTCCGCAACCGCTTCCTGGGCGACCACAAGCCGGCGTCGACCCTGGCCGTGATCTCGCGCCTAGCGGCGCCGGAATACCTCATCGAGATCGAGGCGGTCGCCGCCAAGGCCTGACGCGGCTCCTGGTATGGCGGCAAGGTTCCGTTAATCGTCTGTTTGCAGTCGCCCGCTAGTCTGTGTGGGATGACCACCCATCCAGGCTGGCGGTCGACCGCCCTCATTCTCGGCACGACGCTGGCAGTACTCGCCGGCACGCCGGCGCGCGCCGACTACGTCGGCGGCATGGCCGCCTTCCAGGCCCGCAATTTCCACCAGGCCTACCTGCAGCTTCTGCCGGCAGGCCATTCCGGCGATCCGCGTGCGCAATTCATGCTCGGCCAGCTCTCGGACAGCGGCCTCGGGCCGGTGCAACGCGACGCGAGCGAGGCCGCGCGCTGGTATCGGGCGGCGGCGCGACAGGGACACGGGCCCGCCCAGTATGCACTCGCGCGCGCTTATGCCGAGGGCAGCGGGGTGCCGGTTGACGGCACCCAGGCCGTCGCCTGGTTGACCGCCTCGGCGACTTCGAATTTCGTGCCGGCGATCCTCGCGCTCGCCGACATGTACGACCGCGGCGCCGGTGTCGCGCAGGACGCTCAGGCCGCGACGAACTGGCTCCGGCGCGCCGCAACCCTCGGCAGCCCGCGCGCGACATATATCCTCGCGGAGCGGACGCTGATCGGTCGGGGCACGCCGGTCAATGTTTCCGACGGCTGGGCCTTGATGCGCCGCGCCGCCGATCGGGGCGAACCCACGGCGATGCTGCGGCTCGGCCAGATCAATCTCGGCTCGAACGCGACGGCCGAGCAGCGCATCTCGTCGATGACGATGCTGCTGCTGGCGATCCGCTTCGGCAATGCAGACGTCAAGCGCGAGGCGACCCGCGCGCGTGCCGAGCTGGCGGTCAACATGATGCCGAACGAGATCGCCGAGGCGACGACGCGATCGCGCGCCTTCGAGCCGCCGCCCGGCGCGGCCGACATCGACGGGCCGCGCATGGAAGCGCCGCCGCCCGCCGCCGGGCGCGGCCAGCAGGCGCGCGGCGCACAGCGACGCTGAGCCGGAACCCCGGCCTTCCGATCAGCTCTCGGCGGCGCGCGGACTGACCGGCGCGAGCTGCGGGGCCGCGACGAGCTTGGTCGCGTCGCCGATGCCGTCCTCCGGGCGCGCGACGGGGAAGCGTACGGCGATGGTCGTCCCGACATTTGGCTCGCTCGCGATCTCGAAAACGCCGCCGTGCTTCTCGACGAACGCCTTGACGAGCGTGAGGCCGAGCCCGGTTCCGCCGAAGCGGCGCGCCAGCGAATCGTCCGCCTGATAGAACGGTTCGGTCGCCCGCGCGACCTGATCCGTCGTCATGCCGATGCCGGTATCGGCGACGACCACGGCGACGAACGGTCCGTCGCGCCGCGCGGCGATCGTGATCGCGCCGCCTGCGGACGTGAACTTGATCGCGTTCGAGAGCAGGTTCACGACGATCTGCTTGGCAATCCGGCGGTCGGCACGGATCGGGGCAAGATCCGCGGCGAGCGTGACGCGGCATGTCAGCTTGGCTTCGTTGATGCGCCCATGCAGCATCCGCATCGTCTCGTCGACGATCTCCGCTACGTCGACGTTCTCGATGTGCAGCTCGAGCTTGCCGGCCTCGATCTTCACCATGTCGAGCAGGTCGTTGACGATCGACAGCAGGTGATGGCCGCTCGCGGTTATGTCGGCCGCGTACTCGCGATAGCGCGGCGCGCCTGCGGGCCCGAACATCTCGCCCGCGATCACCTCCGAAAAGCCGATGATGGCATTGAGCGGCGTGCGCAGCTCGTGGCTCATCGCTGCGAGAAACGCCGATTTCGCGGCATTGGCGCGGTCGGCCGCTGCGACCGCTTCCATCAGCGCCGCGTTCGCCCGTTCGAGTTCCGCGGTGCGTGCGCGCACCGCGGCGTTGAGGCTGACGGCGCGCCCGGTGAGCGCGCGCTGGGTGTCGCTGACCTGCGCCATCATCGTGTTGAAGGCTTCGATGAGTCGGCGGATCTCGTTGGCGGGCTTGGCGACCGACGGCACGGGGGTCGCGAAGTTTCCGGCGCCGACGCGTTCGGCGCCTGCCGCGAGCGCGTCGAGCGGCGCGACGATGTGCCGCGCGACGGACACGAGGATCAGGCCGGTCGCGATCACGCCGAATGCCGCGAAGACGAGGGCGGTCGCCAGGCCGCGCCAGATCACCGTCTGAACGTCCGCGGCGACCTGGCTTGCGCGCCGCCGGACGGTCGCCTGCAGGTCGCTTGCCAGGAGGTCGCCGGTCTCGCGGCGCAGCGCAAGGAAGGCGCCCATGTCTGCGCGCAGCATGCTGCGGACACGCTCGGCTTCGAGGCTCAGGCTCGCGAGCCGCCCCATCTCCGTTCCGATGTCGCGCAGCCATCCGGCGAGCGCCAGGCTGGGGCTGTGCAGGGCCGCGTCGAGCAGGAGGCGCCGCGCATTGACGAGATCGCGCGTCGCCGGGTCGCGGCCCTGCTGTCCGTAGGTGCCGACGTTGACGCTGAGCCGGCCGACCACGCTGACCAGCTCGGCGCGCAGGCCGACGAGCCGGCGTTCGAGCTCGATCCGGTCGCCGCCCTCGACCTCGAGCGGCGGAAGGTCGCCGTCGAGCTGCTGCTGGAACGTCGACAGGCTGAGGACGAACGCGTCGACGAGGTATTTCTCGTGATCGCGATACGCGGTGAGGCGCTGGCCGAGCGTCGCGAGCGCGCCGTAGCGGCTCCGGAACCGATCGCCGATCGGCCGCAGTTCGGTCCCGGCGAGCGCCAGCAGGCGGTCGAGATGCGCGAGCGTCTCCTCGATCACGGTCGCGACGCGCGCCTTGGCCTGCGGCGTCGGGTCGGCGAGATAGCTGAGCACCGCGGCCCCGGTTTCCGCGGTGCTGATCTCCAGTGCCGACACCGCGCCGGCGATCGGCTGGTTGACGGTCGACATCTCGTGGACGCGGCTCTCGATGCGGCCGAATTCGCCGACCACGACGACGATCGTGACCGACCAAAGCGCGGTCAGCCCGCCGAGCCCCAGCAGGATCTTTCGCGACAGGCTCGGCCGGCCGATCTGCCGCAGCAGTTGCCAAAGCGAGGTCATCGAACGGCGCTCCGGCTCCTTCAGGTCGCGGGGGTTCCGGCTTGGCTCCGGCCGCGCTTGCGGGCGCGGAGTTTACCCAAAGACGATCCGGAAGGCGCCGGCATTTCCCCCTGCGGCGCGCCCGCATGCCCCAACATGGAGTCCTCGGCTTTCGCTGTTGCCGCGCGTGCAGCTACACCGTCGTCTCGATGTAGGTGACGATCGCCGGCGGCGGTACGTAGGTTTCGATGATCTGCACGTCCGGTGGCGCCGGCGGCGAGGGGCCGCCTTGCGTGAAGGCGAGGCTCGCCTGGGCGCTCTCGGCGTGGCCGAGCGTGTCGACGACCGTAAAATCGACCGTCACCGGCGGCCGGCCGAGAAGTCCCTCGTCGCCGGGCACCCCGATGGAGATCTTGTTGAGCTCCGCGATCATCGCGCTTGCCGTGCTGCTGCTGCCCGGCGGCTGCAGGATGTAGGTGCCATTGCCAAATCCGTCGACGTCGGCCTGCGGCGTCAGGACCCAACCCGCCGTGAGGCCGTCCAATGCGAAGGTCACGCCGTCGCCATTGAGGCCGCCGACGACGAACGACGCCAGGGCGAGGGCGCCGAGCCCTTCCGACAGCGAACTGAAGATCGTCGTCGTCGGCTGCCAGACGGCAGGCGTGATCGGCACTTCGGGATAGAGAATGTCGATGCTGAAGATCAGGTCGTTGTAGTCGAGATCGGAGCCCCGGCCCGGTCCGCCGCCGATGCTGACGATCGCGTCGTCAGGGTTGCGGAGGATGTCGCCGCGCAGCGGCCAGTCCTCGAAGCCGATCCACAGAAGTCCGTCCTCGACGCCCGAAAGCGTGTGCGCGTTCTGTGCGAGGCTGAGATCGCTGCGATAGTCGCTGTTGAGCGTCGGGTCGTGGCTGAAATACGTCTCGCCGACCAGCGGCGTGTAGATGCCGGGATCGGTTTCGACCTCGATGCGCAGCGTGGCCGGATTGTATCGCAGGTGGGCGTTGATCGCGTCGACATTGGCCTGATAGCCGGCGGCGGTCGGATCGATGCCGAGATCGGCGAACAGATCCATCAGCAGTGCGCGATTGGCCGGGCCGGTGCCCCCGTCGCTGCGGCCGCCATCGGCGATCATGAACAGGCCGAGCTGGGATTCGGGCGGCACGAAGGACGACGTGGTGCGATCGCCGACCTGCCCGAAGAAATCGGCGGCGACGGCGGGCGCGTCGCCGCCTTCAAGGCTTGCGTTGAGCCAGAGGATGTCGATGTCGACGAAGTTGCCGGCGCCGTCGAGACGATAGAACCCGACGATGCTCTGGAAGCCGGCGTTGTCGTGTTCGAGAGTGACGATCAGGAACGGATCGATCGCCACCGAGAGGTTGCGCGAGTCGGGAATGCCGACCAGGCCGGCAAGGCCGCTGAGATAGACCGAGCTGCCTTCGTTGGCGATCAAAGCGTCGGTGTCGACGGCGCCGCCGGTGGGCGAATAGCTCGGCTTCTGCGAGAAGGGGATGAAGGCCTCGGCATCGTTGGTGCCGAGGCCGAGCAGGTCGATGATTTCGCGCACGCCGTGCAGGAGACCGCGGCCGCCGAAGCCGCCGGCGCCGCGCCCGAAGCTGAGCGGATTGACGTCGCCGAAGGCGAGCCCGTCGAAGGTCGAAGGTGCGAAGGAGGAATTGAACCGCCCGCCATCCGCGGCGGCAGACGGATCGGCGGGCAGGTCGGCCTGCGCGGTGCCGCCTGCGCTGGGTACGATCTGACTCAGCGCATCGGCGAGACGGCCGCCCGCGCCCGGCTGGCAGCCCTGGAGCGCGATTGCGCTGCCCGGGCGGACCAGCGCCTCCTGTGCAGTGATGCTCGTGCCATCGGCGAGGATGAGCATCGGCGGCGCGGCGGAATTCGCGGCGGTGAGGAAGCCATCGAGGACGAGCGCGCCATAGCCGCGGCTCGACACCACGAGGTCGTCCTGAACGACCATCGTGCGCAGCGCCTGCGCATTGGCGACCTGCGGCAGCGTGAACACGAGCGCGGTCGAGCCGGCGACCGCGATGTCGCTGCGCATGCACGCCGCGGGAAGCCGCGCGACGACCGCTGCGCCGCCGGTCGGGGCGGTTGCTTGGGCCAGTTCGATCACGCCGTCAGCCCCGTCCGCACCACTCGTGCGTGCCAGCATAGCGTTACCGTCCTGTCGGCCGCGTGTTGTCACGGGCTGGAATTCTCGCCCGTGTCATCGGCCGCGGGGAAGCGGATTTGGAGAATTTAGGCGCAATTTAGGGCGCATTATCATGAAGTTGACACACAGCAATGTATCGCTGCGGCACCCGGTGCAGCGGGGTCGCTCGCCCCTGGCCCGGCGCGATGATGACAGTTCAAAGACAAATCCATGAAACACAAGGGTTTAGGCCGATTTTTCACCCGCCGTTAATGAGCGCGGGTCGAGGCTGCGCCCGACGTTGGGGGCGCTCCGGACGGTGCGCGACGTGGCGGGGGACGACGGCGATGGAAGGCAGAGACCCAGCGGCCGGAATCGACATCCGCCCGGCATCGATCGATCGGTTCGCGCTGCGTCTCCAGCCCGTGGGCGCCAGCATGTCCTGCGCGGCCGTCTACGAGCGTTTCCACGCGGATCCGGACCTGATGGCGCTCGCCGTGGTTGTGGACGAGCGTCCGGTCGGACTCGTGTGCCGCGGCGATTTCGAACATCGCCTCGCGCATCATTTCGGGCGGGCGCTCTACGAGCGCAAACCGGTCGCCGTTCTCATGGATCCCAAGCCGCTGATCGTCGAACGCAGCCTGTCGATCGAGGCGATCCAGCACGCGATCGCGACCGACCGCCCGAGCGCGCTGATGCGCGGCTTCGTGATCACCGACGACGGCTCGTATCTCGGCCTCGGCACCGCCGCCGGACTGCTGCAGGCCACGCTGCTGCGGACCGAGGAGCGCAACCGCGAACTCGAACGCGCCTACGCCGCGGCGGCGGAATCGAGCCGCGCCAAGTCGGCCTTTCTCGCCAACATGAGCCATGAACTGCGCACGCCGCTGAACGCCATCATCGGGTTTTCCGAGCTGATCAAGCTGACCGCGCCCGGCCGGGCGCCGGCGCGCCTCATCGAATATGCCGGCGACATCCATGCCAGCGGGCAGCATCTCCTGTCGCTGGTCAACGATCTGCTCGACATGGCGAAGATCGAGGCGGGCCGCTTCGAGATCGAGGACGGCGTGGTCGATCTCGCCTGCGTCGTCGACATGGTGGTGCGGATGACGAGTCCGGCCGCCGCGCTGGCGCGGCTTGCGCTCGACGTGCGCGTCGACCGCGACCTGCCGCTGCTGCGCGGCGACGAGCGCGCAATCCGCCAGATCCTGCTCAACCTGGTGTCGAACGCAGTCAAGTTCACACCCGCCGACGGGCGCGTCGTCGTCTTCGGCGAATCCAGACGCGGAGCGGTCGTCTTCGGCGTCGCCGACACCGGGGTCGGCATGTCGGAGGACGAGGTCGCGATCGCGCTGACGCCGTTCGGCCAGGTCTCCGGCGCGCTCAACCGCCGCCACCAGGGCACCGGCCTTGGGCTGCCGCTGGCGCGCAGCATCGCCGAACTGCACGGCGGCACGCTTGACGTCGCGAGCGCGCCCGGCCGCGGCACCACTGTCACCGTGCGCCTGCCGGTGGCGCTCGAAGCGGCCGCGGATTGAGCGCCTATGCGCGCCGCTTCGCGGCCGCGTTCTTGCTGAGATAAGGGGCGAGGAAGCGGCCGGTGTAGCTCGCCTTCACCTTGACCACGTCCTCGGGCGTGCCCTGGGCGACGATGGTGCCGCCGCGGTCGCCGCCTTCGGGGCCGAGGTCGATGATCCAGTCCGCGGTCTTGATGACCTCGAGATTGTGCTCGATCACCACCACCGTGTTGCCGGTCTCGACCAGCGCGTGCAGCACCTCGAGCAGCTTCTTGACGTCCTCGAAATGCAGGCCGGTCGTCGGCTCGTCGAGGATGTAGAGCGTGCGGCCGGTGGCGCGGCGCGACAGTTCCTTGGCGAGCTTGACGCGCTGCGCCTCGCCGCCCGACAGCGTCGTCGCCTGCTGGCCGATATGGATGTAGCCGAGGCCGACGCGCTGCAAGGTCACCAGCTTGTCGCGGATCACCGGCACGGCCTTGAAGAACTCGGCGCCCTCGTCGACCGTCATGTTGAGCACGTCGGCGATCGACTTGTCGCGGAACTTGATCTCGAGCGTCTCGCGGTTGTAGCGCTGGCCGTGGCAGGCGTCGCACTGGACGTAGACGTCGGGCAGGAAGTGCATCTCGATCTTGATGACGCCGTCGCCCTGGCAGGCCTCGCAGCGCCCGCCCTTGACGTTGAAGGAGAACCGCCCGGCCTTGTAGCCGCGCGCCTGCGCCTCCGGCAGCCCGGCGAACCAGTCGCGGATCGGCGAGAAGGCACCTGTGTAGGTCGCCGGATTGGAGCGCGGCGTGCGGCCGATCGGCGACTGGTCGATGTCGATGACCTTGTCGAGATTGTCGATACCGTCGATGCCGGCGTGCTCGCCGGCGGGCTCGCGCGCGCCGAACAGCGCGCGCGCCACCGCGCGGTAGAGCGTGTCGATCACCAGGGTCGACTTGCCGCCGCCCGACACGCCGGTGACGCAGGTGAGGGTGCCGAGCGGCACGTCGACGGTGAGGGTCTTGAGGTTGTTCGCCTTGGCGCCCTTGATGCGGATGCGTCCACCGGTGCCGCGCCGTCGCGTGCGCGGGGTCGGGATCTGGCGCAGGCCGGTCAGGTACTGGCCGGTCAGGCTCGCCGGGTTGCGCATGATCTCGTCGGGCGTGCCCGCCGCGACGACCTTGCCGCCGTGGATGCCGGCACCCGGCCCCATGTCGACGACGTAGTCGGCGACGCGGATCGCGTCCTCGTCGTGCTCGACCACGATCACCGTGTTGCCGAGATCGCGCAGCCGCTTGAGGGTCTCGAGCAGCCGCGCATTGTCGCGCTGATGCAGGCCGATCGAGGGCTCGTCGAGCACGTAGAGCACGCCGGTAAGGCCGGACCCGATCTGCGAGGCGAGGCGGATGCGCTGGCTCTCGCCGCCCGACAGCGTCGCCGAGGCGCGCGCGAGCGTCAGGTAGTCGAGCCCGACGTCGACCAGGAACTGCAGGCGCTCCTTGATCTCCTTGAGGATCCGATAGGCGATCTCGCGGTCCTTGGGCTTGAGGCCCTTCTCGAGCTCGACGAACCAGCGCGACGCGCGCTCAATCGACATCTGCGCGACCTCGCCGAGATGCAGGCCGCCGACCTTCACCGACAGCGCCTCGGGCTTGAGGCGGAAGCCGTTGCAGGCCTCGCAGTGCTTCGAGGACTGGAAGCGTCCGAGTTCTTCCTTCACCCAGGCGCTGTCGGTCTCGCGCCAGCGCCGCTCGAGATTGGGGATGACGCCCTCGAAGGCCTTGTTGGTCTCGTAGTTGCGCAGGCCGTCGGAATAGGCCATCGCGACCGGGTCGCTGCCGGTGCCGAACAGGATCGCGTCGCGCACCTTGCGGTCGAGATCGCGCCACGGCGTCGTCACCGAGACCTTGAAGTGGCGCGCCAGCGAATCGAGCGTCTGGTCGTAGTAGGGGGAAGGCGTTGCAGCCCACGGCGCGATCGCGCCCTCGCGCAGGCCGAGCGCGTGGTCGGGCACGACCAATTCAGGGTCGAAGTAGAGCTTCACGCCCAGCCCGTCGCAGGCCGGGCAGGCCCCGAAGGGGTTGTTGAACGAGAACAGCCGCGGCTCGATCTCGTCGATGGTGAAGCCCGAGACCGGACAGGCGAACTTGGCCGAAAAGGTCGTGCGCTCGCCATTGTCGGCGTTCTCGGCGAACAGCAGCCCGTCGGCGATCGACAGCGCGGTCTCGATCGAATCGGCGAGGCGGGTCTTGATGTCGGGCCGCACGACGACGCGGTCGACCACCACTTCGATGTCGTGCTTGAGCTTCTTGTTGAGCGCCGGCGCCTGGTCGATCTCGTAGAGCGTGCCGTCGATCTTGACGCGCTGGAAGCCGCGCTTCTGAAGGTCCTGCAGCTCCTTGCGGTACTCGCCCTTGCGGCCGCGGATCATCGGCGCCAGCAGATAGAGCCGCGTGCCCTCCTTCATCTCGAGAATGCGGTCGACCATCTGCGTCACGGTCTGGCTCTCGATCGGCAGGCCGGTCGCGGGCGAGTAGGGCACGCCGATGCGCGCGAAAAGCAGCCGCAGATAGTCGTAGATCTCGGTGACCGTGCCGACGGTCGAGCGCGGGTTCTTGGATGTCGTCTTCTGCTCGATCGAGATCGCCGGCGACAGGCCCTCGATCGTGTCGACGTCGGGCTTCTGCATCAGTTCGAGGAACTGGCGCGCATAGGCCGACAGGCTCTCGACGTAGCGGCGCTGGCCCTCGGCGTAGATCGTGTCGAAGGCGAGCGACGACTTTCCCGAACCCGAGACGCCGGTGAGCACCACCAGGCTGTCGCGCGGCAGCTCGACGTCGACGCTCTTGAGGTTGTGCTCGCGCGCGCCGCGAACGACGATTTTCGGACCAGTGAGCTTCGCGGCCATCGGCTTTCGTACGTCCTTCGAGGGAGGCAGAGACTATAGGTTTGCGGGTGCGAAAAGGCGAATTCCACCCCCGCGAAAGCAGCGGTTATCCACAGCTTTGCTCGGGGCTCCGCGGCTCCCCGGTTGACCCCGAATCTGAGCGGTGTAGACTGCCACATCGTTCGGGACAAATGGAGAACAAAGATGGCGGGCAGTGTCAACAAGGTGATCCTGGTGGGCAATCTCGGGCGCGATCCCGAGATCCGCAGCTTCTCCAATGGTGGCCGCGTCGCCAATCTGTCGGTCGCGACCTCGGAGAGCTGGCGCGACAAGCAGTCGGGCGAGCGCAAGGAGAAGACCGAATGGCACCGCGTCGCGATTTTCAATGAGCGTCTCGTCGAGATTGCCGAGAAGTACCTGCGCAAGGGCTCGAAGGTCTACATCGAGGGCGCGCTCGAAACGCGCAAGTGGACGGACCAGTCGGGCCAGGAGAAGTACACCACCGAGGTCGTGCTGAAGCAGTTCCGCGGCGAACTCACCATGCTCGACGGCCGCGCGGGCGGCGGCGGGGGCGGGGGAGGCGGCGGCGACATGCCCGACGACATGGGCGATGACATGGGCGGCGGCGGGATGGGGGGTGGGGGCTCGGCGCCGAGCCGATCCTCGGCCCCACCCAAGCGCGGCAAGCTCGACGACGACATCCCGTTCTGAGCGGCAGCCGCGGCGGCACGCCACCGCCGCTTGCTGGACCCCACCCTTGCCGTCAAGCGATCTGCGCCATCAGGCGCCGTGTCGCCGTCGCATAGCCTGTCGCCTCGTAGAGGCGCAGCGCATCCTGGTTGAAGGCGTGGGTGCTGATCTCGATCGTCCGCGCGTCCTTGGCCTGTGCCCAGGCGCGCGCGCGGGCCAGGAGAGCCCGCCCGATCCCGGCGCGGCGATGGGCCGGCTCGACGAACAGACCATCGACGGCCGCCACGCGGGCCGGGACGACGATCGGAAGGCCCATGCGCTGGTGGAGCGCCAGCGTCGCGAATCCCACCAGGCGGCCGGCGTGCTCGGCGACCAGGAGCGCGGTGTGCGGGCCCGCAATCAGACTGTCGACCTGTTCGCGGGTGCGCGGCGCGCTGTCCGCGGCGCGGACCTGGTCCGGCCGCGCGATCCGATGCTGGGCATCGAGCGCGGCGAAGAGCGGACACAGCTCCTCGTAGTCCGCAACGACGGCGTGACGGATGAGGACGGGGGCGGCGATCGTATCGGCAGTGTCGGTCGTCATGGTTCCCTCGCGGTTGTGGCCGCGCCGCGACCGGACGGGAGACGCCGAAAATGCGAAAGGCCCCGACCGGTTCCGGCGGGGCCCTGGTGGTCTCGGTGTGCTGTGTCACTCAGCGCATGTACGACCTCGGGCGGCCCGCGATGGGGAAGCCCGTAAAATACAATGCGGCGTGAACGGCGATCAGCATGCGCGCACGCTACGGACCGCGCTGGGTGCCGTCAAGCCTGAAGGCGGGCGAGGAAGATCGGCGCGCAATGGCAGGCGTGCGCTATACTGGCGCACCGAGCGCGGCCATTCCGACCGCGTCATCCGCATGCTGACCGGTGACACCGTTGGCCGATCACCCCGCCGTGCCGGACCGCGACGACGTCAACCGTGGTCTGCCGCGCGTGAAGCCCGACACGCTCGTCGCCTTTGTGCTCGTGCATGCCGTCGCGTTGCTCGCGGTGATGCCGGCGCTGTTCACCTGGACGGGCGTCGCCGCCTTCGCGGCCGGTCATTTCGTGTTTGGCACCCTTGGCATCAATATCGGCTTCCACCGCCTGCTCGCCCATCGCAGCTTTGCGTGCCCGGTCTGGGTCGAGCGGATGCTGGCGCTGTTCGGCACCTGCAGCCTGCAGTTCTCGCCCGCCTACTGGGTCGCGGTGCACCGGCGTCATCACCAGTTCTCAGATGAACCTGAAGACCCGCATTCGCCGCGCCGGGGTCTGCTGTGGGCGCATTTCGGCTGGCTGATCGCGCGCCGGCCGCTCGACTTGAAGCCGACCGTACTGACCTGGCGCTACGCCAAAGACATGATGCGCCAGCCCTTCTACGAACGCCTCGAGCGAAAGAATGTCTGGGCGGCCGTGGGATTGTCGGTGTGGATCCTGCTCTATGTGGCGGGGTTCACGGCGGAGGCGCTTGCCGGCGGCACGTGGATGGAATGCGGCTGGTTTGGCAGCAGCCTGATGGTCTGGGGCGGCGCGCTGCGCACCGTCGTCGTCTGGCACAGCACATGGTCGGTGAATTCCGTCGCGCATGTGTGGGGCTACCGGACGCACGACACCGGCGACGACAGCCGCAACAACCCGTTCGTCGCCCTGATCGCCAGCGGCGAAGGCTGGCACAACAATCATCACGCCGATCCAGTTTCGCCGCGCCACGGGATGCAATGGTGGGAGATCGACGTGTCATGGCTGGTCATTCGACTGATGATGGCGCTCGGCCTCGCGCGGCCACGTTGATCGAGACAGCCCGAGGCCGGGCCGGTTCAAACGCGCAGAATGTTCTTGCATTGTTCGGCGTCATGTGTTAATTTGTCCCTGACGAAATCGGAGGCGACCTGCATTGGCCAAGCCGCCGCGCATGCCGCGCCGATGTCGCCCCGACCCGATGTCCGCCAGAATCGCGAAACTCCGCCCAAGAGATTGATTTCAAAGCTCGCATGCCGTTTCACGGGGCGTTTCATCAGCGTTTCATGCGGCCCCGGATGAAACGCGGAATTGGCTCCGCCCGACATTGTTCGCAACTGCAGTAACTGCTAACGTTCTCGGCGAGTCCTGCACCTCTAGTGGCCTGCCGCGAAAGGCCTGCCCTTGACCGACCAGACCCAGCCGAAGCCCTCCGACATCTCCCAGGTCACGATCGAAGAGGAGATGCGCCGCTCCTATCTCGATTACGCGATGAGCGTGATCGTGGCGCGCGCGCTGCCCGACGTGCGCGACGGCCTGAAGCCGGTCCACCGCCGCATCCTCTTCGCGATGAACGAAGGCGGCTACGACTGGAACCGGCCCTATCGCAAGTCGGCCCGTGTCGTCGGCGAGGTGATGGGCAAGTATCACCCGCACGGCGACGCCCCGATCTACGAGGCGATGGTGCGCATGGCGCAGGACTTCTCCATGCGCCTGCCGCTGATCGACGGGCAGGGCAATTTCGGCTCGATGGACGGCGATCCGCCGGCGGCGATGCGCTACACCGAGGCGCGCCTCGACAAGTCCGCGGCCTCGCTGCTCGTCGACATCGACCGCGAGACCGTCGACTTCCAGTCGAACTACGACGATTCCTCGGTCGAGCCGACCGTGCTGCCGGCGCAGTTCCCGAACCTGCTGGTCAACGGCGCCAACGGCATCGCCGTCGGCATGGCGACGAGCATCCCGACGCACAATCTCGGCGAAGTCATCGATGCCTGCTGCGCGTATATCGACAATCCGGAGATCGACGTCGACGAATTGATGCAGCATGTTCCCGGCCCGGACTTCCCGACCGGCGGCATCCTCATCACCTCGAAGACCGCGCTGCGCGAGGCCTACCGGACCGGGCGCGGCTCGATCGTCGTGCGCGGCCGCGCCAAGATCGAGGAGATCCGCAAGGATCGCGAGGCGATCGTCATCTCCGAGATTCCGTTCCAGGTGAACAAGGTGCGCCTGGTCGAGCGCATCGCCGAGCTGGTCCAGGAAAAGACGATCGAGGGCATCTCGGACCTGCGCGACGAGAGCGATCGCGACGGCGTGCGCGTCGTCGTCGAACTGAAGCGCGACGCTTCGGCCGAGATCGTCCTCAACCAGCTCTACCGCTACACGCCCCTGCAGACCTCCTTCGGCCTCAACATGCTCGCGCTCAACCGCGGCCGGCCGGAGGTGATGGGGCTCAAGGACATCATCGCCGCCTTCATCGCCTTCCGCGAGGAGGTGATCACGCGGCGCACCCGCTTCGAGCTGCGCAAGGCGCGCGAGCGCGCGCATATCGTGGTCGGCCTCGTCCTCGCGGTGGTGAACATCGATGCGGTCATCAAGCTGATCCGCGAATCGCCTGATCCGGTCGTGGCGCGCGAGCGGCTGATGGAGCGCGCGTGGCCCGTCCACGACATCGGCCCGCTGATCGAGCTCATCAACGAGCCCGGACGCGGCGTCGTCGACGGCACCTACCGCCTGTCCGAGGAGCAGGCGAAGGCGATCCTCGAACTGCGGCTGCAGCGCCTGACCGGCCTCGAGCGCGAGAAACTGGCTGACGAGCTGAACGGCCTGGTGAAGGAGATCGCCGGTCTGCTCGAGATCCTGGCTTCGCGCGAGAAGCTCTACGGCATCATGCGCGGCGAGTTCCTCAAGATGAAGGAGGAGTTTGCCGACGCCCGCCGCACGACGCTCGAAGAAGGCGAGGGCGACCAGAACATCGAGGACCTGATCCAGCCCGAGGACATGGTCGTCACCGTCACCAACGCGGGGTACGTCAAGCGCGTGCCCGCCTCGGCCTATCGCGCGCAGCGGCGCGGCGGCCGCGGCCGTGCCGGCATGGCCACGCGCGAGGAGGATTTCACCACCCACATCTTCCATGCCAATACGCATCAGCCCGTGCTGTTCTTCACCGCGCGCGGCATGGTCTATCAGCTCAAGGTCTACATGCTGCCGCTCGGCACGCCGCAGGCGCGCGGCAAGCCGCTGATCAACCTGCTGCCGCAGCTGTCATCGGGCGACCGCATCGCGACGATCATGCCGCTGCCGCAGGACGAGGCGAGCTGGGGCGCCCTCAACGCCGTGTTCGCGACATCCGCCGGCAACATCAGGCGCAATGCGCTGTCGGATTTCGTCAACATCAAGGCGAACGGCAAGATCGCGATGAAGCTCGAGGCCGGCGAGCGTCTGGTCGCCGTGGTGACGTGCAGCGAAGACCAGGACGTACTGCTCTCCGCCGCCGGCGGCAAGGCGATCCGCTTCGCGGTCGGCGAGGTGCGCCTGTTCACCGGCCGCACTTCGACCGGCGTGCGCGGCATCAAGCTCGCCGATGGCGACGAGGTGATCTCGCTCTCGATGCTGCGCCACAGCGACGCCTCCGTCGGCGAGCGCGCGGCCTATCTGCGCATGGTCGCCCAGCGTCGCCGCGGCGAGGGCGAGCCGGCGGACGACAGCGCGGTCGATGTGGGCGAGGAGGGCGCGGCGCAGGAGGGGGCGAGCGACGATGCCGTTGCGGTGACGCTGAGCGACGAGCGTTTCGCGCAGCTCGCCGCGGAGGAAGAGTTCATCCTGACCGTCACGGTCAAGGGGTACGGCAAGCGCACGTCGTCGCACGAGTACCGCGTTTCGGGGCGCGGCGGCAGCGGCATCGCGAACATCGATGTGACCGAGCGCAACGGGCCGGTGATCGCATCGCTGCCGGTCGCGCACCAGGACCAGATGATGCTGGTGACCGATGGCGGGCAGCTGATCCGGATTCCGGTCGACGACATTCGCATCGCCGGCCGCAAGACCCAGGGCGTCACCCTGTTCAAGGTTGAAGGCAGCGAACGCGTTATGTCGGTGACGCGGCTGATCACGGATGACGGCGCCGCCGCAGCCGGGGCGCCGCCGCCCGGCGCGGTCGACGGCGACAACGGCGGCTGAACGACCCGAGACGGGCGGGCCGCGAAGGGGGAGTGATGGCCAAGGAGCGGATCGGCATCTATCCGGGAACGTTCGACCCGGTGACCAACGGCCACATGGACATCATCGTGCGGGCGACGTCGATGGTCGACCGGCTGGTCGTGGCGGTCGCGGTCAATGCGGGCAAGGGGCCGCTTTTCGGACTCGACGAGCGCGTCGAGCTGCTGCGCGGGGAGATCGGGGATCTCGCCCCGGGGGTGGCGAACCGCATCGAAATCCGGCCGTTCCGTACCCTGCTGATGAAGTTCGTCGAGACGGTCGGCGCCTCGATGATCATCCGCGGGCTCAGGGCGGTGTCGGATTTCGAGTACGAGTTCCAGATGGCGGGCATGAACCACCGCCTCAACCCGTCGGTCGAGACCGTGTTCCTGATGGCGTCCGAGTCCAACCAGTTCATCGCCTCGCGCTTCGTCAAGGAGATCGGCCGGCTCGGCGGCGACATCACCCATTTCGTCAGTCCGCGCGTCGCCGAACGCGTGCGGGTGCAGTTCGACCAGTCTGAGCGCCTCGTCAACAGCGACACCGACCCGACGCGCCCGACCATCCCGGTGCCGGACATCAAGCAGCCGCTCTAGGCGCGCTTGCGCATCGCTGGACCGCCGCCACGGGGGGGTGTATAGACCGCGCCTTCCCCGGTCGAGCCCGTAGCTCAGCGGTAGAGCACGTGACTTTTAATCATGGGGTCGTGGGTTCGATCCCCACCGGGCTCACCAGAAGATGCAGCGGTGCCAGGACCGGCACGTCGGCTTATCGGCGCGGCGCTGTCGCCGCGGCGACCGGGTCGCAGGCGAAGATCGCTGCCGGCGGACGGAGGGTGTAGCCGCCCTGGCTGCCGCCGCTCGACGTCGGCTGAAGCAGGATGAAGCGGGCGCGAGCGCCGCGGCTGGCGCATTCGCGGTCGGCGGTCACGGTCGCCCCCGCGATGTCGCCGGGATCGCCGTCCATGTTGACGACGACCTGGCTCGAACTGCGGAAGCCGCCGCCGACCCCGCCCGATGCGCCGGCGCAGCCGGCCAGGCTCAAGCCCACGGCGACGGCCTGAATCAGCAAGCGATTGATCATTTGGCCCTCGTAGACATCCCCCCGAGGCGACACGAACTAGATCGGCGGGCCACCGCGGCAAGCCGCCTTCGGACGGGACGGGGTCACAGTTCGGTGAGGTAACGGGAGGGAATGCCCTTCACTGGTGGAGCATTGCGGGATGGGCCGGCGTTAATCCTGCCGAAACCATGTCCGGGCGATGCTGCCGCCAATCAGCAGAATTGCGCGTCGCAGGAGAATCTCGCCAGATGATCGTCAATCTTCCCGTCCAGGCAGAGGCAGCCGAGGCCGTCGTCGGCCACGTCGTCGCGGTAAGCGGCTCACGGTTGTCGGTCGATCTCGTCGATGATGCCGGGACGCGTGACTCCGAGGGCGAACAGGTCCGTATCGGCGATCTCCTGCGGATCGAATCGCCGGATGGTTCGGTCTTCGGCATCGTCCAGTCCCTGCGCACGACCAGTATCGGCACCGGCCGCGACGCGCGACACACCGTCGACATCGACGTGTTCGGCGAGATGAGCCAGGACCGCCAGCATTTCCAGCGCGGCGTATCGCGCCATCCCGTTCTCGGTGCGGATGTGCGTGGCTCGACCCGCGAGGATCTCGCGCAGATCTTCGCCCCGACGAGCAACGCGGTGACGCGGATCGGCGCGGTCCACCAGGATCGCAGCCTGCCGGCCTATGTCCTGGTCGACCAGCTGCTCGGCAAGCACTTCGCGGTGCTGGGAACGACCGGCTCGGGCAAATCGTGCACGGTCACGCTGATCCTGAAGTCGATCCTGCGCGACCATCCGCAGGGCCACGTGATCCTGCTCGATCCGCACGACGAATATGGTCAGGCCTTCGGTCCGATCGCGGAACGGCTGACCACCGCCAACATCGAGCTGCCCTACTGGCTGCTGGACTTCGAGGAGATCTCGTCGCTCCTGATCGGTCGTGGCCAGGCCGGTTCCGACGCCGAGCGCAACATCCTCAAGGCCGCGATCGTCGAGGCGAAGAAGAAGTTCATCGCCACGGGCGAGAGCGACCACGTCACGGTCGACACGCCGGTGCCCTACCGGCTGTCGGAGTTGATCCGCGCGATCGAAGCGGCAATGGGCAAGCTCGACAAGCCCGATACGGCCGCGGCCTACATGCGGCTGGTCTCCCGGATCCAGAGCCTGCAGTCGGACCGCCGCTACGGGTTCATGTTTGCCGGCGTCGTCGTGCGCGACAGCCTGGGCGCGATCGCCCGGCGCCTGCTGCGCGTGCCCGTCGGCGGCCGGCCGGTGACGGTGATCGATCTCTCGGGCGTGCCGTCGGAGATCGTCGACGTCGTGGTGTCGGTGCTGTGCCGCCTCATCTTCGACCTGGCGGTCTGGAACGCGAGCCCGCGCAGCCTGCCGGTCCTCGTTGTCTGCGAGGAAGCGCACCGTTACGTACCGGTCGATATCAATGCCGGGTTCGGTCCGACGCGGCGGGTGCTCGCCCGCATCGCCAAGGAAGGGCGCAAGTACGGCGTGTCGCTCTGCCTGGTCAGCCAACGTCCGTCGGAGCTCGACGTTTCGATCCTCTCCCAGTGCAACACGGTGTTCGCCCTGCGGATGAACAACGAGCGCGACCAGGATTTCGTGCGCGCGGTGCTGCCGGAAAGCGCCCAGGGTCTGATCGGCAGCCTGCCGTCGCTTCACAACCAGGAGGCGCTGGTGGTGGGGGAGGGGGTCAGCGTCCCGATGCGGGTCCGCTTCGACAACCTGCCGCCCGAGGAGCGCCCGCGCAGCGCGACGGCTTCGTTTTCGACGGCCTGGACTGCGGAGGGTGATGGCGAGGCGGTGCTCGCCGCGACGATCGAGCGCTGGCGCCGTCAGGCACGCTGAGCGTTCGGGCGGAATCGGCATCCGGCTGCAGCGGGAACGTTGACGATTTGTTAAGACGCCGATAGCAGCATTGCTCGGCTGGGGACGTTCGGGCCCTCGGGGATGTGGGCCAGGGGATGAGGATGACCGCTGCGTCGACCGAAGCGCCGCACCGGCCGCCCAAAGCGGGCGGCGTGGCTCGATGGTTCAGGCCGCCTTTGCGCGTCCTGACCGGGCTGATCGTGCTGCTCGTCGTCACCATCATCGGCATGACGATCGATCGCTGCGTGGACATCTATGTCGCCGGCAGAGATGCCGCGCATCGGAACGTCGTGGAGTTGTCGGGCGTTCTGGGGCGCCAGGTGGCCCAGACCGTGGCGTCGATCGACGCGACGCTGCTCGGCGTCGTCGATGCCGTGGAGCTGACCGACAGGCAGGGTGCCGAAGGATCGGACGCCGCAGTCCGGCTGATCCAGCGCCGCCTTCGCGAGACGCCGCAGATCCGTGATCTGGTCGTACTCGACGCGACGGGCCGGTCGCGCTTCGTTGCGGGCGAGGGCGCGATCCTCTCCGCTGGTCTCGCGGTCCAGGACTTCTTCGCCGTCCAGGGCGACGCAATGCAGGCTGCCGGCCTGCAGATCGGTGCGCCGATCATCAACGCCGGCCAGGGCTCGGCCCTGGTGCCGTTGAGCCGCCGCTTCAACGCAACCGATGGTCGCCATGGCGGTGTCGTCGTGGCCATCGTCGCTGCCGATGTCCTGGCGGCGGCACTGCGTCCGGGGGATCGTCCCGGCACGGAGGAAGCGGCGCTGTGGAGTGCCGGCGGCGTCTTGCTCGCCCGCTCGAGCTCCGCGCCCGGTACGATCGGCCAGTCCGCCAGCGACGATGCCGCGCGCCGCCCGATCGTCAGGACGGCCGTACCTGGCTATCCGTTCTTCGTGTCGGTCGCGAGCGACGAGACCGCGCTGAGAGCGTCGTTGACCAGTCAGATCGCCAGCGCGATCGCGATCGCGCTGGCGCGCCTCGCTGCCGTCGCTGCCTTTGCCTTCCTGCTCTACCGGCAGATCCGACGCCATGAGGCCGACGCGGCTGACTTGCGCGCGGATGTCGCACGCCTTCGCGACTTCGCGGCGGCGAACGCGGACTGGTACTGGGAAACCGACTCGTCGATGCGGTTCACCTACATCTCCGGCGCCAGCGCGTCGGCTGCGACGCCGCCGCTGGAAGCGTTCATCGGCAAGACCGCCCGCGATACCGAGCCGCGGGGCGTCTCGGATGAGCAGTGGGAGCGCCACGAAGCGATCCTGCGCGCGCGCCTGCCGTTCCGCGACTTCCGGCTGCAGCGCGGCAGGCCTGGCAAGCGCCTGCGCCACCTCTCGATCAACGGCGTTCCCGTGTTCGACGCGCGCGGCCGCTTCGCCGGCTATCGTGGCACCGGCCGCGACGTGACCGAGGAAACGGAGAGCGCGGATACCCTGCGGGCCGTGATCGACGCCGTGCCTGCGATGATCAGCGCGAAGGATACCGCGCAGCGCTTCGTGTTCATGAACAGCTACCAGGCGACGCTCTACGGAACGACCCCGGAGGCGGCGCTGGGCCTGACGCCCGCGGAACTGCTCGGCGCCGTTGCCGGCAGCCATGCTGGAGCGCTCGACCGCCGCGTGCTCGAAACCGGCGTACCGACGGGCTTTTTCGAGGAGCGCTTCACGGGTGCCGACGGCGTCGCGCGTGACTGGCTCTCCGCGAAGCTGCCAATCAGGACTCCTTCCGGCGAGATTCGCCTTGTCCTGACGGTCTCGATGGACATCACGGCTCAGAAGACGGCGGAGAAACAGCTGCGCAACGCACATGGGGAGATCGTCCGCGCCAAGGAGACGGCCGAGCAGGCAAGTGTGGCGAAATCGGAGTTTCTCGCCAATGTCAGCCACGAACTGCGCACGCCGCTCAACGCCATCATCGGCTTTTCGGAGATCATGTCCGCGGCGATGTACGGTCCGATCGGCTCGGAGCGCTACTTGGGCTATGTCCGCGACATCAATCACAGCGCCCTCTATCTGCTGGACCTGATCAACGACATCCTCGACATGGCGAAGATCGAAGCGGGCAAGCGCGAACTCGCCCTCGAAGCCGTCGACATCGCGGCGGAGATCGGCGATACGGTGCGCATGTTCGGCCAGCGCGTCGGGCAGGAAGGGGTGAATCTCGTCGCCGAGCTTCCACCCTGGCCGTCAGTGCTGCAGGCGGACCGGCGCGCGATCCGGCAGATCCTGATCAACATCGTCGGCAATGCCGTCAAGTTCACGCCGCGCGGACGGTCGGTCTACGTCACGTTACGGCGTTCGAGCACGACGTTGGACATCGTCGTCCGCGACGAAGGGGCGGGTATTCCGGCCGACCAGATCGAAAAGCTGGGCACGCCGTTCTTCCAGGTCAACGACTACACCGCACGCAGCAAGCCAGGGTCGGGGCTCGGTCTTGCGCTCACCAAGTCGCTGGTGTCGCTGCATGGCGGGACGATGTCGATCGAGAGTCAGCTTGGGCAGGGGACGACGGTCGTCATCGCCATCCCCTTCGGACCGGTCGGTGCGCGCGACGGCGCTTCGACGTCGGCTGCATGACGGCGGAGCAGGCGAGCCGCCCTCGGTAACCATTCCTAAAGTATACCATCGCAGTATTGGTCGATGGCCGACGACAAGGACGCGCTTCACCAGAACCTCTCGGTGCTCGCCAAGCGGCTGCCGCGCAACGCCGTTCGTGCGCTGGTGGCCGAACTCGGCGAAAAGGCCAGCGCAACCGCGCGCGCCGGCCAAGCGCGCCAGGCTTTGATCAGCGAGCTCAATACGCCGCGCCCTAACCGGGCCCGGCGCCTCTTCACCGCACTCGTCGAAGCATTGCTGACGGATGACGAGGCGCTGACCGAGGCCGGCGGCCCGGAGCGCGTTCCCGGTCTCCTGCAGCGGGCGGATGTCGCCGGATTCTGGGCCGCGCTGCTCGACAGCGGGCTCGCCTCGACCGCGGAGGCGATCCAGGCAAGGATCGATGAACTGTGCTCCGACGCCGTGATCGAGGACGTCTTTCTTCGCGCGGACGTGCTCGAACTCCAGCAGCACTTGGCTGCGGAATCGGTCGGCATCATCGACCGCCTCGGCAACGCGCCGCCCAAGCAGGCGAAATTTCTGCAGGTTGCGAACGCGGCACGCAACGCCCAGATACGCGATCGGCTCGGATGGTCGGTCGACCCGGCCGCCTTGACTTGGCGCAGCGTCCAGCAGTTTCGCGACCTGCTGAGGCTCATTCCGGTCATCGGGCGGGACCTTTCGGCCCTCGGCCGGCAGATTGCAAGCGACGACGGGCAGGGCCCGATCGACGATGGCGGCGTGGACGCCGTACTCGCGGCCACTGCAAGTGCCGAGCGGGCACTGAAGGACCGGTCCGATCTCGCCGGCGCCTATCTCGTGGGGATCGGATTGCATCGTCGCCATCGCTACGACATCGCCGCGGCCGTCCTGCGCGTCTCGCCGATCGAGCGGGGCCGCTATGGGGCGATGGTTGCCAGTGCGCTGTGCGGGCATCTGAGCGGTGTCGGTCGGGCGATGGCCAGGCGGCTCGAAGGCGCAGTATCGGATCCGGCCGCTGGAGGTGCGATCGTATTGGGGGCGGACGCCCGCGCGGCCCTCGATGCCTTGTTGTTGCGCTATGGACGCGTGCTCGAAGCGATCGTGAAATCCGGCCTGATGGAGCATCCGGACGCCAAGTTCCTCGTCCGCGAGGCCTATGGCGAACTGCCGGCGGCGATCGACACATCGATCGTCCCGCGCCTGCTGCAGCGCATCCGGGCAAGCGGAAGTGCAGTCCGCCGCCCGGCCGATCACGGCGAC
>JAEUKZ010000034.1 GCA_016793045.1 Alphaproteobacteria bacterium
CTGCAGACGGCGCCGCTCGTCACCGCGGCGCTGTTCGCGCTGATCCTGCGCCGCGCCCGCACCCTTCCCGGCTGACGCCCGCTTGACGGCGCCGCGGCCTTGCCGCCACCGTCCACGAATGATCCCGCGCCGCCTCGCCCGGCTGTTCCTCGTCCTCGCCGTGGTCGGCGCGGTGGCGCTCGTCTACGAATTCTACCGGACTGCGACGCCGGGCTTCGACCGCAACGACCCGGCCGCCGTCCTGCGCGCAGTCCGCGACGCGCTCGGCCGCGAGGTCAATCCGGCGGATATCTGTCTCGCCGTGCCGCCGCACTTCCCCGATCTCGTCGTCGTCCGCTTCATTGTCCCGGATGCCGGCTGCCTCGTGCAGGGCCTGTTCGTGCGCGGGCGCTGGCAACGCGGCGACCGCGCGACGCTCGACCGCCTGGGCCAGGAGATGCTGACGGCGCGCGGCTGGGCCGCCGCATCCCCCGAAGCGCGCCGGACGATGGCGCGCGAATGGGTCGTGGAGGTCCTCTACCCCGACCGGGTCGTCACCGACGCCGCGCGCCTGCCGCCGGTCCTGCAGAGCGCCAACCTGCCGCCGCCCGAGGCACGCTCGCGCGAGGATGGCGGTGTCGAGGTGCGGATTTCCGTGATCAACCTGACGGTCGCCGGCCCGATCCCGGCCCGGGTCACGACGATCATCGGCCCGGACGGCACGGCCGGCCGCTGAGGCGGCGGCGGCGAGGCGCCGCTTGAAGTAAAGGGCGCGGCACCCCATGCTTATGGGATGCACGCGGGCGAGTCGCGCGCGTCGGGAGAGGGCCGCGTCACCGCGGTTCTCGGCCCGACCAACACCGGCAAGACGCATCTCGCGATCGAGCGGATGCTCGGTCACCGCTCGGGCATGATCGGTTTCCCGCTGCGCCTGCTCGCCCGCGAAAACTACGACCGCATCGCCCGCGCCAAGGGGGCCGGCAGCGTCGCGCTGATCACCGGCGAGGAGCGTATCCTGCCGCCGGCGCCGCGCTGGTTCGTCTGCACGGTCGAAGCAATGCCGCTCGACCGCGCGGTCGACTTCCTCGCCATCGACGAGATCCAGATGTGCGCGGACCGCGAGCGCGGCCACGTCTTCACCGACCGGCTGTTGCACGCGCGCGGCGCGTCCGAGACCATGTTCCTCGGCGCCGAGACGATACGGCCGATCGTGCGCCGCCTGGTGCCCGAGGCCGAACATGTCGCGCGGCCGCGCTTCTCGACGCTGTCCTATATCGGGCCGCGCAAGATCACCCGCCTCCCGCGGCGCTCGGCGATCGTCGCCTTCTCGGCCGCCGAGGTCTACGGCATCGCCGAGCTGGTGCGGCGCCAGCGCGGCGGCGCTGCGGTGGTGTTCGGCGCGCTCAGCCCGCGCACCCGCAACGCCCAGGTCGCGATGTACCAGCAAGGCGACGTCGACCACATCGTCGCCACCGACGCGATCGGCATGGGCCTCAACATGGACATCGACCACGTTGCGTTCGCGCAGCTGGTCAAGTTCGACGGCCTCGCGCCGCGCCGCCTGCAGGCGCCCGAGCTGGCGCAGATCGCCGGCCGCGCCGGCCGCCACATGAACGACGGCACCTTCGGCACGACGGCGGAGATCGGCCCGCTCGACCCGGAGACCATCGAGGCGATCGAGGGCCACCGTTTCCCGCCGCTGCGCTTCGTCCACTGGCGCAACAGCGACCTCGACTTCCGTTCGCCCGAGCGGCTGCTGCGCAGCCTCGAACGCCGCTCGGTCGAGCCCGAGCTGATCCGCGTGCGCGAGGCCCTCGATCATCTGACGCTGACCGCGCTGATGCGCGACCGCGACGTGATGGCGCTCGCCGGCGGCCCCGCCCGCGTGCGGCTGCTGTGGGACGTCTGCCAGATCCCCGACTTCCGCAAGACGCTGAGCGACGCCCATGTCTATCTGGTCGGCCAGATCTTCCGCCATCTGAGCGGGCCCGAGGAGCGCCTGCCGCACGACTGGGTGGCGCGCCACGTCGCCCGCCTCGACACCGTCGACGGCGACATCGACGCGCTGCTGCAGCGGATCGCGCATATCCGCACCTGGACCTATGTCGCGCAGCGGCCGAACTGGCTCGCCGACCCGGCGCATTGGCAGGAGCGCACCCGCGCGATCGAGGACCGGCTGTCCGACGCGCTGCACGAGCGCCTGACCCAGCGCTTCGTCGATCGCCGCGCCGCGGTGCTCGCGCGGCGCCTGCGCGACGGCGAGGCGCCGATCGCGCATGTCGCCGACGACGGCGAGGTGCTGGTCGAAGGCGAGTCCGCCGGCCGTCTCGACGGGTTCAACTTCACCCCCGCTGCCGATCTCGTGAAGGAGGGGGCGAAGTCCCTGCTCACGGCCGCGAACTCGGCGCTGCGCCGCGACCTCGGCGAACGGCTGCGCCGGCTGCTTGCCGACGATGACGCCGCGTTCGCGCTCGACGGCCAGGGTGCGATCCGCTGGCGCGGCCAGCGCGTCGCGCGCCTGCAGCCCGGCGAGCACGTCCTGACGCCGCGCATCCTGGTGCTGCCGTCGGACCTGCTCGAGGCGCCGCAGCGCGAGCGCGTGCGGCTCCGCCTCGAAGCCTGGCTCGCCCGACATCTCGTCGCCGGCCTCGGCCCGCTGTGGCGGCTGCACCAGGCCGAGCTGGCCGGCCCGGCGCGCGGCATCGCCTACGAACTCGTCGAGAGCCTGGGCGTCTGCCGCCGCCCTCGCCTTGCCGACCGCGTCGATGCGCTCGACGCCAAGGCGCGCGGCCAACTCCAGGCGCTCGGCGTCACGTTCGGGACCGCGCTCGTCTTCCTGCCCGGGTTGCGCCGATGCGATCCGGGCCTGCGCCGGCTGCTGCTCTGCCTGCATCGCGGCTTTCCCGTCGCCGCGACGGCCGTGCCTAGTGCCGGCTGGCCGCCGACGCTGCCGCGCGACCCGGCCATGGTCCAGGGCATCGCCGAAGCCGGCTTTTATGTTCCGATCGGCGCGCTGATGATCCGGGCGGACCGCTTCGAGGCCTTCGCGCGTCGCGCGGAAGGCCTCGCCGGCAACGGCCCCTTCGCCCTCCCGGTCGATCTCGCCGCGAGCATCTCGGTCGCGCCGGCCGATGCCGCGTCGCTGCTCCGCGCAATGGGCTACCGTAAGACGCCCGGCCCCGAAGGCGACCGCTACGTGAAGCCGACGCCGCGCCCGCGCCGCGAGCGGCGCGACCGCCGCGAGGCGGCCAAGGCTGCATCCCCCTTCGCCGGCCTGCGCGACCTCGTCCGGCGATGACGGCGCCGAGCCAGCGCCTCGACAAATGGCTGTGGTGCGCGCGCTTCTTTCGGACGCGGACGCTTGCCGCGGAAATCTGCGAGCGCGGCCGCGTCCGCGTCGCCGGCCAGATCGTCCACAAGGCCCACTACGCCGTGCGGGCGGGCGACGTGCTCACCTTCCCGCAGGGCGGCCAGATCCGCGTCGTGCGCGTCGCCGGCTTCGCGGAGTCGCGCGGTCCGGCGACCGCGGCCGCCGCGCTCTACGAGGATCTGGCGCCGCGAGACGCCAGTTGACCACGGCAGCGCCCTCCCCTATCCCCTGTGCCCTGCCGGGCCACATCCACCACCAACTCACGCGGACACCATGGACGCCGTCTTCTGGATCGGGCTGATACAGATCATCGGCATCGACATCATTCTGTCCGGCGACAACGCGGTCGTGATCGCGCTGGCCTGCCGGAAGCTGCCGCCGCGCCAGCAGCGCATCGGCGTGATCCTCGGCGCCGGCGCCGCCGTCGGGCTGCGGGTCATCTTCGCCGCGGTCGTCACGACGCTGCTTTCGGTGCCCTATCTCAAGATCGCCGGCGCGATCCTGCTGCTGTGGATCGGCATCAAGCTGCTGTCCGACAGCGACGACGACGACGAGCACGTCACGCCGGCATCGAACCTGTGGGCGGCGGTCTATACGATCCTGATCGCCGACGCGGTGATGAGCCTCGACAACGTGATCGCGATCGCCGCCGCGGCGCGCGGCAGCCTGACGCTGCTCATCCTCGGCCTGCTGATCTCGATCCCGCTCGTGGTCTACGGCGCGACCCTGCTGCTGCGGCTGATCAGCCGCTATCCCGCGATCATCGTCATCGGCGCCGCCCTGCTCGGCTACATCGCCGGCGAGATCACCGTCGGCGATCCGGTGTGGGCGGGCTGGATCAACGAGCACGCGCACTGGCTGCACTATGCGGCGCCGGTCCTCGGCGCGGTGTTCGTCGTCATCGTCGGCCAGGCGCTCGCGCCCGAGCGCGTGCCCGCCGAAAGCGCGGTGCGTGTGGGCGCCTACGCCGCGCTGGTCCTCGGCGTGCGCGCCGCGATTCTCCTGCTCCTGCGCCTCATCGTCCTGCGCGTGCCCTTCGTCGTCGCCGCGCTCGCCGCGACGTTCGGCTTCGCCGGCGGCCAGATCGCGCTCGACGATGCCGGGCTGTCGGGATGGGCGGCGCTGCATGCGCCGCTGATGCACACCGTCGGACCGATCATCGGTGCGGCGATCGCGATCGGCGTCGTCGAGGCTGCGACGCGCATCTATCGCCGCCGCAGTACCGACACTTCGCGACCGAACCACGAAGCCTGAGGTAGCCCGTCCATGGACTTCCCGTTCAGCACCGAGATCCTCGCCAGCCTCGTCACGTTGACGGCGCTGGAAATCGTGCTCGGCATCGACAACATCGTCATCCTGGCGATCATCTCGAACACGCTGCCGCCGCATCAGCGCGAGAAGGCGCGCTTCATCGGCCTTTCGCTGGCCCTGGTCATGCGCCTGGCGCTGCTGTTCGCGATCACGTGGATCGCCGGGCTGGTGACCCCGATCTTCACGATATTCGGCAACGCCTTTTCCGGCCGCGACCTGATCATGCTCGGCGGCGGCCTCTTCCTGATCGTCAAGGCGGTGCGCGAGATGCACGAGGCGGTCGAGGAAGCCGGCAGCGGCGAGAACAACCGCAAGGCGACGAGCTTCGGCAACGCGATCGCCCAGATCGTCGTGCTCGACATGGTGTTCTCGTTCGATTCGGTCATCACCGCGGTCGGCATGGCGAACGATCTCTGGGTGATGTACGCCGCGGTCGTCATCGCGGTCGGCGTGATGCTGGCCGCGTCGGGCCCGATCATCGCCTTCATCCATGCCCATCCGACGGTGAAGATGCTGGCGCTCGCCTTCGTCCTGCTGATCGGCACGGCGCTGGTCGCCGAAGGCTTCGAGTTCCACGTGCCGAAGGGCTACATCTACTTCGCGATGGCCTTCTCGGTGCTCGTGGAATCGCTCAACGTCACCGTCTCGCGGCGCCAGCGGCGCCGCGGTCCGGGCGACGGCGGCGGCCATCAATAGCCGCGTCGCGATACGGGTTGAATCCCGTCCGGCCGCGTGCTAACCGCAGCGCTCTTTCGTCCCCAGAGGCGTCCGCATGACCTACGTCGTCACCGAAGCGTGCATCAAGTGCAAGTATATGGACTGCGTCGAGGTCTGCCCCGTGGACTGCTTCTACGAGGGCGAGAACATGCTCGTCATCAAGCCCGACGAGTGCATCGACTGCGGCGTCTGCGAGCCTGAATGCCCGGCCGAAGCGATCATCCCGGACACCGACCCGGGGGCGGCGAAGTGGACCGAGGTCAACAAGCAATACGCCGAATCCTGGCCCAACATCACCCGCAAGGGCGAGGCCCCGGCTGACGCCGACAGCTGGAAGGGTGTTGCCGGAAAGTTCGAAAAACATTTTAGCGCCGATCCGGCCAAGCGTTAGCGTCAGCACAGGCACCGGCGGGCCGGAAATCGCGGCCAGCCGCGGGTTTTGTCGGTTAACTTAATAGTTTCGTTCGTTAATACCCGACTTGAGTGCGGGGTTCATTTCCTTTGGGTTTTGTGATATATAAATGACTTAGGTGGCTGCTTTCCGCGGCCGCTTCGGCCGGACCGATCAAAGTGCCCGGCTGCGCAAATAAGTGGAAGTGAGTTCGGTCGGCCGCCGCGATGTCCCGCAATTGCGGCGGAGTGGGTTTTATTTCCTTTATTGTTGCGGATAGGAGCGTTGTAGGAGATGGTCACCAAGCCTGTCAGCAAGACCAACGAGGTAGGATTTAACCCCGGCGATCACGTCGTCTACCCGACGCATGGCGTCGGCAAGATTACCAGCATCGAGAACCAGGAAATCGCCGGCCACAAGCTCAAGCTCTTCGTCATCCAGTTCGAGAAGGATCGGATGACGCTGCGCGTGCCGCTCGCCAAGGCCAAGACCTCGGGCCTGCGCCGCCTGAGCACGAAGAAGGAAATGCAGACGGCGCTCACCACGCTCAAGGGCCGCTCGCGCGTGAAGCGCACGATGTGGAGCCGCCGGGCGCAGGAATACGAAGCCAAGATCAACTCCGGCGATCCGCGTTCGATCGCGGAGGTGGTGCGCGATCTTCACCGCAATGCCGGCCAGCCCGACCAGTCGTTCAGCGAACGCCAGATGTATCAGGCGGCACTCGACCGCCTGGTGCGCGAGTTCGCGGCGGTCGAACGCATTTCGGAAGAGACCGCGACGCAGCGGCTCGAGGCGCTGCTCAAGGCCGCCTGAGCGCGAGTCCGCAATCGCAGCGGGGAGGCCGGCCACCGCCGGTCTCCCCGTTCGCATTTCGGCCGCATTCAGGAAGTGCCCGGATTGCAGGCGCCTCTCGCATCGCCGGTCGGGCGCGTCGCCGCTCGATTGGCTACGCTCGGCCTGCGAACTAAGGTGCGACGCGATGCCCGCCCCAGCCAATTTCGCGATCCTCCGGCGCGCGCGGCGCGTCTGGGCCGTCTCGTCGATTCACGGCGAGGCCGTGCGCTGTTCGGCGCTGCTGGACGCGCTGCGCGTGCGGCTCGAGCCGGGTGATCGCATCGTCTTCCTCGGCAACTATCTCGGCTTCGGCGGCGGCATCGTCGCGACGGTCGAATCGCTTCTCGCCTTCCGCCGCGACGTCCTTGCGCGTTCACTCGTCTTTGCCTCGGACGTCGTCTTCCTGCGCGGCAGCCAGGAGGAGATGTGGCAGAAGCTGCTGCAGCTCCAGCTCGCGGTGAACCCTCGCGAGGTCCTCGCGTGGATGCTCCGCCACGGCGTCGGTGCGACCATCGCCGCCTATGGCGGCGACACCCGCCAGGGCGAGGCCGCCGCGCGCGACGGCCCGCGCTCGATCGCGCGCTGGACGACGGCGCTGCGGGGCCTGATGTCGCAGCATCCCGGTCACCAGGCGCTGATGACGTCGCTGCGCCACGCCGCCTACAGCGACGACATGCGGCTGCTCTTCGTCCATGCCGGCATCGACCCGGCCCGCCCGCTGTCGGCACAGAACGACGCGCTGTGGTGGGGCGTCCCCGGCTTCGCCCAGCTGGCGGCGCCGTTCGAGCCGTTTGCAATGGTCATCCGCGGCCGCGACCCGGCTGGGGGCGGGGTCCAGGTGGGGCCCTACAGCCTGACCCTCGATGGCGGCTGCGGCTTCGGCGGCCCCCTGATCGCCGCCTGCATCGATCCGGACGGCCGGGCCGTCGCTTGGATCGACGCCTAAACCACTGAATTAGCTCGGGTATTAATTTCCGGCATTCTCTCGGCTTTGTGATCCTGCAAAGCGGAACCTTCGTACCTATTTAAGTGTTATCCTAGTACTCGCGTCAGGTATTGCCATGGCTCATATCGACGACACCGACACCCAGCGGGCCAACGTGGCCTTCATTCGCAATTCGATGCGCGCGCCGCTGCTCGAGCGCGACCACGAATTCGAACTCGCGCGGCGTTGGCGCGAACGTGGCGACCAGACCGCGCTGCACGAGCTGGTGACGGCCTATACGCGGCTCGTCGTGGCGACGGCGACGCGGTTCCGTCACTACGGGCTGCCGGTCGGGGACCTCATCCAGGAAGGCAATCTCGGCCTGATGCAGGCGGCCGCCCGGTTCGAGCCGGCGCGCGAAGTCCGCTTCTCAACCTATGCCGCATGGTGGATCCGCTCGCAGATGCAGGACTTCATCCTGCGCAACTGGTCGATCGTGCGCACCGGCACGACCGCGGCGCAGAAGTCGCTGTTCTTCAACCTGCGCCGGCTGCGCTCGCGTATCGACGAGGCGGCCAACGGCCCCCTGTCGCGGGCCAGCCAGGAAAAGATCGCCAAGACCCTCCAGGTGCGCGTCGCCGACGTCGCTGAAATGGAATCGCGTCTCTCCGGGCCGGACCAGTCGCTCAACGCCACCTTGGCCGAGGACGGCGACGACGAATGGCAGGACCTGCTGCCCGACAGCCGGCCGACGCCCGAGGAAGTCGCGATGGTCGGCCACGACACGCATGTCCGCCTCAAGTGGCTGTCCGACGCGCTCGGCGAGCTCAGCTCGCGCGAGCAGGTGGTGATCCGCCAGCGCCGCCTCGAAGGCGACGGCGACGGCGTCACGCTCGAGGAACTCGGCAAGGAGCTCGGCGTCAGCAAGGAGCGCGTGCGCCAGATCGAACAGCGCGCGCTGTCGAAGCTGCGCGACGCCTTGATCCGCCGCGCCGGCACCCAGAGCGCACTGCTGCCGCACAACTGAGCCGCGCCCTCAGCGCACCCGTTCGATCTGCTCGGGTACGCTGACCTCGATCATCGGACCGCCGAACCACCGCAGCGTGCCGCGCACGCGCAGCGCTTGGCCCTGCAGGCGCGGCGGCTCGATTCCGGCGGCCCGGAAGGCCGCGCGCTGTCCCGCCACCACCGAAACGGTCAGCGCGCGCGTGCGCTCGGTGCCGAAGCGCAGCTGCGTCACGCCGGCGCGGGTCTCCAGCCCCTCGACGCGCCCTTCCAGGATCGCGAAGCCCTCGTCGAAGCGTCCCGGCGCCGAGGCCGACAGCACGCGGAACGTGCCGTCGCCCCAGAAGCCGGCACGCGACGCGCGCGCCCGCGCCTCGAGCGCGAGCAGCGGTGCGACCCATTGACGCGTCGCGGCGTCGACCCCGACCTGGGCGAGGCCCGCCACGACCATCTCGCCCTGCACCCACCGCCCGCCAATCGCCGCCTGGGCGACCACCCGCCGGTAACGATCGACCGGCGGCACGGCGCCGAGCAGACCAAGCTCCCCGGGCGCGAACGCGGCAAGGTGCTGGCGCGCCCGCTCCGCGGCAGCCTCGAGCCGGCGCCCGGCGCGGTCGAGATCGGGCAGCGGGACGACGAGATTGGCGAGCCGCAGCGTGCGCTCGTCGGCGAGCCGCAGCGTCGCCCCGTCGATCGCCTCGAGCGCGCGCACGTGCTCGACGACGGCGGCGCCGACCGGCAGCTCGACCGCGCCGAGCGGCGCCGCCGGCCCGAGCGCGGCGGCGAACGCGAGGGCCATCCATGCGCGAGGCATGGCGCGACCTTCGCACCGGCCGGCGGCGCCCGCAACCGGCCCCCGCATGCAGCGCATTTGCCGGCGTGCCGGCGAAGGCCTATCAAGGACCGGACCGCCAGCACGAGCAGCCCGTGATCCAAGACGCCGCGTTCTACGCCCTCGCCGTTCCCGCCTTCCTCGTCCTCGGCATCTCCAAGGGCGGGTTCGGCATGGGCATCGGCGCGATCGCGCTGCCGATGCTCGCCTTCATGGTGCCGGTGCCGCAGGCGGCGGCGATCATGCTGCCGCTGCTGATCGCCATGGATGTCATCGGCCTGTTCATGTATCGCGGCCGCTGGGACGGCGCGAACATGCGCATTCTGCTGCCGGGCGGGCTGCTCGGGACGCTGCTCGGCTACCTGTCGTTCCGCCATCTCGGCGAGGGCTGGATCCGCCTGATCATCGGCACGGTCGCGGCGGGCTATCCGCTGCAGGCATGGCTGCGCGCGCGCTTCACGGCCGCCGTGCAGCAGGGCCCGTCATGGCCGAAGGGCGTGTTCTGGTCCTCCATCTCCGGCCTGACCAGCTTCATCGCCAATGCCGGCGGGCCGCCGCTGTCGGTCTATCTGCTGCCGCAGCGCCTCGACAAGACGCTGTTCACCGGCACGACGATCTATTTCTTCGCGGTCATCAACTGGGCGAAGGTCGTGCCCTTCTGGGCGCTCGGCCAGTTCGCGCCGCAGAACGTGCTGACATCGCTCGTCCTGCTGCCGCTCGCCCCGGTCGGCATGGCGATGGGGCGCTGGCTGCATGCGCGGGTCGACGAGCGGCTGTTCTATCGCATCTGCAACGCCATGCTGGTGCTGGTGGGAATCCGCTTCCTGTGGGACGGGCTGCGGATGATCCTTGTTGCAGGTTAAGGCCGGGCTTGTCCCGGCGCGCACAGTCGGACTATTCCTCGGGCCAGACCAATCAAACGGGGCTTCACGTGCAAATCGTCAGCATCGGCGGCGGACCGGCCGGCCTCTATCTCGCCATCCTCATGAAGAAGGCCGATCCGGCGCATGAGATCGTGGTCTACGAACGCAACAAGCCCGACGACACCTTCGGCTTCGGCGTCGTGTTCTCCGACGCGACGCTCGAAGGCTTCGGCGCAGCCGACCCCGAATCGCAGGACGAGATCGTCGGCCACTTCGCGCACTGGGACGACATCGACATCCACTACGGCGGCGAGGTCCTGACGTCGAAGGGCCACGGCTTCTCCGGCCTGTCGCGCAAGACCCTGCTGCAGATCCTGCAGCGGCGCGCGATGGCGCTGGGCGTCAAGATCCACTTCCAGCGCGACGTCGCCGACCTGGCCGAGTTCCAGGGCGTCGACCTCATCCTCGCCGCCGACGGCGTCAACTCGGCGATCCGCAGCCGCTATGCCGAGCACTTCAAGCCCTCGGTGATCATGCGGCCGAACCGCTTCGTGTGGCTCGGCACCACCAAGCCCTTCCCTGCCTTCACGTTCTACTTCAAGCACAACGATGCCGGGCTGTGGCGCGTCCACGCCTACCAGTACGAAAAGGACCACTCGACCTTCATCGTCGAGACGTCCGAGGCGGCCTGGAAGAAGGCCGGCATGGACGAGGCGACCGAGGACGAGACGATCGCCTATTGCGAGCACCTCTTCGCGGCGGAGCTCGGGCCCCATCGGCTGATCAAGAACCGCTCGCTGTGGCGCAGCTTCCCTGCGATCAAGAACGAGCGCTGGCACCACCGGAACATCGTGCTGATGGGCGACGCGCTGCACACCGCGCACTACTCGATCGGCTCCGGCACCAAGCTCGCCATGGAGGATGCGATCGCGCTCGCCGACGCGCTCAATTCCAGTCACTCGGTCGAGGCGGCGCTGGAGGCCTACGAGGTCGCCCGCCGCCCCGGCGTCGACAGCGTGCAGCGCGCCGCCCAGGTCAGCATGGAGTGGTTCGAGGAGACCGAGCGCTATTTCGGCAAGCTCGAGCCGACCCAGTTCGCCTTCTCGATGCTGACGCGCTCGCTGCGCATCACGCATTCCAACCTGAAGCGCCGCGATCCCGAGTTCGTGCGCCGCGTCGACACGTGGTTCGCGGGCAAGGCGGCGAACCAGTCCGGCGTCAACGTGCCGGCCGACCCGCCGCCGCCGCCGATGTTCACGCCGTTCAAGCTGCGCGCGCTCGTGATCCCCAACCGCGTCGTCGTTTCGCCGATGTGCCAGTACTCGGCCGAAGACGGCACCGCGAACGACTGGCAGCTCGTCCATCTCGGCAGCCGCGCGCTCGGCGGCGCCGGACTGATCTTGACCGAGATGACCGACGTCAGCGCCGACGGCCGCATCTCGCCCGGCTGCACCGGCATGTACAAGCCGGACCACGTGCCGGCGTGGAAGCGCGTCGTCGACTTCGTCCACGCCAACAGCCCGGCCAAGATCGGCATCCAACTCGCCCATGCCGGCCGCAAGGGCTCGACCAAGAAGCTGTGGGAGGGCATCGACCAGCCGCTCGACAGCGGCAACTGGCCGCTCATTGCGGCCTCGGCCCTCCCCTACAAGCCCGGCTCGCAGACGCCGCGCGAGATGACGCGCGCCGACATGGACCGCGTGCGCGACGATTTCGTGCGCGCGACGACGATGGCCGACCAGGCCGGGTTCGACCTGATCGAGCTTCACTGCGCGCACGGCTATCTGCTGGCGAGCTTCCTGTCGCCGCTCACCAACCGGCGCGCCGACGAATACGGCGGGTCGGTCGAGAACCGCCTGCGCTACCCGCTCGAGGTCTTCGACGCGATCCGCGCCGTTTGGCCGGCGGCCAAGCCGATCTCGGTGCGCATCTCGGCGACCGACTGGAAGGACGGCGGCAACACCGGCGACGACGCGGTCGCGATCGCGCGCGCCTTCAAGGCGCACGGCTGCGACATCGTCGACGTCTCCGCCGGGCAGACCGTCCCCGACGACGCACCGGTCTACGGGCGGCTGTTCCAGACGCCGTTCGCCGATCGCGTGCGCCACGAGGCCGGCATCCCGACGATGACCGTCGGCGCGATCTCCTCCTGGGCGGACGTCAATTCGATTCTCGCCGCCGGCCGCGCCGATCTCTGCGTGCTCGCGCGCGCGCATCTCTACGATCCCTACTGGACGCGCCACGCCGCCTACGAGCAGGGGTACGAGCTGCCCTGGCCGCCGCAGTACGTGTCCGCGCGCAGCTTCACGCCGCGCGGCGCATAGGAATCCGCCCGCGCACGCGGCGGCGCAAAACCCTACGCCCGAAGGGGTGGAAATCCGCCGCCGCCGCCCTATCTACGCCTGCGCGAAAGCATCCGCGGAGGTGGCGACGATGAAGTGTCCGGTCTGTGGCGATCCCGATCTGGTGATGAGCGAGCGGCAGGGCATCGAGATCGACTACTGCCCGAAATGCCGCGGCGTGTGGCTCGACCGCGGCGAGCTCGACAAGATCATCGAGCGCAACGCCACCGCATCGGCGCCCGCGCCTGCCCAGATGGCGGCCGCGCCGGCGGCCTATCCGACGGTGCCCGTGCGGCCGGAGCCGCCGCGCACCGACGACCGGCGCTACGAAGGCGGCCACAAGCCCTATCGCCGCAAATCGTTCCTCGAAGAGCTGTTCGACTGAGCCGCGCCCGTGAGCAGCGCGTGGAAGCGTTCGAGCGGCGCGCGATGCCGGTAGAGATGCACCGGTTTGCTGAAATGGCACTGGTTGGACACGAAGCGGTTCGCCGCCGGGATGCGCCAGCGTTCGCAGAGTTCGACGCCGTCCTGCGCCGGCGTGATGCGGTCGGCGAGCCCGACGACCGAGACGATGCGAGCGGGATCGATGCCGGCGGCCGGCCCCGGATTGAGCAGCGGCAGCCAGCCCATCAGGGTCTCGCGCGTCCAGCCTGAAGCCGTCAGCGCGTCGCCGAGCCCGAGTTCCACCGTCAGGCGGCCGGCGAAGGTGACGTTTTCGAGCCGGCCGCTATGCGCGGCCAGCAGCAGCGCGTCGGGGCGCAGCGCCGCCGGCCAATGCGCGCAATGCGTCGCCACGAGTTGGCTCGCCAGCGCGCCGAGCGAGAATCCCGCGATGCCGACCGGCGTGCCGAACTGCGCGCGCGCCCAGCCGACGAGCGCCGCGATCTCCTTCACCTCGGCGACGAACAGGTCGATCGCGCCGAGCGGCGCGCGGCCGAAGAACGCCTCGCCGCCGTACCAGCCGGGCTGGGTGCGCCGCCCGTGCCAGGGCGTCACCAGCTCGATCACGCGCACGCCCATGCCGGCGAGCGTGCCGGCGACGTCGAGCCCGCCCTCGACGTAGTCGACCTCGATGCACACGCCGTTGGCGACGATCACGCTCGGCGCGTCCTTCGCGTCCGGCGGCTCGGTCACGCGCGCAAAGGCGAAGTCACCCATGCGCGGCGACGGCGAGGCGAAGCGCAGCCAGCGCCGCGTGCCCGCCGCCGCGCGGTGAGGCGGCGAGACCGCGATCGGCGTTTCAGCCGGCGCGCCATAGGCGCGCTCGGGGTGCTCGCGCATCGCGCCGTGGATCGCGTCGAGCTGCGCCGGCGGCGCGATGTCCCAGCGCACCGGCGGCGGATCGGCGAGCAGCCAGAGCGGATAGAAGGCCGCGCGCGTCGTGACATGAGCGAAGGCTGCGGCAAGGCGCTCGCCGTCAAGATGCGCGAGCGCTTCGGCGGGCTGCCCCGCGCCGCGCCCTTCGAAGAAGGCCGCGTCCCAGGCCTGCGTCGCCGCATTCAGGCGCCGCCGCGCGGCACCGTAGCGCGCGAGCGCAAGCTGCGCCGCGGCCGCGACGGTGCCGCGGCCCGGCGCGATGCCGGCGGCATCGAGAAAGCTCGTCACCAGCCCGTCGGAAATGCCGGCGGCCGCCCACAGGCGCGACAGCGGAAAGTACCAGCGCCGCAGCGCGAAGATCCCGACCGTATCGAGCCAGGGCTGCTCGGCGAGCGCGCCGAGCGGCGAGCGCATCAGACGCTCCATCTCGCGGTGGCCGGGCCAGGAAAAGCGGCCGAAGACCGGGCCGCTCACGGCGCGGCAGCCTTCGGCGGCGCGTCGGACTGCTGGCGCAGCCGTGCGACGATGCGCCGGCGCTCATCCTCGTCGAGCGAGGGCCAGGCGGCGATCTCCGCGATCGTACGCCCGCAGCCGACGCAAGTCCGCCCCTGCGGGTCGAGGCGGCACACGCCGATGCAGGGCGAGGTCGCCACGCTATTTCGGCAGCACGCCGGCGGTCGCGGCCTTCTGGCGCGCGAGCGCCAGCACCGCCTCGCACATCGGCACAGGGTGGTCGACGAGTCTCGCCATCTCGATGACGACGCCGAGCAGCGCGTCGAGTTCGACCGGTCGGCCGCGCTCGAGGTCCTGCAGCATCGAGGTCTTGTGCGCGCCGACGCCCTGCGCGCCCGCGATGCGCTTGTCGACGTCGATCGCGAAGGTGACGCCGAGCTTCTCGGCCATGGCGCGCGCCTCGACCATCATGGCGCGGCACACCGCGCGCGTGCCGGGATCGGTGGCGATCGCCTCGAGCGTGGCGCCGGTGAGCAGCGACACCGGATTGAAGCAGAGATTGCCCCAAAGCTTGACCCACAAATCGTCGCGAATGCGCGGCCGGATCGGCGCCTTGAGCCCCGCCTTGATCATCGCCTGCGAGAGCGCCTCGACGCGCGGCGAGCGCGTGCCGTCAGGCTCGCCGAGATCGAAGCGGTTCGAATAGGTGTGGTTGATGACGCCCGGCTCGGCGATCTCCGCCGCCGGATAGACGATGCAGCCGATGGCGCGGCGCGGATGCAGGTTCTCCCACACCGTCCCCTCAGGATCGATGCTCTTGAGCCGCGCATCGCGGAACGGACCCGCGACGCCGTAGAAATACCACCACGGCACGCCGTTCATCGCCGCGACGATCGCGGTGTCCTCGCCCAGCAGCGGCTTCATCGTCGGCGCCGCCGCCGGCAGCTGATGCGCCTTCAGGCCGACCATGACGTAGTCCTGGGGTCCGAGATCGGCGGGATTGTCGCTCGCCGGCAGGCGGACGCTGTGGGTCTCGCCCTCGCTCCGCAGCGTGAGACCGTTGGCGCGGATCGCCGCGAGATGCGGGCCCCGCGCCACCAGCGAAACCGCGACGCCGGCCTTCGCGAGCTTGACCGCGAGATAGCCGCCGATGGCCCCGGCCCCGAAGACGCAGAGCTTCACGCGCCCAATCCCAATTTCTGCGCGAGCCCGATGCGCTGGAGCTTGCCGGTCGCGCCCTTGGGAATCTCGGCGAGGATCACGACCTTGCGCGGCACCTTGAAGTCGGCGAGGCGCTTGGCCGCGAAGTCCCTGATGTCGCGTTCGCTGGCGCTCTCGCCCTCGCGCAGCACGACCGCGGCGGCGACCTCCTCGCCGAGCTTGTCGTGCGGCATCGCGAAGGTGACGGCCTGCTGGACCGCCGGATGATCCATCAGGATCTCGTCGACCTCGAGCGGCGAGACCTTCTCGCCGCCGCGGTTGATCAGCTCCTTGAGCCGGCCGGTGATGCGCAGATAGCCCTCGTCGTCGAGCGTGCCCTGGTCGCCGGTGCGGAACCACCCGTTCGCGAACGCCTTGGCGTTGGCGTCGGGGTTGCTCTCATAGCCCCTGGTCACGTTCGGCCCGCGGATGACGACCTCGCCCAGCCCTCCCGTGGGCAGCAGGTTGCCCGCCTCGTCCATGATCGCGACGTCGGGGCCGGCGGCGACGCCGACCGAACCCGGCTTGCGGGTGCGCGGCGGCAGCGGGTTGGAGGCCATCTGGTGCGCGGCCTCGGTCATGCCGTAGCTCTCGATCACCGGGCAGCGGAAGGTCTCTTCCAGCGCCGCCATGACCTGCGGCGGCAGCGAAGCCGAGGACGAGCGGATCAGGCGCAGCCGGGCGCGCGCGATGATCTCCTTGTTGCGGTCGCCCCGCGCCAGGATCGCCTGGTGCATCGTCGGCACCGCGGTGTACCAGGAGGGCTTAACCTCATCGAGCCAGCCGAAGAACTTGAGCGCGTTGAATCCCGGCGTGCACACCACCGAGGCGCCGGCGCCGAGCGACGACAGCACCGCCGCGATCAGGCCGTGGATGTGGAAGAGCGGCATGATGTTGAGGCAGACGTCGTCGGGCGACAGCGCGATGGTCTCGCGGATGTGCCGCGCCGAGGCGCAGATGTTCGCGTGGCTCAGCGGCACGATCTTCGGCCGCGAGGTCGTGCCCGAGGTGTGCAGCACCAGCGCGACGTCGTCCGCCTGCGCCGGCCCGTCGGCGACCGTGTCGGGCATCTTCTGCGTCGGCTCGAGGACGAAATCGCCCGGCGCGCCGACCGGCGGCGCCACCAGCTCCATGATCGGGATGCCGAGCTTCGCCGCCGCCTCGCGCGCCGGCGTCGGCGCGCCCTTCGCGACGACGAGCGCCGCCGCCTTGAGGTCGGCCAGATAGAACTCGAACTCTTCCAGGCGGTATCCCGGATTGAGCGGCGCGGTCGTTGCCGCCGCGGCGATGGCGATGAACGCCGAGGCCATCTCCGGTCCGTTGTCGAGCACGATGGCGACGCGGCGGTTGCGCCCGATGCCGTAGGTGTTGAGCGTCGCGATGGTCCGCCGCGCCAGCGCCGTGAGGCCCGCGAAGGTCATCGGCTGACGTCCCGGCGCGCCGATCGCCGGACGGCCGCCGGTTCCGCGGTCGATCAGCTTCAGCACAGTGTCGGCAGCACTCGTCATCGTCGCGATCTCCTCCGCGGATTCGGGTCGGAGGGCACGATAGGCGCTGGGCCGGATGGCGACAAGGCGGCCGGCCGCGCGGCCGCGGTGCGGGCTCGCGCGATCAGAGCTCGATCGTGACGGCGGCGCCGGTCCGCGGCTGGCTCGGGCGCTGCTCGGCGCGCGCATACGATGCGCTCACGCCGGCATAGTCCTCGACATGGGCGCGCGTGCCGGGGTTCTCCTGGGCGAAAAGCTGGGCCGCGAACGCGGCGCGCGGCCGATGCTCCTCGACCGCGAAGCCCTCGCCGTCGCTCCAGGCCTCGAGAACCGGCGCCCGGCTGCGCGAACGCAGATCGGGATCGCGGTCGTAGTGGGCGTAGCGGTCGTTCGCGGCCTGATAGCGCGCGCGCGCGTACGCGTCCGGCTTCGCCAGGACGGCGCCCGAAAGCGATGAAAAGCTGGTGCGTGCGACGTCTGTCATCATGCCCTCCCGCACGATGCCCCTAAAACACTTATAACAGTTTAATAAACTGCGAGAAGTCCAATTTCATCAGATGGTTAACGCATTGCTGCGGATCGTAACCATATTGCCGCGCGGCGCCTCGTCACCCGACCGGCGCAGAGGTGGCATGAAGACGCACCGGTCGCGACGCTCTGCACCGCTATGCTACGGTTCTGCCGACCTGAATCGGGAGCCCCGCATGTCCAAAGCCGCCCTCAAGCCGATCGACACCAACAACCTCGATGCGATGTGGATGCCGTTCTCGGCCAACCGCCAGTTCAAGCGCACGCCGCGCCTGCTGGTCGGCGCCAAGGACATGCACTACACCGCCTCGGACGGGCGGCAGATCCTCGACGGCACCGCCGGGCTGTGGTGTGTCAACGCCGGCCATTGTCGCGAGCCGATCGTCGAGGCGATCCGCCAGCAGGCGGCGAAGATGGATTTCGCCCCCGCCTTCCAGATGGGCCACCCGACGGCCTTCGAACTGGCGGCACGGCTTGCGCAGATGGCGCCGGCCGACCTCAACAAGGTGTTCTTCACCAATTCCGGCTCGGAGTCGGTCGACACGGCGCTGAAGATCGCGCTCGCCTATCACCAGGCGACGGGCCAGGCGACCCGCAAGCGCCTGATCGGGCGCTCGCGCGGCTATCACGGGGTCGGCTTCGGCGGCATCTCGGTCGGCGGCATCTCGGCCAACCGCAAGCAGTTCGGCATGGAACTGCCCTTCGTCGACCATCTGCGCCACACCCACGACCCGGCGCGCAACGCCTTCTCGCGCGGCGAGCCGGCGCACGGCGCCGAATTCGCCGACGATCTCGAGCGGCTGGTGCAGATCCACGACGCCTCGACCATCGCCGCGGTGATCGTCGAGCCGGTCGCCGGCTCGACCGGCGTGCTCGTGCCGCCAAAGGGCTATCTCGAGCGGCTGCGCGCGATCTGCGACAAGTACGGCATCCTGCTGATCTTCGACGAGGTCATCACCGGCTTCGGCCGCCTCGGCACGTCATTCGCGGTCGAACGCTTCGGCGTCGTGCCGGACATGATCACGCTCGCCAAGGGCCTGACCAATGCCACCGTGCCGATGGGCGCGGTGCTCGTGCGCGACAAGATGTACGACGCCTTCATGAACGGGCCCGATCACATGATCGAGCTGTTCCACGGCTACACCTACTCCGGCCACCCGCTCGCCGCCGCCGCCGGCCTCGCCACCCTCGACATCTACGCGAAGGAGGGGCTGTTCGAGCGTGCGGCCGGGCTGTCGTCGTACTGGGAGGACGCGGTCCATTCGCTCAAGGGCCTGCCGCACGTCATCGACCTGCGCAATCTCGGCATCGTCGCGGGGATTGAGCTCGAATCGCGCGCGGGCAAGCCGACCGCGCGGGCCTTCGATGTCTTCCTCGATTGCTTCGAGCGCGGCCTGCTCGTCCGCACGACCGGCGACATCGTCGCCCTGTCGCCGCCGCTGATCGTCAGCAAGGGCCAGGTCGATCAGATGTTCGACATCCTCTCGGGAGCGCTCAAGCGCGCTGCCTGATACCGCCTGACGTCCCGTCGCACGGCCGGATTCGGGCAGCCGGATCCGGCCGTCGCTTTCTTGGCGCCCCCGCCCGAAAACGCGCTAAATTGCAGGTGCTTTGGCCGCACAATTACCGGTTTGTTAACCCACCGCCTCTAGCCTGAGTTTCTTCGCGCACAACATCCTTTCGCGAAGCGGGGATTGCGACGGTCGGAACCGGGGTTTGTAGCAATGCACGACGGCGACGATTTCCAGAGACTGCGGACCGCAATCGCTGCAGCCGGCGATATTGCCTACGACTGGAACCTGGCCACCGGCCAGATCACGTGGTGGGGCGCGAGCGAAGTGCTGCTCGGGCCCGAGGTGCCCCCGCCGGTCACCGCCGAAGCCTTCCGCGCGATGATTCACGGCGGCGACCTGCCCAAGCGCGACAAGGCGCTGGCGGACCACCTCGACGGCAATAGCCATTTCGACTGCGAGTTCCGCATCATCAACAGCGACGGCGCGACGAGTTGGGCGCACGAGCGCGGCTCGGCGATCCTCGACCGCGACGGCAAGGCGCAACGCCTGTGCGGCAGCCTGCGCAACATCACACAGCGCAAGCGCGTCGACTCGCGCCTGGAATACCTCGCCCGCTATGACGAGCTCACCGGCCATTTCAATCGCTCGCGGCTCAAGGAGGCGCTGACCCATGCGCTGTCCTATGCCCAGCGCTACAACACGCCCGGCGCCTACATGGTCGTCGGCATCGACCGGCTCGCCGCGGTCAACGAGGCCTACGGCCACGCCACCGCCGACGCGGTGATCGTCGGCGTCGGCCAGCGCCTCGACCGCTCGCTGCGCGCCTCCGACGTCATCGGGCGCCTCGACGGCGACCGCTTCGGCATCGTCCTCGCCCCCTGTCCCGAAGGCGACATGCCGTCGGCGGCGGACCGCATCCTGCGCGCGGTCTCGCAAAGCGCGATCGACACGCCCAACGGGCCGATCCACGTTTCGGTCTCGGTCGGCGGGGTGCCGTTTCTCGACCAGTGGCCTTCGGCCCACGAGGCGATGACGCGCGCCGATTCGGCGCTCCAGGAAGCCAAGGCCAGCGGCCGCAACTGCTTCGTCCAGTTCGACGACTCGCCCGAGCATCGCGACGAACGCCGGCGCGCGCTGTCGATCGGCGAGGAAGTGCAGCAGGCGCTCAAGAGCGGCCGCCTGATCACCGCGGTCCAGCCGATCGTCGCCGCCGGCACGCGCGAGGTCGACCACTACGAATGCCTGCTGCGCCTGCGCCGCGAAGACGGCTCGCTGATGGCCGCGGGCGCCTTCATCCCGATCGTCGAGCGCACCAGCATCATGCGCGCGATCGATCGCCGCGCGCTCGAGATCGCGGTGGCGGAGCTCCACGCGGTCCCCAACGTCAAATTCGCGATCAACATCTCCGGCCTCACCGCGATCGACCGCAGCTGGCAGCGCATGCTGGCGGCGCTCGTACGCGGCAAGCCGGAGATCGCGGAGCGCATGATCATCGAGATCACCGAGACGGTGGCGCTCCAGGACATCGACGAGACGGCGCAGTTCGTCAACTCGGTGCGCGACCTCGGCTGCCGCATCGCGCTCGACGATTTCGGCGCCGGCTACACCTCGTTCCGCTACCTCAAGATGCTGGCGATCAACTGCGTGAAGATCGACGGCTCGTTCGTGCGCGGACTCACCGACAACATCGACAACCAGCTCTTCATCCGCACCCTGCTCGGCCTCGCCGACGGGTTCGGGCTGTCGACCGTCGCCGAGTGCGTCGAAACCGCGGCCGAAGCGGCGCTGCTCGAACGGCGCGGCGTGCACTACCTGCAGGGCTACCATTTCGGGGCGCCGACGGTCGAACGGCCGTGGGACGCGCAGGGGCGCTCGATCCTGGCAATCCCGCGCGCGGTGGCCGCCCAGCCGGCGAATTGAGCGCGTTACCCGGTCAGTCCTTCGGCGGGGCGTCGTCGAAACGCCGCTTGATCAGCCAGAACTCGAACGCCATTGCGAGCGCGAAGGCGGCCACGCCCGCGGCATAGCCCGCGCCATCGTCGGCCGCCGCCGCGACGAACAGCGCCGCGATGCCCGCCGCCGCGACCAGGGCGCCGACGACGAAATCGCCGAGATCGTCCACCGCCGCCCCTAGAGCCAGCCTCGGCGCTTGAAATAGAGATAGGGCAGCACGGCGGACAGGATCATCATGGCGATCGCCATCGGGTAGCCGAAGACCCATTTGAGCTCCGGCATCACGTCGAAGTTCATGCCGTAGATGCTCGCGACCAGCGTCGGCGGCAGGAACACCACGGCGGCGACAGAGAACAGCTTGATGATGCGGTTCTGCTCGATGTTGATCATGCCCAGCGTGGCGTCGAGCAGGAACGCGATCTTCTGCAGTTCGAACGAGACGTGCTCGTTGAGGATCGCGATGTCGCGCGCGATCGTCTTGAGGCGCGTCTTCTGGTCCTTCGATTCCTTCTTCGACGGCGCTTCGCCGGCGGCGGTGAAATAGCGGACGACGCGCAGCAGGCCGAGCAGGCTTTCGCGCGCGGTCGAGGTCAGGTCCTCGTCGCGCGACAGGTTCTTGAGCACGACCTGCAGGTCGCTGCGCTCGCCGCCCACCGCCGGCTCCGCCACGCCGGCAAAGATCTGCCGGGCGATCGCGTCGAGGTCGGTGCTGACCTTCTCGAGGATGTCGGCGATGCGGTCGATCACCGTCTCGAGGATGCCGATCAGCGCCTCCTCCGCCGACGCGCACGTCGCCTGGGCGCGCACGAGGCGCTGGCCGTAAGTCAGGAACGGGCGCGGGTCGGAGTAGCGCAGCGTGACCAGGGTGCGATGGGCGAGGATGAAGCTGATCGGGTTGGCGGTCGGGTTGGGATCGTCGGCGTGGGCGATGATCGTCGCCGTCATGAACAGCGCGCCGCCTTCGGAATAGAGCCGACTCGACGGCTCGATCTCCTGCATTTCCTCGCGCGTCGGCAGCGGGATCGCCAGCGCGGCTTCGACCGACCGGCGCTCCGCCTCCGTGGGCTGGTCGAGGTCGAGCCACAGCGCCGGCGGAATGGCCCCTTCGGGCCCGATTTCGACGCGTTGGATGGCCGCCCCGCGGGCGACGTAGCAGTGGATCATCGCACGGGACCTGGCTTGCTTGCGAAGCGAGCAGGCTGCTTCGCCGCCTTCCCGCGCGGCCCGGTTTATCGCAAAGCGGTCCGCCCGCCAAGCCGCCTGCGGCGGCCGCGTGCGTCTACCAGCTGCGCACCGGCCCGGTGTCGACGTGGATGAAGCGCGAGCGGCGATAGGTGCCGACGCCGCCGGCCTGCAGCGAGATCGCCGCCTGGCGCATCTGGCGGATGCTGTAGCCGGGAATCACGATGTCCGCCGCCTTGCCCTGCATGTGCAGGCTGTTGCGGGCGACCCGCCGGCTCTGGCGGCGTGCCGCCCGGTTGGTCTCGACGGTGCGGAAGCCGGACACCAGCTCGATCGGTCCGCGCGACGGCATCAGGTTGGAGAGGTTGGCGAGCAGATCGAACAGCTCGGGGTCGATCTGGATGATCGAGCCGCTGCGGCTGTCGCGCATCAGGCGGTTAAGTTGGCCCAGCGCTTCGGGCAGATAGCGGCCATTTTCGAAGTAAACGCCGCTGAAAGATTCACCGGAATTCTGGCTATATACATTCAGGCTTCTTGCGGTCGGAATGTACGTCGCAGACGCCTTTCTGGTAAATGTAAGTAAAGGAATAGTAAGGGCAAGACCAAGAATTCGCCGGCGGGTAAACATACCTGCAACCGTGTTCGGATGCTTTTCAGACGTCATCCGTGCCTCCAATCTGTTTCAGCGATATTCAAGTCCTGCACCAAAGGGTACCTTTGCCTAATGCCAAAGCGATCCGGAGGGCGCAACTTAAAATTCCGATAATGACGCACTGCACAATGGAGGTTATCCACAGGGCCCGGCCTGTAACATTTCGAAACATATTGAAAGTCATATGATTAAGCCCGTGTCTGCCTAATTAATCAGCAGAAGTAGCATACTTGCTTTCTTTGCCCCATTTTCGCCACGCCAGATGTTCCATCTTTGTCCTGATGAGGGCCCGGCATGGCAGCGCTCTTGACGCGACTTGTCCACAACGGATAGGCGTCGAGTGGGCTTGACTCGCTAAAGCTTGCGGTCTCACTATATATTGATACTCCCGCTGGCCAGACGCCCACCGATTGGGGAGTTGACGGAGGCAATATGGACTGGACGCCCGAGCGAATCGCTGAATTGACGCGGCTTTGGAACGACGGACTGGCCACATCCGAGATCGGAAAGCGGCTGGGCATCTCGAAGAACGCCGTCGTCGGCAAGGCGCACCGCCTGCACCTGTCCGCCCGGCCCTCGCCGATCCGCCGCGTGATCATGCGCAGCGCGATCGTCCGGCCGCCGCGTGCGCCGGTCGAGCCGCGCCACGTCCAGCACGCCGCGCCACCGCCCGCCCCGGCGCAGGAGCGCGTGGTCGAGCTCTCGAACCAGACCTGCAAATGGCCGATCGGGCATCCCAACGAGGCCGGATTCCACTTCTGCGGCGAGCGCGCGATCGTCGGCAAGCCCTATTGCCAGTCGCACACCGCGCTCGCCTATGTCCGCGCCAAGCCGAAGGCCGGCGAGGCCGCGTGACGCTTGCCGGCCGCCCGCCGGCCGGCACAATCTAGGTTCCGCGCCTGCCCGGCGCGCATCGTCCGAAAAGGGCGGTGCGCGCCGGATCGTTTGTGGCGCCGGCATGACGCAGATCAGGGAGACGCGACGATGACGACGATCAAGGTCGCCAAGGCCGGGACCTGGCTGGAACTGCCGCTGTCGCGTGCGAACCGTCACGGCCTGATCGCGGGCGCCACCGGCACCGGCAAGACCGTCAGCCTGCGCGTGCTGGCGGAGGGGTTCTCGGCCGCGGGCGTGCCGTGCTTCGTCGCCGACGTGAAGGGCGACATCGCCGGCCTGTCACAGCCCGGCACGGATTCGCCCCGCATCCGCGAGCGCGTGACCTCGCTCGGCGTCGACGGCTTCGCCTACGAGGCGTCGCCGGTGATCTTCTGGGACCTGTTCGGCGAACAGGGCCATCCGGTCCGCGCCACGGTGTCGGAGATCGGGCCGATCCTGCTCGGCCGCATGCTCGAACTCAACGACACCCAGACGAGCGTGCTCAACCTCGCCTTCAAGATCGCCGACGACAATGGCCTGCTGCTGGTCGACCTCAAGGACCTGCGCGCGCTGCTGACCTTCGTCAACGATCACGCGAAGGAGCTCACCGTCCAGTACGGCAACGTCGCCACCGCGACGGTCGGCACGATCCAGCGCGCCCTGCTCGCGCTCGAGACCCAGGGCGGCGATCATTTCATCGGCGAGCCCGAACTCGACTTCGTCGACTTCATGCGCCAGGACGCGCGCGGGCGCGGGGCCATCAACGTCCTCGCCGCGGACAAGCTGATGATGCGGCCGCGGCTCTACGCCACCTTCCTGCTGTGGCTGCTGGCCGAATTGTTCGAGCGTCTTCCGGAGGAAGGCGATCTCGACAAGCCGAAGCTCGTCTTCTTCTTCGACGAGGCGCATCTGCTGTTCAACGACGCGCCGCCGGCGCTGATCGCCCGCGTCGAGCAGATGGTGCGGCTGATCCGCTCCAAGGGCGTCGGCGTCTATTTCTGCACCCAGAGCCCGACCGACGTCCCTGAAACGGTGCTCGGCCAGCTCGGCCATCGCATCCAGCACGCGCTGCGCGCCTTCACGCCCAAGGACCAGCGCGCCGTCAAGACCGCCGCCGACACGTTCCGCCCCAATCCCAACCTCGACACCGCGCGCGCGATCACCGAGCTCGCGGTCGGCGAGGCGCTGGTCTCGCTGCTCGACGACAGCGGCACGCCCGGCGTCGTCGAGCGCGCGATGGTGGCGCCGCCGCGCTCGCGCCTCGGCGCGATCACGCCGGCCGAGCGCGCCGCGATCGTCGGCGCCTCGCCGCTGCTCGGCAAATACGAGCAGGCGGTCGACCGCCAGTCCGCCTTCGAACAGCTCCGCGGCGACGCGCCGCCCGCGGCGGCGGCGCCCGCTCCGGCCTGGGGTGCTCCCACCGTCTCGCAGCCCGTGAGCTGGCCCGGCGCGCCCGGCGCTCCGGCCGGCGCGACGCCGGCACCCGCCGCGGGCGGCTGGCCCGGCGCGCCGGGCAGCGCGCCGGCACAGCCTCAACCGGCACCGGCAGGCGGGCGCCAGCCGATCTTCCGCCCGGGCGAGCAGGCGCCCGCCCAGCAGGGCGGCATCGCCGGCACGCTCGGCTCGATCCTCGGCGGCATGTCCGGCAACGGGAGGCGGCAGGGCCTCGGCGAGACCATCGTCAAGTCCGTCGCCCGCAACGTCGCCGGCACCGTCGGCCGGCAGGTCGCGACCCAGATCCTGCGCGGCCTCTTCGGCTCGATGCGGCGGTAGGCTCAGCGCCGCGCGATCACCGGCAGCACGACATGCGACGGCCGTGCGCGGTCGACGAACACGCTGTTGCGGGCGATGCGCTTGCGCCGCGCCCGGCCCTCGGGCTCGCCGGTGTTGGGGTTGACGTCGAAATGCGGGAAGTTGCTGCTCGCGATGTCGAGCCGGATGCGATGGCCCGCCGCGAACAGGTTGGAAGTCGGGAACGGCTCGACCGCGACCTCGTAGACCTGGCCGGGTTCCATCGGCGTCGGATGCTCCCATGACGAGCGGTAGCGCGCGCGCAGGATGCCGTCGGTGATGTTCATCGCGTAGCCCCGCGGATAGTCGGCGCTGGGCGGATGGACGTCGATCAGCTTCGCGGTGAAGTCGGTGTCGGGGCAGTCCGACGCGATCCACAGCCTTACCGTGATCGGCCCGGTCACCTCGACCGGCTCGGCGAGCGGCGCGGTCTGGAAGACGAGGATGTCCGCCCGGCTCGCCAGCGGCAGGAAGGGCGGCGCGCAGCCGTAGAATGCGGCGGCCTCGACCTGGTCGTAGGCGCCGCCTTCCATCAGCGGCAGCCCCGAGGTGATCGTGCCGCCGATGCTCGGCACCGGCTTCGCCGGATCGAAATCGTATTCGAGCGGCGGGGCCGCATCTTCCGGCGGCGTCGTGCGCAGCGTCCCGTCGCCGTGCAGGTAGTAGTTCGTCCAGCGCGTGTCGGGCAGCGGCCAGTCGGCCTCGGCGCGCCAGCGCCCGCCATGGTCGAGCCGCCCGGCTTCGTTGCGCCGCCCCGAGCCGCCGCCCATCACGAAAATGCGCACCGCCGGGTCGCGATCGGCGCCGTTGTCGACGCCCTTGAGGAAGCGGTCGAACCAGCGCAGCCGGAATTCGCGCCAGTCGGGCGCGATCGCGCCGTCGATCGTCGCCTCGGGGCCGAAGTCGACGTCGCCGGCATGGGTGACCGAACGGTCGCCATGCGTCCACGGCCCAAGGATGAGCTTTACCGGCCCCGCCTTGCGCGACCTGAGGCCGATGTAGTTCTCCGTCGCGGTGCGCGTATAGGCGTCGTACCACGAACTCATGATGACCACCGGCACGTCGGCGTAGCGGTCGTAGGAGCCGGCCATGTAGATGCCGACCTGCTTCCAGTAGTCGTCGAAGGCGCCGTGCGTCCACTGCTCGAACAGGTAGTCCTCGTAGTCGGGCGCGAAGCGCAGCGGCGAATGGCCGGGACGCCACGGCATGCGCGCGAACCAGGCGCGCAGATCCTCCGCCGCGAGGGCCGCGCGGCGCACCGGATCGCGGGCGACTTCGGGCGACAGCAGCGCCTGGTTGTAGGCCCACGTCGCCTGCTTGAGTTCGAACGCCCCGCCCTGGCGGATGCCGCCCTGGAAGGCGTTGGAGAAGCCGCCCGAGTCGATCACCTGCGCGGCAAGGCCCGCGGGTGCAAGGCAGCCCAGCGCCGCCTGGGTGTGCGCGGCATAGGACAGCCCCATCGTGCCGACGCGCCCGTCGCACCACGGCTGGGCGACGAGCCACGCCACGGTGTCGGCGCCGTCGGGCCCGTCGTCGAGATACTTGGTGAACCGGCCCTCGGAGCCGTGGCGGCCGCGGCAATCCTGGTAGACGACGGCGTAGCCGCGCGCGACGAACGCCCGCGCGACCTCCGCCCGGCCGCCCGGCTTCGGATCGCGCGCGGTGCGCTCGGAGCGGCTGGACTGCGTCTTGCCGTAGGGCGTGCGTTCGAGCACGACGGGAAATGGCCCCGGCAACGCGCGCCCGTCGCGTGCCGGGCGGTGGATGTCGGTGGCGAGGCGCACGCCGTCGCGCATCGCCACCATGACGTCGGATTCGATCGCAACGTCGAATGGCTCGTTCATGGCGCCGCCGGCACGAGGAATGTCGCGAGCGTGTTCTCCTCCGCGCGCGCGACATAGCGCAGGCCGCGGCGCGTCGCCCACACGTTCTCGAGGAAGTGCAGCGGCACGATCGCCTGGTCGTCGACGAAGGCGACGCGGGTGGCGCGCCGCATCAGCGCCTCGCGCGCGCCCGCGTCGGTCTGCGCCTGCGCCTCGGCGAGCAGCCGGTCGAAGATGGGATTGCTGTAGCGCATGCGGTTGAGCGCGCCGAGCCCGCGTTCGCGGTCGTAGGTCGCGAGCACCTGGCTGAGGCCGGGATAGGCATCGCCCGTGGTGGTGCCGAAGCCGATCAGGAAGAAGGCGAACTCCCGCCGCGCCGCGCGGCTGAAGAAGACGTTGGCCGGCAGCACCTCGACGCGCACGGCGATGCCGACGCGGGCGAGGAACTGTGCCACCGTCTGCGCCGTGCGGCTGTCCTCGACGTAGCGGTTGTTGGGTGCCGCGAGCGTGATGCGGAAGCCCTGCGGATAGCCGGCCTCGGCGAGCAGCCGGCGCGCGAGTTCGACATCGAAGCGCGGCGCCGCGATCTCCGGATCGTGGCCGACCATGCCGGCGGGCACCATCTGCCCCGCCGCCTGGCCGGTGCCGAGCAGCAGCCGCTCGACGATCGCGGCGCGGTTGATCGCGTGGCTGATCGCGCGGCGCACCCGCACGTCCTTGAGCGGATTGCGCGCCAGCGGCGCCCCGGCCTGGTCGGTGATCGATGCCACCGTGTCGCTCTCCTGCTCGAGTCCGAGATAGATCATGCGCGAGGACGGCGCGGTCCACACCGCGACGCTGGCGTTGGCGCGCAGCCGCTCGATCTCCGCCGGCGGCACCGCGTCGATCATCTGCACGTCGCCCGCCAGCAATGCCGCGACGCGCGAGGCATCGCCGGGGATCGGGCGGATCGTCACGGTCTCGAAGGCCGGCGCCCCGCCCCACCAGCGCTCGTTGCGGCGCAGGACGAGGCGCTGGCCGGGCGTCCACTCGACGAAGCGGAACGGCCCGCTGCCGATCGCCGCGCGGCCGGCGTTGAAGTCCGCCGTCGTCGCGTTCGCCGCGACGCGCGCGGAGACGACATAGGCGCTCATCGCATGCAGCGGGACCGACGGGTCGTAGCTGCGCGTGCGCAGCCGGATCGTGCGGTCGTCCACGACGATGATCTCCGTGACCGTGCCGGCAAGGCGTACGAAAGGTGCCGGGCTGTTCGGCACGTTGGGCATGCGCTCGAGGCTGAACTTGACGTCGGCGGCGGTGAGCGGCGAGCCGTCATGAAACGTCACGCCGGCGCGCAGGCGGAACTCCCACAGCGTCGGCTCGACCAGCCGCCAGGATTCGGCGAGGCCCGGCGCCGGCCGCTGGTTCTCGTCCGAGTCGACCAGCGGATCGAAGATATGCTGGGCGATCGCCTGGTTGGCGCCGACCAGCGCGAAATGCGGATCGATCGAACTCGTCTCCGCGCGCACCGCGATGATTGCGTCGGCAGCCGACGCGCCCGTCCACGGTACGATGATGCCGAATGCGAGCGCGAGCGCGACGGCCCGCACGACCATGCGAAGACGTGTCATCCCGGTCCTCCACCGTTGCGCGGGGCGGCCCGCGGTCACCGCGCGAACGAGTCTAGAAAGGCGTCGCCGTGACTGTCGAGGCATCGTTTCGTCACGATCCGCAAGCCCGAGCGTCGCGTTTTTTCAATGACTTCCAGCAGGTTTTGGTCTTTCATGGCCCGCCGCGAGCGGAGACCGCAAGGGCTGCCCGCGTGGATTTATGGCGAGATTGTGTCCGATGTACGGAATAATGGCCGCGCCCTCCCGTTCTAATTTTGTCGACCGGGCCGGAGGGCCGACCTGAAATGGCGGTTCTCGACGACACGATCAGGGCCCAACTGGTGGCGCTCCTGCCGCGGCTGCGTCGCTTTGCGCGCGGCCTCGCTGGGACCGCAGACCAGGCGGACGATCTGGTCCAGGCCGCCTGCGAGCGGGCGCTCACGCGCATCGCCCAATGGCAGCCGGGTACCCGGCTCGACAGTTGGATGTTCCGCATCATCCAGACCATTTGGCTGGACGACAAGCGGGCGCAACGGGTCCGAGGGGGCGAGTCCAATGTCGAACCCGAAGCTGCGGAAGCGCAGCTGATGGTCGACGGGGCTCGTGGCATCGAAGCGCAATTGACCTTCGCCTCCGTGAGGAGGGCGATGGCCAAATTGCCGGAGGAGCAGCGTGCGGTGATGATGTTGGTGTGCGTCGAAGGCCAGACCTACAAGGAAGCCGCGGAGATCCTCGCGATCCCGATCGGCACGGTCATGAGCCGGCTGGCGCGCGCCCGCGCAGCACTGTCGCGCGAGCTCGGCGGTAATCCGCTCGACGAAGGCGGCGACGGCGCGAACGTCGTCCGCCTGGGACATCCGGAAGGCTGAATCAAGGAGGTCCCCTCATGCTCCCCCGAGTCGATGACGTGATGCTGATGGCCTATGTCGACGGCGAGGTCGATTCCGAGACCGCGCACGAGATCGAACGCGCCATCGCCAAGGATCCGTCCGTCGCCCGCCGCGCCCGCGCACTGCGCGACAGCGCCGCATTCGCCCGCGCCGCATTCTCCGAAGCGCTGCACGAACCGATCCCCGACCGCCTGCTGGCCGCGCTCGGCGCGACCGCGGCGGCGGCTGCCGCGGCCCAGGCGCTGACCCAGGCGGCAGCGCCGGCCGCGCCGGCTGCAGCGCCCGTGCCGCCTGCCGCCGCTCCGGCTGCCGCCAATGTCGTGCCCTTCCCGCTTCGCCGCGCCGGCCTCGGCGGCGGCATGGCGGCGAAGGCGATCGCCGCCTCGGTGGTCGCGGTGACGGTCGGCCTCGCCGCCGCCTATCAGGGCGGCTATCTCCAGCAGCAGGCCGCCGCACCGGCGGTGACAAATGTCGCGACCAATGCGCCCGCCGAGGCGGCGCGCACGCCCGCGATGGGCGAACGCTGGCTCGATCATGTCGCCGGGTTCTATCGCGAGTACGCGACGACGCTGCAGCGCGAACAGCGCCTGCTCGTCGATTTCAGCGGCGAACACATCCGGGAACTCGAGCAGTGGTTCAGCCAGCGGCTCAACCGCCAGCTCAACGTGCCCGACCTGTCGCCGCACGGCTATCAGCCGCAGGGCGGCCGGATGCTGATCATCAACGGCCGGCCGGCGGCGCATCTCCTCTATGTCGGCCGCACCGGCGATCTCGTCGGCGTCGTCATCGCATTCAGCGAAGGCGAAACGACGCCCGGCCGCCTTGCCACCCGCGACAGCGTCAACATCGTCTACTGGCGCGAGCAGGGCTACGCCTACGCCTTCGTCGGCACCCAGCCGGCGGAGCTGCTGTGGCGCATGGCCGACCAGACCTGGTCGTCGCTCGCCCCGATCTGAACGGCGCGCGCGGCGCCTGCCGAGGGTGCAGGACCTGCCACTCCTTCGT
>JAEUKZ010000081.1 GCA_016793045.1 Alphaproteobacteria bacterium
GCCGCCGCGGCCGAGGCCGCGGGAGGCGCCACCCCCGAAGGGGGCGACGCGGGCGCCGAGAGCGCCGCGGGGGACTCCGGCACCGGCACGCGCGTCCTCAGCCAGGACGAAATCGACAACCTGCTCGGCTTCGACGGCGGCGCCGCCGGCGCCGGCAGCAATTCAGGCATCCAGGCGATCATCAACAGTTCGCTCGTGTCCTACGAGCGACTGCCGATGCTCGAGGTCGTGTTCGACCGGCTGGTGCGCGTTCTGACCACGTCGCTGCGCAACTTCACCTCCGACAACGTCGAGGTTTCGATCGACGGCATCACCTCGACGCGCTTCGGCGACTACCTGAACTCGGTGCCGCTGCCGGCGATGCTCAGCGTCTTCAAGGCCGAGCAGTGGGACAACTACGGCCTCATCACCGTCAACAGCGCGCTCATCTACTCGATCGTCGACGTCCTGCTCGGCGGCCGCCGCGGCACTGCCGCGATGCGCATCGAAGGCCGGCCCTATACGACGATCGAGCGCAACCTCGTCGAGCGCCTGGTCGGCGTGGTGCTCGAGGATCTCGGCGCCGCCTTCGAGCCGCTGAGTCCCGTCAAGTTCAAGTTCGACCGGCTGGAGACCAACCCGCGCTTCGCCAGCATCGCGCGCCCCGCCAATGCGGCGATCGTCGCCAAGCTGCGTATCGACATGGAAGACCGCGGCGGCCGCCTCGAACTGCTGCTGCCCTACGCCACGCTCGAGCCGGTGCGCGAACTGCTGCTGCAGATGTTCCTCGGCGAGAAGTTCGGCCGCGATTCGATCTGGGAAGGCCATCTCGCGACCGAGCTCTGGCAGACCGAAATCGCGATCCAGGCGGTGCTCGACCAGCAGATGATGAGCCTGCAGGACGTCATGGATTTCAAGGTCGGCACGCGGATCATGTTGAATGCGACGCCGGGCTCGCCGGTCGCGCTTCGCTGCGGCGAGCAGAAGATGTTCGTCGGCCAGATGGGCCGACGCGGCGGCAACGTGGCGATCTGCGTCGATCGCCGTCTTTCGCGCGAGGAATCCACCTGATGACCATCGCCCTGGTGTTTGACGCCGTCGTCGTCGTCCTGCTGGCGGCGGCGATCGGCTATGCGATCGAACTCAACCGCAAACTGACGGCACTGCGCCGCGACCGCGCCGAACTCGAGGGGCTTGCGAGCAAGTTCGCGGCTGCCGCGCAGTCGGCCGAGGCCGCGATCGGCCAGCTCAAGGCCACGAGCGAGACCGCTGGCCGCACGCTCGAGCAGGCGACCGTGAAGGCGCAGGCGCTGCGCGACGATCTCAACTTTCTGATTGAGCGCGGCGAGCCCCTTGCCGATCGCATGACCTCCGGCATCAGCGTGGGCATCCGCCAGTCGGCCGCGGCGCCCGCAGCGGCCGCGACGCCCAGCGCCGCCGCTGCCGTGCGTGCTGCGGCCCCAGCGCAGACGCCGGCCGCGCCATCGGCCGCGGAAATCGATCGCGATCTGCGCCGCGCGCTTGCCAATCTCCGCTGAACGCCCGAACGGTCCAATTGCCATGCGTATCCTGCCTGTCGTCATCGGAGCTGCCGCGGTTGCCTTGACGATCCGCGCGGCCGAGCTCTATCAGCGCGCCGGTCTCGCCTTCGCCCAGCAGCCGCAGCAGCAGAGCGGGCAGGGCCAGCCTGCCGCCGCGACGCCGGCGCAACCCGCCGCGGCGCGTCCGCCCGCCGCCGCGGCCGGTCAGGCGCCAGCCCGCGCGGCCGGCGCCGCTCCGGCCCAGCCGGCCGCCGCACCTGCTGCACCGGCGGCGCCAGCACGCATCACGCTCGACCCCGATCAACTCACGGCGTCGGAGATCGAAGTGCTCCAGGATCTTGCCAACCGTCGCGCGGCGATCGACCAGCGTGCGGCCGACCTCGAACGGCGCGAGGCCCTGCTGCGAGCAGCCGAGCAGCGCATCGATGCCCAGCTTCAGGAATTGCGCCAGCTTCAGGGCAGCGTCGAAACGGCGCTGCGGCGCGTCGACGAACAGGAAGAACAGCGGCGGCGCAGCCTGGTCCGCATGTTCGAGACGATGCGCCCGCCCGAAGCGGCGCGGATCTTCGAGCAGATGGAGATGCCGGTCCTGCTCGATCTCGTCGAGCGCATGCGCGAGGCGAAGGCGGCGCCGATTTTGGCGCAGCTCAACCCGATCCGCGCCCGCCAGATCGCTTCCGAGCTGGCCCGCCGCCGCGTACCCGGCACGCAGAGCGATCAGCCCGCGGATGCCGCCGCTGCGCCTACCGGCGCACCGCCCCGTCCGCCCGGGAGCTGAACAATCTTACGGCGAGATTCGTCGAACCTTGTCGTCCGAAAATACCGCGTTAACCATAAGTTAAGTCTGGGTTCCTAAAGTCGGATTCTGGCCCAGTCGCAAGTCCCCGCCCACGGCCGCCTGGCCGCGGTGCGAATCAACGAGGCTCACATCAAGATGACCGCCACATCAGCCGCCGAGCGTGAGGAGATCGCCGACATCGTCCGCAGCGTCGTCGCGTCGCTGCATGGCGACCTCACCGCGGCCGACGTTTCGCTTTACGGCGAACTCCAGGGCTTGGCGAGCTTCATCGCCGCAGCGAAAGGCGAGATCGCCTCGATCCAGCCGCACGACATCCGCCATCACCATCTGCCCACCGCGAACGACGAACTGACAGCCGTCGTCGGCGCGACCGCACACGCGACGGGTGAGATTCTCGACTGCGTGGAGCAGATCGAGAAGATGAAGCCGGACTTGACCGCGGCGCATGCGGAAAAGGTCAACGACCTGGTCACCCGGATCTACGAGGCGTGCAACTTCCAGGACATCACCGGCCAGCGGATCACCAAGGTCGTGAAGACCCTGCAGCAGATCGACCACAAGGTCTCGGCGCTGCTGACCGCGTTCGGCGACACCAGCCACGCGCCGGCGGCCGGCTTCGCCGGCGCGGCACCCGTTGCCGCGGTCGCGCCGACGCAGGCGGATGCCGATTTGCTCAACGGCCCGCAGCTCCCAGGCAAGGGGATCTCGCAGGCCGACATTGACGCCTTGTTCGGAGACTGAGAAGCGCGGCAAAATCCGACGATGTTCCCGCAAGGCGCCGCCGCCGCAGAAAGCCCGGCGCGCCGCTTGCTCCGTCGCGCCACGCTGGCAACGGCAGCGGCGATTCTCGCAACGACGATCGGCTTCGGCGCAGAAGCGCAGGAACCGAACCGCATCGGCGTGCGCTTCGGACAGCATCCGACGTATGAACGGATGGTCTTCGACTGGCCGCAGACCACGCGCTACCAGGTGCGCGAGGAGGGCGGCCGTACCCAGATCGTATTCGAACGCGCCGCGACGCTCGACGAACGCGCGCTGACCGCCGGCCTGTCGCGCCTGGCGCAGAACGTCACCGTCACCCGCGACGGCGAGCGCATGACCGTGGCGATGACGCTCAACGAGGGCGTCAGCCTGCGCCACAGCACCAGCGGCCCGAAAGTCGTCTTCGATTTCACGCGCGCGCCGCCGACGGTGCCGGAGCGCAATCGCCCGGCGACGGCCGCGGCGCAGCCTGCGCCCGCAGCTGCCGCCCCGCCAGCGGCCCCTGTCGCGCCCCCGGCGGCGCAAGGACCAGCCCCGGGCGCGATAACGCCAGGCGTTCGCCCCGGGCAGGCACCGATTCCGATTGCGCCCGCGCCTGCACAGGGGGCGCCGGCCGCCGCAGCGCCCGATGTTGCCGCACCGCCGCCTGCCCCAGCGGCTCTGCCGCCGCCTGCGCAAGCCAGCGCGCTGCCCGGGGCTGCGGCGACGCCAGCGCCGGCGACCGTGCCGGTTCCGCCGCCGAACCCGGCGCCACCGCCGGCGGCTGCCGCACCACCGACGCCGCCGCCACCCACGCCGCCGTCGCCCCCTTCGCCGCCCGCGTCGCCCGTGCCCGCGGTTGCTGCCGATGCGGCACCCGCCGCGCCGCCGCCCGTACCGCCTCCTGCGCCACCGCGTGCGGTGGAACAGGCGGCAATGCCGACACCGCCGACGCCGGCGCGTCCGCTGGTCGTCGAGGTCGCGCGCGCCGGCGAGGCGCAGACCCTGCGCTTCCCCTGGAGCGAGCCGGTCGGCGCGGCCGTCTTCGAACGCAACGGCTGGATCTGGATCGCCTTCGATCGCAAACAGGAACTCGAACTCGCGCAGGTCACGGCGCGGCGCGACGATCTGTTCGGCGAGGTCGGGCTGGTCGCGAGCGACGGCACGATCATGCGGTTGTCGCCCCCGACCGGTGCCGCCGCTGCGGCGCGCCGCGAAGGCAATGTCTGGGTTGTGGAACTGCTCCGTCAGACGCGTCCGCCGCCGTTGCCCGCCGAGGTCACGGTACGGTCGAGCGAGACTCGCGGCCAGCGGCTGTGGGTCGAGCTGCCAGGCGCGACCTCCGCACTCGCCGTCCGTGATCCCGATGCCGGCGACGAACTCATCATCGTGCCGACCCCGCTGAGCGGCGCCGGGCTGGCGCCGTCGCGCGCCTATCCCCAGGTGCGGCTGCCGGCGACCGCGCAGGGCGCCGTCGTGGCACCGCTTGCCGACGGCGTCGAGGTTCGCACGCTCGGGGGCGGTATCGACATTTCGGCGTCCGGCGGCATGCTTTTGTCGGGCGACCAGCAGGCCCAGCAGACCGGCACGCGCCCGGCCGGTCGCGGTGCGTTGCTGGACTTCGACGCCTGGCGGCGCGGCGGTCCGGCCAGTTTCGCCACCGATCGTCAGGCGCTGCAGCAGGCCGTCGCCACTGCCGGCGCACCGCAGCGCAATGCCGCGCGGATGGACCTTGCGCGATTTCTCTTCGCGCACGGCTTCGTCATGGACGCGGTCGGGCTGCTCCGGCTGGTCGAGGCAGAGGAGCCGGCGCTGCTCGAAAGCCCGGAAATGCGAGCGATGCGGGGCGTCGCGGCGCTGCTGATTGCCGACGTCCAGGAGGCCGCGCGCCAGCTCCGCCATGTCAGCCTGACCGGGCAGCCCGAGGCCGGGCTGTGGCGGGTGGCGCTCGCGATCGAGGAGGGCGCGCCGCGCGCTGCAATCGCCGAACTCGCACAGACCCGCGACGTTTCCGAGTTCTACCCGCCGCCGTTCGCCAACCGCCTCGGCCTCTACGTCGTCGAGGCGCGCATCCTGGGCGAGGGCTACCAGACCGCCGAGGATCGGCTGGCGCAGATAATTTCGAGCAATCCCAATTCCACCGAACGCGCGCGCGCCGACTATCTGCGCGGCCTGCTGCTCGCCGCGCGCGAACAGCGCGAGGCCGCCGCGCGGATCTGGCAGGAGATCGAGAACGGTCCGGTGTCGCCTACCCGCGTGCTCGCCACGCTCGCGCGCGTCGACCTGATGCTGCAGGACCGGCGAATCTCGCCGGCCGACGCGGTCGCGGTGCTCGAGCGGCTGCGCTATGCCTGGCGCGGCGACGCGCTTGAGTTCCGCGTGCTGGCGCGTCTCGGCCGGCTGCTGCTCGAAACCCGCGACTATCGCGGCGGGCTGTCGAAATTGCGTGAAGGCGTCGCGCTCTATCCGAGCCACCCCGATGCGGCCGCGGTAACCGAGGAGATGCGCTCGGCGTTCATGCGCTATTGGACCGAAGGCGACTCCGAGCGCGCGCCGCCGGTCGCTGCGATTGCGATGTTCGACGAGTTCCGCGACCTACTCCCGCAGGACCAGCGCGGAGAGCAGATCGTGCGCCGCGTCGTCGACCGCCTGATCGGCGTCGACCTGTTGGAGCGCGCGGCCGATCTGCTCGATGCGCAGATGCGCTTCCGTGCTGCCGGCCCCGATCGCGCCGACACGGCCGCGAAGCTCGCTTTCGTCCGTCTGCTCGATCGCAAACCGCAGGCGGCGCTCGACGCGCTCGCAGCCAGCGCCAGCCCGAACCTGCCGGCGGAACTGCAGCGCGAGCGCCGTCGCCTCGAGGCTCGGGCACTCGCCGATCTCGGTCGACCCGACGAGGCGCTGGCGCGGCTCAACGGCGACGACGCGCGCGATGCCGACCTGCTGCGCGCCGATATCCTGCAGAGCATGCGGAACTGGGCCCGCGCGGTTCCGGTGCTCGAACGTCTTGCGGGCGCCCCGCCGGCGACCGGCGCGATGCCGGCCGAGCAGTCACGGCAGATCCTGCAGCTTTCCGTGGCCAGCGTGCTCGCAGGGGAAACCGCCGCGGTGTCGCGCACGCGCCAGCGCTATGCCGGCGCCATGCAGGCGACGCCGTTCAAGGACATGTTCAACGTCCTCGTCAGCGAGCGCGGCGCGCCACCGGCGGACATGCAGGCCGTGGCGCTGCGCGTCCAGGCCGCGGCGCCGTTCCAGAACTTCATGACCAGCTACCGCGAACGCTTCGCGCGCGAGGCGCGGGCGGGGTCGTAGTCAGCCCGCCATATCCCCGCCGATCAGCGCCAGCCCTTCGGCGACCGAGACGAACTCGCCGCCGCCGACCAGCTTGCGTGCGCCGAAGCGGTCGACGAACAGGGCCCGCACCGCAGGGACGAACGACGTGCCGCCGGTGAGAAATACGTGATCGACCGAAGTGGGATCGAGGCCGGCGCTCGCCAGCGCCTGGTCGACCGTCTCGGCGATGCGCGCGAGGTCGCCGGCGATCCAGGTTTCGAAGTCGCGGCGCGTCAATTCGATGTCGACGGCAAAGTCCCTGTGGCGGAAGTCGAGCCGCGTCGTCTCGTGGTGCGACAGCGCGGCCTTGGCGTTGGCGACGGTCTGGTAGAGCTGGTAGCCGCGCTCGTCGTCGATCAGCGCGATCAGGTTGCGCAGGCGCTCCGGATGGTCGGCGCCGTGGGCGACCTCGGCGATTTCGCGCAGCATCCGCGGCGTGCGCATCAGCGACAGGCGGTGCCAGCGCGCGAATGCTGCATAGTAGTCCGGCGGCACCGGCAGCCGCTTGCCCATCACGGTGAAGCTGTCGCCCTTGCCGAGCAGGGGCGAGATCACCGCATCGATGATCCGATAGTCGAAGACGTCGCCAGCAATCCCGATGCCGGCGTGGCCGAGCGGGACGACGCGCCGCGCGGCGCCCGGCTCGAAGCGCATCAGCGAGAAGTCGCTGGTGCCCCCGCCGAAGTCGCCGACCAGGACTGTGGCCGCACGCTCGAGCGTGCGGGCGAAGCGGTATCCGGCCCCTTCGGGCTCGAACGCGACTGTGACGTCGTGCAGGCCGGCTTCGGCATAGGCGGCACGCAGCCTCGCCGCGCCGAATTCGTCGTCCGCATGATCGCCGGCGAAACGCACGGGGCGGCCGACAACGATCGGAATCCCGGCCGGCAGCTCGCCGAGCAGGGAGCGGAGAAAGGTCGCGACCAGCCGCTCGAGCGTGTAGCGGCGCAGGAATATCCGGGTCTCGCTGAAGCTGCGCTGGGCGAGATAGGTCTTCATCGACATGATCAGCCGGCTGTCCAGCGGGTCGTCGAGATAGGCCTGGATCGCGGCCGGGCCGGCCTCGTGGTGCAGGACGGTGCGGCCGGGCTTTTCTTCCTCCCAGAAACAGAGGATCGATCGGAAGGTCTCGGTGAGCGATGCACCGGCCGCATGCTTGCGGGTGGCAATCGAGCCGTCCGCGCCGAGGACCGAGACGACGCTGTTCGTCGTGCCGAAGTCGATGCCGATCGCCTTGGCCATGTCTGTCCACCGGGGGAAGAAGGGCGGTCCTTAAAGCGCAGACCGACGGCCGATGCAACTGCTTCCTTGCAGGCTTGGCAGGCGGCTGCGCACGGGCCACCATCATGCGATGGCGACGACGGGGACCGAGTGGCAGGACAGCATGCTGCGCAACGCCGCGCGCGGTACGGTGGCTTTGCCGCTGGACACGCGGGAACGTTCGCGTCGCGACCAGATGCGCCATGTCCTCACGATCGTCGCCGCCACGATGGCCGCACTGGCGGTTGCCAATGCCGGTGTCCTCGCAGCCGCAGGGATCCTGCACGGCTTTCGCGATCCGACGATCACGGGCCCCGACACGTTCGCGCTGTCGCTGTTTATCGTCGCCGGCGTTCCAATTGCGGCGGGACTGTTCCTCTTCCTATTGCTCGGATGGTTTCTGGTGTGGCGCTTCCGCGACGCCGATGGCCATCCCTGGATCTTCCGCGCCACCGAGACGGATTTTACCATCGTCACCGCCGACGGCGCGGTGATCCAGGCCCCGTGGCCCCGCTGGCGGTACGAGAGCTATCGCTACAACACCTACAAGAACGCGAAGCTGGCGTTGACCGGGCTCGACCTTTCGGTCGACGGACGGCCGATCGCGATCGACGTGCTGCGGGTGCGTTCGCCCCGGCATCTCGTGCGCGCGATCCTGCAGCGGATCGCGGCGCACGGCGGCGCGACCGGCTAGGCGATACGGTTCGTCGTGCCGCCGGCGGGCGGCGCTGTCACGCCGTGGAGCGCGACCTCTGCCGCACAATGCGGCGGGAGCCCGCGACGGCGAGCAGTCCGAGAAGGCCGGCCAGCAGGAGCGGAAGACTTGGCGGCTCGACGATGGCGGCAATCGGGGTGAATGTGACTGCGGGAAGACCGCCGACCGCGACCGGAAAGGTTGTCGGGGTCGTCGTTCCGTCCAGGTTGACGTCGATCAGGCCGGCCATCCCGTTCGGATCCGTCGTCAGCAACGCGGTGGTGATGGAACTGTCGTAGAAGGCAAGGGCGAAAGTGCTGCTGGAGAGCGCGGTGCCGTTGGGCGCCGCGAGCGCCGGACCGTCGAAGGACAGTTGAAACGTGATGCTGGTGCCGAACGTGAGCGACTCGAAGTAGTCGTTGAAGCCGCTGCTGTTGGTGATCGTCACGGTGCCGGGCAGCAGTCCCGAGGCTCCGCCCATAAGCTGGACGCTCGCGGCGAAAAGCGACGCGTCGGTTGCGAAATTGGTGATGGTGATGACGGCGCTCTGTGTATCCAGGCCGCCCGGGTTGAACTGGATGTCGATCCATCCCGACTGACCGGTCACGGCGCTCGTATCGACGGTCACCGCATAGGTAATCGGGGCGGCCGATGCCGAACGGACGCCAAGCGCACCGATGGCCAGACCGGCAATGGCGCGAACCAGATTGCTGCGGAAATGCATCGCGAGCCCCCCCTGCGAAATGTCGAAGCGCATCACGGCCATACCGCCGTCGAACTCCGCGCGATGTCAACCGCGATCCGCGGAGCGGCCGACGATGCGATGCCGCCACCAGCGCGCCGGCGGGTGCCTGCGCGCCGCGACCGGCGGCGATGCGTCGGCGGAGCGTTCGGAGGGCGGATCGGGCGGAGGGAGCGGGCGCGCTGCCGCTAGCCTGTTCCGAAGCTCTGGACCAGCGAGCCTGCGACCAGGTACCAGCCGTCGACCAGGACGAAGAAGATCAGCTTGAACGGCAGCGACATCATCACCGGCGGCAGCATCATCATGCCCATCGACATCAGGACGGATGCGACGACCATGTCGATGATGAGGAACGGAATGAACAGCAGGAAGCCGATTTCGAAGGCGCGCCGCAGTTCGCTGATCATGAACGCGGGGACCAGCACGCGCAGCGGGGTTTCCTCGCGCGTCGCCGCAGCGGGAATGCGCGCCATGTCGAAGAACAGGCGGAGATCCTGCTCGCGCACCTGGCGCATCATGAAGGCGTGGAACGGCCGGACGGCGCGCTCGAATGCATCGGTCTCCGACATCCGGTTCTCGATCAGCGGTTGGATTCCGTCGCGGTAGGCGGTCTCGAAGGCGGGGCCCATCACGAAGGCCGTAAGGAACAGCGCGAGGCTTATGACCACGGCGTTGGGCGGCGTCTGCTGCAGGCCGATCGCGCTGCGCAGGAACGACAGCACGACGACGATCCGCGTGAAGGAGGTCACCATCACCAGGATCGACGGCGCGAGACTGAGCACCGTCAGCAGGATGAACAGCTGGACGACGCGGCCGCTGTTGCTGCCGGCGTCGCCGAAGTCGAGCGTTACGCTCTGGGCGGCGGCGGGAACCGCCAGCGCGACGAGTCCGGAGAGGGCGATGCCGGCGACGGCGAGAACCGCGGCGAGGCGGCGCTGGCGCGACGGGCCGAGGCTGGTGCTCATGGTTCAGTCGTGTCCTCGGGCGGCGGCGCGCTGCGTGGGATGGTGCGTGGCGGGGCAAAGCCGGTTTCGACGACGGTGCTGCCCGACGGACCGAGATAGAGAAGATGTTCGACGTCATCGCGCCGGATGATTGCGAACCGCGCCTTGCCGTCGATCGGCAGCGTTTCGACGAGGGTGAGGCGGCGCTGGCGGCCGAGTCCCTGAACGCCGCCGCCGATCAGCCGCCGCGCCACCCAGGCGACCAGGACGATCAGCGCCAGGACGATCGCTAGGGCGAGCCCGAAGCGCAACAGGTTGGGGAGATCAAGCATGTGTCGGCTCGGCGGCCTTGACGGCCTCTCCCAGTCCGTCGAGCGCGCGGCGAAGGTCTTCAAGCAGCGGCAGGAGCTGCTGGCCTTCCGTCTTCGGCAGCGCCAGCACCGCGTCGATGACGGCGAAGACGCGCAGGTCGAGCGCGGACAGGTCGATCGGCCGTCCGATCGTGACGTCGTTGCGCGCGGCCGTGAGTTCGCCCAGCAGGGCGGCGGCGTCGCTGATCAGCATGGAGTGAGTCACGAACGCGCTCCGGATTGGTTGCGGGCGCGGTAGAGGTACGAGAGGATCTCCGCCACCGCGACATAGGCTTCGACCGGGATCTGACGGTCGAGTTCGATCTGCGCGAGCACCTCGGCCAGCGCCGCGTCGTTGCGCACCGCAATGCCGTGTTCACGCGCGATCGCGAGGATCGTGTCGGCGACATGGCCGCGCCCCTTGGCGACGACGCGCGGCGCATTGTCCGAGCCGCGCTCATAGGAGATCGCGACGGCGACGCGCTCGTCCTTTGACCCGGGCTTGGGGGGCGGCGTGAGTGTCTTCGGTTCGTGGGGCATCGGCGTCGGCAATAATTGCCCGATCATGGTTAATGACGGCTTAAGGTCGCGCGCCAGCGGTGACGATCCTCGCCGCGGGCCCATCGGCCGGTGGCGCTTGACCTGGGTCAAACCCGGGGCAGGGACCTGGCGTCATACTGAATAAAGGTTGATCGAAGGCGTTCGCCGTGAGCGGTCGGGAGATGACGTGGATGCCTTCGCTGCCGATGGCACGCCGGGAGAATCAAGAGATGATCGCAGCGTTGTTCGTCGTAGTGTTGAGCATGGTCGTCCTCGTCGTCGCGACGTGCGTCGATCCCCGATGACGTCTGTCCCTGAGGATTGCCCGCAGCATTCAAGGCATGCACGGTTCTGATGGGTGTCGTTGCGTTCTCTCAGCGGTTTCGACTTGCGCGCGCAATCGTCCTGTTCTTCGCGGTGCTTTCGCTCGGCGCGTGCGCGACGCCGCGAACCCCTGAGGAGATCGCGCGCGCCGAGGAGACCAACGATCCCAACGAGGCGATGAATCGCGCTGTGTTCGCGTTCAACGAGGGCCTCGATCTCGTCGTTCTGCGGCCGATGGCGGTGTGGTACCGGTTCCTCGTTCCGCTTCCGGAGGCGCGCGATACGATCCGACGGGTGGTCGACAACGCGGCGCTGCCGTGGACGATGGCGAACGAGATCATCCAGGGGGAGTTCGGGCGCGCCCGCGTCACATCGACGCGGTTCCTGATCAACACGACGCTCGGCCTGGGCGGCATGATCGACTGGGCGACCCGCTGGGGCTATCCGCACCACACGGAGGATTTCGGCCTGACTCTGGCGCGTCGATTCGGCGTCCGCGACGGCCCTTACTTCGTGATGGTCGGCTTCGGCCCGGCGGTGACGCGCGATGCCTGGGCGATGTGGGTCGATGTCGTCGGCAACCCGGTTGGCTGGCTGTTGCCGTTCGACGGCGTCGACCGCCGATCGCGGCATATCGAAGACGTCGACGAAATGCGCAGCGGGTCGATCGACTTCTACGCCGCCGTGCGCTCGATGGTGCAGCAGCGCCGCCGGGCGCAGGTGAACCGCGGCGAGCCGCCGTCGGACGATATCCCGCGGATCGCCCCCGATGCTGCCCTGGCGCCCGCGGTCGCCGCGGTGGCCCCGGCGGCGACGCGCCGGCACGTGGCTCCGGCCCGGCCCCGATCGGCGGCCCCGTTACGGCCGCCGACGGCACCATGGGTAACCCCCTAGCGGACCATCCGGCCGTCGGCAGGCCGCGGATTTCCGCGATCTCCTGACTTTTACTGAACATTAATACGTTTCCCGCAAACTCCCCGGGAAGCCCGCGAAGGCCCTGGGGCCGGGCACCCGAATTCCATCGCAGAATGCCGCCATGGATCTGAACCGCACGCCGCTCTTTCAGATGATCACCCAGCGCATGGGGTGGCTCACGGAGCGTCAGCGTGTCATCGCGCAGAACGTTGCCAACGCCGATACGCCTGGCTATCAGGCGCGCGATCTTCGGCCGCAGGATTTCAGCCGTGCGCTTGCCCAGACGCGCACGCGGATCGTCCCGACGACGACCGACGGCAATCATCTCTCGCGTTCGACGAGCACCAGCACCAGCCGGCCGGAGCGCATCCGCGCCGGTGAAACGACGCTGTCCGGGAACAGCGTGCAACTCGAGCAGGAAATGATGAAGGCCGCGGACTCGGCGGTCGACTACCAGCTCGCGTCCAATCTCTACCGGCGCCATCTGAATCTGCTGCGGACCGTCGTCGGCCGCGGCGGCAGCCAGTGATGCCGGCGTGATCCGGGAGCTTGACCGATGAACGACCTTTCGCTCGCGATGCGTATCGCGGCCTCCGGCATGCAGGCGCAGAGCTACCGCATGCGGACCGTGGCCGAAAACATGGCGAACGCCGATTCGACGGCGCGGACGCCCGACGGTGAGCCCTATCGCCGTCGCGTCGTGTCGTTCCGCAACGAACTCGATCGCGCCGTCGGCGCCCGCCTGGTCCGCGTCGACCGCGTGACGCAGGACCGCTCGGAGTTCCGTCGCCGGCTCGACCCGCAGCATCCTGCTGCCGACGCCGAAGGCTATGTCCAGCTGCCCAACGTCAACCCGCTGATCGAGGCGATGGACATGCGCCAGGCCCAGCGGAGCTACGAAGCGAACGTGAGCATGATCGAGATCGCCCGCAACATGGTGCAGCGGACGATCGACATCCTGCGCGGCTGACCCCTCCCGAACATCGAGATCCCAGAATGGCGATATCTCCGACAACCGTCACCGGCGCCTACGGCGCCGCAAGCCGCCTCAACATCCGCGAAGCGACCGGCAGCCAGGGCGCGGGCCAGGCCGGCGGCGCATTCGGTGCGATGGTTCAGGATGCGGCGCAGTCGACCATCTCGCAGCTCCGCGGCGCCGAGCAGCAGAGCGTGCGCGCGATCGCCGGCCGCGGCGACCTCAACCAGGTCGTGATGGCGGTGGCGAACGCCGAGGTCACCCTGCAGACGGCGGTGGCGGTGCGCGACCGCGTGATCCAGGCCTACATGGACATCGTCCGGATGCCGATCTGAGGGCGCTGCGGTGGAAACAGCGGACGTCATCGAAATCTCGCGCGAAGCCATCGTCGTCACCCTGAAGCTCGGCGCGCCGCTGCTGCTTACGGCGCTGGTGATCGGCTTGGTGATCTCGCTCGTGCAGGCGCTCACGCAGATCCAGGAAATGACCCTGGCCTTCGTGCCCAAGGTCGTGGGCATGGCGGTCGTGTTCCTGCTCACCGTGCCGTTCATGATCGCGACGCTCGCGACCTTCACCCAGGAACTCGCCGCGCGCATCGCCAGCGGCGGCTGACCCGCACCCGATGCTCGAGCAACTGCTTTCCACCGAGAGTTTCGCGGCGTTCCTGGTGTTCTGCCGCCTGGGCTCGGCATTCGCGCTGCTGCCCGGGTTCGGCGAAACCTTCGTGGCGATGCGCGCGCGACTGCTCTGCGCGCTGGCGGTTAGCATCGTGCTCACGCCGGCGGTTTCGACGTCGCTGCCACCGCTGCCGGCGGCGCCGATCGGGCTCATCTTCCTGGTCTGCCAGGAGATCGGAGTCGGTCTCTTCCTCGGCGTCATCGCGCGCACGATGCTGTCGGCGCTGCAGACCGCGGGTATGATCGTCGGCATGCAGACCGGGCTGTCGAGCGCGCTGGTCTTCGATCCCGGCTTCAGCCAGCAGTCGGCGGCGACCGGTGCGTTCCTCAGCATGCTCGGCATCGTCGTCATCTTCACGACCGACGCGCATCACGTGATGCTGGCGGCGCTCGCCGATTCCTATGTCTCGATCCCGGCCGGCCGGCTGCCGCCGCTCGACGACTTCACGGCGACGATCGTGCGCGTCACCGCGGACAGCTTCGCCCTCGGCGTGCGGATTGCGGCACCGTTCCTCGTCTTCGGCGTGGTCTTCTTCTTCGGCCTCGGCTTGCTGGCGAGGCTGATGCCGCAGCTCCAGGTCTTCTTCCTTGCGGTGCCGCTGCAGATCGCGCTCGGCCTCGCGGTGTTCATCCTGACGCTGGCCATCGGCATGGCCGCGTTCCTCGACGAATTCCGCGGCAGCCTCACCGCCTTCGGGCGCTGAGCGGGGGGCGCAATGGCCGAAGACAGCGACGACTCGCAAAAATCGGAAGAACCAACCCAAAAGCGGTTGAGCGACGCCCACGAAAAAGGGCAGGTCGCGATCTCGCGCGAGCTCAACCACTGGTTCATGTTCGGTGGCGGCGCGCTTGCGCTGTTCGTCTTCGGGCCCAAGCTCGTGCGCGACATCTCGGCCGCGGTGGAGATCTTCATCGAGCGCCCGCACGCGATCGCCGCCGACCCGGCCGGGCTCGCAGGCGTGTTCAACCATCTCGTCGTCACGACCGCGCTGGCACTCGCCCCTGTGATCGCGATTCTCGTCGCGGCCGCGATCGGCGGCAGCATGATCCAGGCCGGCATTCTGCTCGCGCCCGAGCAGATCACGCCGAAGCTCGAGCGTATTTCGCCGATGAGCGGCTTCAAGCGCCTGTTCTCGATGCGCGCGGTCGTGGAGTTGCTCAAGGGCATTCTCAAGATGGTGATCGTCGGCGTCGTCGGCTGGTACGCGATCCAGCCGGAGATGGTCTCGCTCGACCGCTTCGTGCTACTGGCGCTGCCGGATTCGGCTTCGCAGACGCAGCGCATTCTCGTCGTCCTGATGGGCGCGGTGATGGCGGCCATGACGGTGATCGCCGGACTCGACCTGCTCTATCAGCGCTTTGCCCACCGCAAGAGCCTGCGCATGTCGCGCGAGGAGCTGCGCGAGGAATACAAGCAGTCCGAAGGCGACCCGCACGTCAAGGGCCGGCTCAAGCAGATCCGCGCCGAACGCGCGCGCCGGCGCATGATGGCCGAGGTCCCGAAGGCGAGCGTGGTGATCACCAACCCGACGCACTTCGCGGTGGCGCTATCCTACGAGCAGGGTGCCATGTCGGCGCCGCGCGTCGTCGCCAAGGGCGCCGACATCGTCGCCGCCAAGATCCGCGAGATCGCCACCGCGAACGACGTCCCGATCGTCGAGAACCCGCCGCTCGCGCGCGCGCTCTATGCCAGCGTCGAGATCGATCAGGAAATTCCCCCCGAGCAGTATCGGGCGGTCGCGGAGATCATCGGCTACGTCATGCGGCTGCGTGGCCGCCTGGGAGGGCGGGCGGCGGAATCCAAGCCAAAGGCGTGATAGACTCGATTCGCATGAGCAGCCGCCCGATCGACACTGTTTCCACCTCGCCGCGCGCGGCGTCCGTCTGGGCAGGGCCCGTCGCGCTGATCGTCGTCGGCGTGCCGGCGGCGCTGTCCGCGGCGCTCTATCTTGCGCTCGGCGTCGAAGCGGCGATCGGGGGCGGGATCGGCGCGCTGGTTGCCGGCGCGGCGGCGGCGATGCTGCTCGGCGCCCAGGGCCGCGCCGCGGGGGGCGGCCTCCACGAGACGATCGCCGAGCACGTGCGCAGCACGATGATCATTCCGCGCGTGCTTATCGGGCGCGACGGCCGCGCGATCTGGGCCAACGATGCGTTCCGCCGCGTCTTCGACGTCGCCAGCGACGATCCGCTCAAGCCGATCGTCGAGCGCTTCGGCGGCGGCGATGTCGCCGGACAGTTCGCCCAGGCGCGCGCCGCGGCGGAGGCCGGACGGGAGCAGACCTTCGAGATCGTGCGCGATGCCGGCGACGGCACGATCGCCGTGTTCGCCGTTCGCGCGATACCGGTCGACGCGCTGCCGGGCGCAACCGCATGGAGCTTCCGCGACCTCACCGAGCGCCGCCGGCTCGAGCGGCTGGTGGCCGACGAGCGCAGCGCGCTGGCGCGGCGCGAGGAGAGCTTCAAGCGCTACATCGAGGACGCGCCGGTCGGCGTGGTCGTCGTCGACATGTCGGGCGCGATCATGGAGACCAACACGACCTTCGCACGGATGCTCGGCCGCACCGTCGACGCGACGACCGGCCAGCGGCTGATCGACCTGGTACGCGACGAGGACCGCCCGGCGCTCGAGGCGAAGCTGGCGCGCGCGCGCGGCGGCGAGGCGGAGGATACGCCGGCAAGCGTGCGTTTCGCGGGCGACGGGCGCGAGTCCTCGGCCGCGATCTACGCGCGCCGGCCCGACGGCGACGGGCCGGAGGGCCGCGGCACGATCCTCTACGTTCTCGACACCACCGAGCAGAAACGCCTCGAGGCGCAGTTCGCCCAGTCGCAGAAGATGCAGGCCGTCGGCCAGCTCGCGGGCGGCGTGGCGCACGATTTCAACAACCTTCTCACCGCGATGATGGGCTTCTGCGACTTGCTGCTGCTGCGGCACCGGCCGGGCGATCCGTCCTTCGCCGACATCATGCAGGTGAAGCAGAATGCCAACCGCGCCGCCAACCTGGTGCGCCAGCTGCTCGCCTTCTCGCGCCAGCAGACCTTGCAGCCCAAGGTGCTCGACCTCACCGATGTCACGGCCGAACTCGCGCATCTGCTGCGCCGCCTGATCGGCGCCAACATCGAGCTCCAGCTCGTCCACGAGCGCGACCTCGCGCTGGTCCGCGCGGACCAGGGCCAGATCGAGCAGGTGGTGATCAATCTCGCGGTCAATGCGCGCGACGCCATGCCCAATGGCGGCAAGGTCGTCATCCGCACCGCCAATCGTACGGTGAGCCAGCCGGAGCAGCAGCGCGGCGTCGAATCGATGCCGCTCGGCGACTATGTCGTGATCGAAGTGTCCGACACCGGTTCGGGTATTCCCAAGGAGATCGTCGGCCGCATTTTCGAGCCGTTCTTTTCGACCAAGGCCGTTGGCTCGGGGACCGGCCTCGGCCTTTCAACCGTGTACGGCATCGTCAAGCAGACCGGCGGCTTCATCTTCGTCGACTCGACGGTGGGGAAGGGGACAACCTTCACCATCTATCTGCCGGCCTGGAAGGGAGAGCGGCCGAGTTCGACCGCAGCCGCGGGGCCGGAGCGCCGGCGCGACCTCACCGGCGCGGGGACGGTTCTGCTGGTCGAAGACGAGGACGCGGTGCGCCTCTTCAGCGCCCGAGCGCTGCGAAACAAGGGCTACAAGGTCGTCGAGGCGAATAGCGGCGAAGCCGCGCTCGAACTGCTCAACACCGTGGGCGACGACGTCGACGTATTGGTGACCGACGTCGTGATGCCGCAGATGGACGGCACGCAGCTCATCAAGCTGGTGCGCGAGCGGCGTCCCGACATGAAAGTCGTTTGCATATCTGGGTATGCGGAAGAGTCGTTCCGCAAGCGCCTCGACTCGACTGCCGGGGTGCATTTCCTGCCCAAGCCGTTCACGCTCGACCAGCTCGCCGGCAAGGTCAAGGAAGTGATCCGCTGACCCGCCGCGGCTTTTGAGCGGTGTCTTCCTGGCGATATTCACGTTGTGTTCCGGAACAGAATATGTACAATGAGGCCATCGGATCCGCTGGCCTGGGGATAACTCCGTCAAGTCGGTGGAACAAAACGAGGACTTTCTTCCCGCCCGAGGTGGCGTTGCGCCCCCGGGACGGCTGTGAAATAAGAGGAGATCAACGATGTCGGTGACCCCGCTGCGCGCCGTCAAAGAGCCGGCTGACAAGGAGCCCAGGGACTCGATGGATAAGAACAAGGCGCTCGAGGCCGCTCTCGGACAGATCGAGCGCGCCTTCGGTAAGGGCTCGATCATGAAGCTCGGCGCGCGCGACCCGGCCGACGCAGGCGACGTCATCTCGTCTGGCTCGCTGTCGCTCGACATGGCGCTCGGCATCGGCGGCTTCCCGCGCGGCCGCATCATCGAGATCTACGGGCCGGAGAGTTCGGGCAAGACGACGCTTGCTCTCCACGTCATCGCCGAGGCCCAGAAGACCGGCGGAACCTGCGCCTTCGTCGACGCCGAGCACGCGCTCGACCCGGGCTATGCCAAGAAGCTCGGCGTCAACATCGACGAGTTGCTGATCTCGCAGCCCGATGCCGGCGAGCAGGCGCTCGAGATCGCCGACACGCTGGTGCGCTCCGGCGCGGTCGACGTGCTGGTGGTCGACAGCGTCGCCGCCCTGGTGCCGCGCGCCGAACTCGAAGGCGAGATGGGCGATTCGCACATGGGCCTGCATGCCCGGCTGATGAGCCAGGCGCTGCGCAAGCTCACCGGCTCGATCTCGCGTTCGCGCACCATGGTGATCTTCATCAACCAGATCCGCATGAAGATCGGCGTGATGTTCGGCAACCCGGAGACGACGACCGGCGGCAACGCGCTCAAGTTCTACGCCTCGGTGCGCATCGACGTGCGCCGCATCGGCGCGCTGAAGGACCGCGAGCAGGTCGTCGGCAACCAGACCCGCGTCAAGGTCGTGAAGAACAAGATGGCGCCGCCATTCAAGGTCGTCGAGTTCGACATCATGTACGGCGAGGGCATCTCCAAGACCGGCGAGCTTATCGATCTCGGCGTCAAGGCCGGGGTGGTCGAGAAGTCGGGCGCGTGGTTCTCCTATGACGGCCAGCGCATCGGCCAGGGCCGCGAGAACGCGCGCACCTTCCTCAAGGAGCACCCGGAGATCTCGGCCCAGATCGAGGCCGCGATCCGCAAGGACATGGGCGCGGTCGCCAGCACCCTGATGGTGGCGGACGGCGGTGGCGAGAATTGAACCCGGGCTACGGCCCGCAATTGCATGAGACCGCACGCCCGGCACGAACCCCGTGCCGGGCGTCGCTTTTTAGGGGGTGCTGTTCGCCGGATTTACCGCCCGCATTTGTTTAATTGATATGTAAAGATATTTCCGTAACGTATTGATATGCAATTTGATCTGCCCCGGATTTTGGCTCGTGTTCGCTCTGCGGTTCCTGCGCTGGGCTCCGTGTGCCGACCGTCCTTGCGGTGCCTTGGGGACGGACGGGAGCACCGGCCACTACCGGAACGCCCGACTGGCCTCCAACCGCTCAGCGCTCGCTAGACTTCGCCGGCAACCAAGGCTAAATGCTTGAGAAAGCGCGCGGCATCCGTCGCGCGGGCGGGTCATTGCGGCCTGCCGCTACCCCGGGGATGACGATGGCCAGCGCGAACGACGTCCGCTCGAAGTTTCTCGACTATTTCGGCCGCAACGACCACCAGGTCGTCGCCTCGTCGCCGCTCGTGCCGCGCAACGACCCGACGCTGATGTTCACCAACGCCGGCATGGTGCAGTTCAAGAACGTCTTCACCGGCCAGGAGACGCGCCCCTACAAGCGCGCCGCGACCTCGCAAAAATGCGTGCGCGCCGGCGGTAAGCACAACGATCTCGAGAACGTTGGCTACACCGCCAGGCACCACACGTTCTTCGAGATGCTCGGCAATTTCTCGTTCGGCGACTATTTCAAGGAACGCGCCATCGAGCTCGCCTGGAATCTCGTCACCAGGGAGTACGGCCTGCCGAAGGACAAGCTCCTGGTCACTGTGTATTCGGAGGACGAGGACGCCGCGGCTCTGTGGCGCAAGGTCGCCGGGCTGCCCGATTCGAAGATCATCCGCATCCCGACCTCGGACAATTTCTGGGCGATGGGCGACACCGGCCCGTGCGGGCCGTGCTCGGAGATCTTCTTCGACCACGGGCCCGGCATTCCGGGCGGCCCGCCCGGCAGCGCCGACGCGGACGGCGACCGCTTCATCGAGATCTGGAATCTCGTGTTCATGCAGTTCGAGCAGGTGACGCCCGACAAGCGCGTCTCGCTGCCCAAGCCGTCGATCGACACCGGCATGGGGCTGGAGCGCATCACCGCGATCCTCCAGGGCAAGCACGACAACTACGACATCGACCTGATGCGCCACCTGATCGAGGCCTCGGCCGAAGCCTCGGGCAGCCCGGCCGACGGGCCGCACGCGGTTTCGCACCGCGTCGTCGCCGACCATTTGCGCGCCTCGTCGTTCCTGATCGCCGACGGCGTCCTGCCGTCGAACGAGGGCCGCGGCTACGTGCTGCGCCGGATCATGCGCCGCGCGATGCGCCACGCCCAGATCATGGGCTGCAAGGACCCGCTGATGCACCGTCTGGTGCCGGCGCTCGCGCAGATGATGGGCAAGGCCTATCCCGAGCTGCTGCGCGCCGAGGCGCTGATCACCGAAACGCTGCGGCTCGAGGAGACGCGCTTCAAGCAGACGCTCGACCGCGGCCTCAGGCTGCTCGACGAAAGCACGGCGAAGCTGGGGCAGGGGGCGGCGCTCGATGGCGAGGTCGCGTTCAAGCTCTACGACACCTACGGCTTCCCGCTCGACCTGACGCAGGACGTGCTGCGCGGCCGCGGCCTCAAGGTCGACATCGATGGCTTCAACGCCGCGATGGAGCGCGCGCGCGCCGAGGCGCGGCGAAGCTGGGCGGGATCGGGCGAGGCGGGCACCGAGCAGATCTGGTTCCAGATCCGCGAGCGCGAGGGCGCCACCGAATTCCTCGGCTACGAGACCGAGAGCGCCGAGGGCAAGGTCCTGGCGATCGTCGTCGGCGGCAAGGAGGTCCCGTCGGCGGAGGCCGGCGCCGAGGTCCAGATCGTCCTCAACCAGACGCCCTTCTACGGCGAGTCCGGCGGCCAAATGGGCGATTCCGGCGCGATGTTCGGCGCCAAGGGCGTCGAAATCGCGGTCGCGGACACGGCGAAGAAGCTCGGCGACGTGCACGTCCATGTCGGCACGGTGACGCGCGGCGCGCTCAAGGTCGGCGACTTCCTCGAACTGCGGGTCGATGGCGAGCGCCGCTCGGCGTTGCGCGCCAATCACTCGGCGACCCATCTGCTGCACCAGGCGCTGCGCCGCCGGCTGGGCGACCACGTGACCCAGAAGGGCTCGCTGGTGGCGCCCGAGAGGCTGCGCTTCGACTTCAGCCATACGACGCCGCTTTCCGCCGACGACATCCGCGCGATCGAGGACGACGTCAACGCGCGCATTCTCGGCAACGGCGAGGTGACGACACGGCTGATGACGCCCGACGCGGCAGTCGAGGCCGGTGCGCTCGCGCTGTTCGGCGAGAAATACGGCGAGGAGGTGCGCGTCGTCTCGATGGGCATCGACGGCGACAAGACCTACTCGACCGAGCTGTGCGGCGGGACCCATGCCCGGCGGACCGGCGATATCGGCTTGTTCAAGATCGTTGCCGAGGGGGCGGTCGCCGCCGGCGTACGACGCATCGAGGCGGTGACGCGCAAGGGCGCCATTGCCTGGATCGCGGAGCGCGAGAAGGCGCTGCAGGATGCCGCCAATGCGCTGCGCGTCGCGGCGGCCGACGTGCCGGCGCGCGTGCAGGCTCTGATGGAAGAGCGCCGGAAGCTCGAGCGCGAACTCTCCGATGCCCGCCGTGCGGCGGCAACGGGCGGCGGTGCCGCTTCGCCCGCGTCGCTCGCGGAAGACGTCGGCGGCATCAAGTTCGCGGGGCGCGCGCTCGGCGACGTGCCGGCGCGCGAGCTGAAGGCGATCGCCGACGACCTCAAGGCCAAGCTCGGCTCCGGCGTCATCGCCGTGATCGGCGGCGAAGCGGGCAAGGCGAGCGTCGTCGTCGCCGTGACCGACGATCTCGCCGCACGCATCTCGGCGATCGATCTCGTGCGCGTCGCGGTCGCGGAGCTCGGCGGCAAGGGCGGCGGTGGCCGCGCCGACATGGCGCAGGGCGGCGGCCCGAACGCCGACAAAGCGGACGCGGCGATCGCCGCGGTCAAGGCGGCGCTCGCCGATCGCGCCAAGGCGGCCTGAGCGGCGCAGCGATGGCCGGCGCGCCGGCGGCGAGGGGCCGGTCTCGCGTCCTGTTCGCCGACATGCTTCCGACGGCGCCCGACCGTGCGGCAATGTCGGTGCGCTCCGCGCAGTTCCTGTCGTTCCTGGTGCGCGCCGGCCATGACGTGGACTTCATTGCGGCGAACGAATGGCCGGCCGGGCCGGTGCCGACCGCGCTCGATCGGCTTGGCGTCCGCGATCTCGGCATTCGCAGCTACGACGCTGCGGCTGCCTACGCCGAAGATCACGCCGCAGCCTACGAAATCGCCGTACTCGCGTGGACGCAGGTCGCCCACCGGCTGATGCCGATCATCAGGGCTCGCGCGCCGCGCTGCTTCGTCATCTTCGACACGCATGACGTCAATCACGTGCGCGAGTTCCGCTACGCGCGGGTGACCGGCAATGCGCGGGCGCTCCGGCGGGCGCTGCTGCTCAAGGAATGGGAGACCGTCTGTGCCGCCGGAGCGGACTGCACGATCGCGATCACGCCAGTCGACGCGGCCGCGCTGCAGAACGTGGCGCCCCAGGCGCGGATCCGGGTCGCCACCATCGCCGCCCCGCCGGCAAGCGACGTTCATCCGCGCGACGGCGCGAACCTGCTTTTCGTCGGCAACTACGGTTCTCCGCCGAACCACGACGCGGCCCTTTTGCTGATCAACGAGGTGCTCCCGCGGGTGCGCGCCGTCGTTCCGGACGCCACGCTCACGATCGCGGGCAGCGATCCGCCCGCCGACCTGCGGGCACTCGACGGCGGCGCCGTGCGCGTGACCGGCTTCGTCCCCGACCTTGCGCCGATCTTCGCATCGGCGCGCGTGTTCATGGGCGCGCTGCGCTTCGGCTCGGGCATTAAGGGGAAGGTACTCGAGTCGATGGCCGCGGGGCTGCCGATCGTCGCGACGCCCGTTGCGGCGGAAGGGATCGACCTGGTTGACGGCCGCGACGCGCTGATCGCCGAGAGCCCTGACGCGCTTGCCTCTGGAGCCCTGCGGATCATCGGCGACCGGACGTTTGGCACGATGCTTGCGCGCAGTGCGGCAGCGGTGGTGCGGCGCGACCATTCCACGGCAGTGCTGGACGCGCAGTTTGCCGCAATTCTGGCCTTGCGGCTTCCTGCGCGGTAGCGGCGGCTGCGTTGCGGCTATATCGAACGTTTGGTATGCATGCAGTCCTTCCGGGGGGGCACTTGATTCAAGCGTACCGCGTTCGATCGCACGGCATTGCCTTTGAGACCATCGAAGGGGAAACGATCGTTCTCAATCTCGGCACGGGCACCTATTTCAGCATGTCCGGCGCGGCGCTGGTCGCGTGGTCGATGCTGGAGCGTGGCGCGAGCGCGCCGCAGATTGCAGCCGAGCTCAAGAGCCGCTATTCGGCCGACGACAGGG
>JAEUKZ010000091.1 GCA_016793045.1 Alphaproteobacteria bacterium
CGAGGAGCAGGATGCGGCCACCAAGGAAATCGCCCGCAACATCCAGCAGGCGGCTGCCGGCAGCGCGGAGGTGTCCGCCAATGTCGACGGCATCTCGAGCACGGCGCACGAAACCAACGCGGCCGCAGGCGACGTCCTGTCCGCGTCGGCCGAACTCAGCCGCCAGGCCGAGATGCTGCGCACCCAGGTCGACACCTTCCTCGCCGGCGTGCGCGCGGCCTGATTGCGACGCCCGGACACGGCAAAGCCCCGTCCATCAGGGCGGGGCTTTGCTTTTTTGCGGCGACGTATCACCGCAGCTCGATCCAATGGGTCGAGCGATCATACGCCCGCGGACGACGCAGGGCGTCACACCATCTCAGATTGTCAGGTTGGGGCCTGTTGCCCCGGTGGAGTCATGCTGATGAGGCACCCTCCTTCGCGGCCGGCGCGCGGGCATTCCCGCGACGTCATCTGGCCGTGGTTGAAACGATACGCCGATTCCGCAGAAACTTCCAGCCCGTGCGGGCTACCGCGGCGCTTCGCCGCTACTCGCGATCGAGCGCCGCGTGGAACGCGTGCGGCTGCGGCGCTTCGGCGGCCGGTGTGTGGGCCTTGAGGCCGCGGGCCACCAGCATCTCCCACGTCGCTTCCGCCGTATCGGCGAAGCCGAACAGGTCGAGATCCGCGGGCGCGATCATGCCTTCGTCGATCAGCGCATCGAAGTTGACGATGCGCGTCCAGTAGCTGCGGTCGAACAGCGCGATCGGCAGCGGCGGCGCCTTGCCGGTCTGGCGCAGCGTCAACAGCTCGAACAATTCGTCCATCGTTCCGAAGCCGCCGGGAAATGCGACCAAGGCGTTGGCGCGCATCGCGAGGTGCATCTTGCGCATCGCGAAATAGTGGAAGCGGAACGTCAGGTCGGCCGTCGTGAAGGCGTTCGGCTCCTGCTCGTGCGGCAGCGTGATGTTGAAGCCGACGGTGGGCGCGCCGGCCTCCCACGCACCGCGATTGGCGGCTTCCATGATGCCGCCGCCGCCGCCCGTCGCGATGACGTTGTCGCGCATCCCGCCCCTGGGATTGAGCGCGCCGCCGCGTTCCGAGACGATGCGACCGAAGGCGCGCGCTTCCTCGTACCAGCGCGTACGCCGTCCGTTGCGGTTCGGCCGCTGGGCGTCGAAGCCGTCGCCGTCGGCGCGGATGCGCGCGCTGCCGAACACCACGATGGTCGAGCGGACGCCCCAGGCGCGCAGCTGCTCCTCGGCCTTCGCGTATTCGAGCAGGAAGCGCACGCCGCGCATGGAGTCGCCGAGCACGAAGTCGTTGTCGAGCGCGGCGAGGCGATAGGCCGCCGCCTCCTTCTGAGCGGAATTGTCGTGCTTGATCATGGCGTGCAGCGGCCGGTCAGACTCCGACGAGTTCGAGAACGACGCCGCAGGCATCCTCCGGCGCGACGACGATTGCGTCGCGCCGCAGGCCTGCGGGTTCGACCCCGCCCGCCGCCAGCGCCTCCAGCGCCGCGCCGCGGTCTTCGATCGCGATCCGCAGCGCCACGAGACGCGGCATCGCGCGATCGGGAATGTCGACTTCGGGATGGAGCAGCGACAGGTCGTCGACGCGGGCGAAGACGATCGCCGCCCCGCCCGTGTGGACCGCGAGCGTGTCGTCGGTCAGCGTCGTGCTGCCGTCGCCGAGCAGTCGCTCGTAGACCGGCGCCATCGCTGGCGGATCGTCGACGACGACGGTCACGCCGACGATGCCGCGGGCGGTGTTGCGATGGGCGAGCCAGTCCGCGCGGCGGAGCAGGCCGGGGGTGCGATGCTCGCACAGGAAGGCATTGAGCCCCGGCGCCGCGGCGGCGGCCGGGCGGACGAGCGCGAACTCGAGCCGCCCTTCCTCGCCCTTTTCGTCGCCGATCTCGATGGCGCGGGCGAGTTCGTGCGGGCCGCTCGCCTCGACGCCGCGCGCGGCGAGGATGCGACCCGCCTCGCCGGCGTCCGGCGTGGCGAAAGCCAGCCCGAGCAGGCCTTCCCCGCCGGCCAGGAAGGCGTCGAGATTGTTGGTGAACTGCGCCGGGTCGACGATGCCGAGCAGTTCGACGTAGTCGCGCGCAAACATCAGGCAGTAGTTGGCGGTGCCCCAGCCGTAGTGGCGTCCGCGCGGCGTTGCCTGGAAGCCGAGGCGCGCATAGGCCAGGCGCGCCGCTTCGAGGTCACGGACGCCGACGATGGCGTGATCGATGCCGCTGATCGCTCGTGCCATGGCGGAAGTGTAGCACGCGGCCGTACCCGAACGCCCCCATTGCGTGCACGGCAGCGCGGGGATCGCGCCACGGTCGGACCCGGCGACAAGAGTGCCAGGGCCGCCGGGCAAGGGCGGCGCGCGCTACCCCAGCGCGCGGCCGGCGACCGCGTCGAGCTTGCGGACCATGTCGGGATCGCGCGCCGCCGGCGCGGTGATGATCGCGGTGTCGAGCGCGGTGTGACAGCCGACGTCGCACGACGCGGTGCGGCCGGCGAGCAGGGGGAGCACGGTGCGCACGAGTTCACGCGCCTTCGACGCATTCTCGGTCAACACCTTCACCACGGCCTCCACGGTCACATGGTCGTGGTCGGGATGCCAGCAATCGTAGTCCGTCACCATCGCGACCGTCGCGTAGCAGATCTCCGCCTCGCGGGCGAGCTTGGCCTCCGGCATGTTGGTCATGCCGATGACGCTGCATTCCCACGACCGGTAGAGGCTCGATTCGGCCTTGGAGGAGAATTGCGGCCCTTCCATCACGAGATAGGTGCCGCCACGGACCATCGGCAGCTTGAGCGTCTCGCCCGCCGCCATGAGCTGCGTGCCGAGCCGCTTGCACACCGGCTCGGCCATCGAGACATGGGCGACGAGTCCGGTGCCGAAGAACGACTTCGTGCGCGCGAAGGTCCGGTCGATGAACTGGTCGACGACGACGAAGGTGCCCGGCGGCAGGTCGTTGCGCAGGCTGCCGACGGCGGAAAGCGAGACGATCTCCGTCACGCCCGAGCGCTTGAGCGCGTCGATGTTGGCGCGGAAGTTGAGCTCCGACGGCGGGACGCGATGGCCGCGGCCGTGGCGCGGCAGGAAGACGCAGCGCTGGCCGTCGAGTTCGCCGAACAGAAGGTCGTCGGACGGCTCGCCCCACGGCGTCAGCACGCGGCGCCACTGCTTGTTGGCGAGGCCGTCGATGTCGTAGATGCCGCTGCCGCCGATGATGCCGATGACCGGCGGCGTGCCTGGGGGATGGGCCATGGTCCGTGCTCCGCTGATGTCCGGCCCGGTTTGTAGCCGATGGCGGCTGATTCGCAAACCACCGCGCGCCGCGCAAACGAAAAGGGCGGGCCCTGCGGCCCGCCCGTCGCGTCGATCGCCGGTTCGGCCGGGATCAGTGCTGGTCGGCCCAGACCTTGCGCTTGACCGCGTAGAGAACGCCGGTGAGCAGGATCAGGAACAGGAACACCTGCACGCCCATGCGATGACGGGCCTCGAGTTCCGGCTCCGCGGCCCAGGTGAGGAAGGTGGAGACGTCGCGCGCCATCTGCTGCACCGTCGCGCGCGTGCCGTCGCCGTACTGGACCTGGTCCGCGTTGAGCGGCGGCGCCATGGCGATCTGGTGGCCGGGGAAGTAGGTATTGTAGTTCATCCCCTCCATCAGCTGCACGCCGGCCGGCGGGTTGGTATAGCCGGTGAGCAGCGCGTAGACGTAGTCGGCGCCGCCGGCACGCGCCTTCGTCATCAGCGACAGGTCGGGCGGCAGCGCGCCGTTGTTCGCCGCGCGCGCCGCGAGCGGGTTGGCGAAGGGCGTGCGGAAGCGGTCGGCCGGCAGGCCGGGGCGGTTGACCGTCTCGCCCGCGTCGTTGAGCGTCGGCACCTCGATGGTCGCCGCGATCGCGCGCACCTGATCCATCGAGTAGCCGAGCGCGGTCAGGTTGCGGTAGGCGACGTGGCGCAGGCCGTGGCACGAGGCGCAGACCTCGCGATAGACCTGGAAGCCGCGCTGCAGCGCGGCGCGGTCGTAGGTGCCGAAGAAGCCGTTGAAGCTCCAGCTCTGCGCGGGCAGGGCGGGTCCGCCTTCCGCGGCCAGGGCCGGCGCCGCGAAGGACAGCAGGCCGGCGAGGGCAAGGGCAAGGCGACGCATCAGGCCTTCTCCATCGTCTTGGCGCCGGCGAGCGCGCCGCCGCCGAGCACCGGCTCGGCGATGCTCTTGGGCAGCGCCTTCGGCCGCTCGAACCACCCGAGCAACGGCAGGATCACCAGGAAATATGCGAAGTAGTACGCGGTGCCGAGCAGGCCGTACACGGTGTACGGCGGCTCCGGCGGGTTCGCGCCCACCCAGCCCAGCATGATGCAGTCGGCGACGAAGATCCAAAAGAAGATCTTGAAGCGCGGGCGGAACTTGCCCGAGCGCACGCGGCTGGTGTCGAGCCAGGGCAGCGCGAACAGGATCAGCAGCGAGCCGAACATCGCGATCACGCCGCCGAGCTTCGCCTCGATGAAGAGGATGTCGAAGGTGATGGCGCGCAGCATCGCGTAGAACGGCAGGAAGTACCATTCCGGCACGATGTGCGGCGGCGTCACCAGCGGGTCGGCCGGGATGTAGTTGTCCGGGTGGCCGAGAATGTTCGGGTTGAAGAAGATGAAGTAGGCGTAGAACAGCATGAACGCCGCGAGGCCGAAGAGATCCTTCACCGTGTAGTAGGGGTGAAAGGGGATCTTGTCCTGCGGGCCCTTGGCGTCGATGCCGAGTGGATTGTTCGACCCGTGCTGGTGCAGCGCGACGATGTGCAGGAACACCACGGCGACGATGACGAAGGGCAGCAGGAAATGCAGGGCGTAGAAGCGGTTCAGCGTCGGATTGTCGACCGAAAAGCCGCCCCAGAGCAGCGTCACGATCGAATCGCCCACCAGCGGGATCGCCGAGAACAGATTGGTGATGACCGTGGCGCCCCAGTAGCTCATCTGGCCCCAGGGCAGCACGTAGCCCATGAACGCCGTCGCCATCATCAGGATCAAGATGACGATGCCCAGCCACCACAGGATTTCGCGCGGCGCCTTGTAGGACCCGTAGTACATGCCGCGGAAGATGTGGATGTAGACGGCGAGGAAGAACATCGACGCGCCGTTCATGTGAATGTAGCGGATGAGCCAGCCGTAATTGACGTCGCGCATGATGCGCTCGACCGAGTTGAACGCCTCGGCCGTGCTCGGCTGGTAGTTCATCGCCAGGAAGACCCCGGTCGCGATCATCACGACGAGCATGAACCCGGCGATCGAGCCGAAATTCCACCAGTAGTTCAGGTTGCGCGGTGCCGGGTACTGCGTGCCGACGAACTGGTCGACCGTCGAAAGCAGCGGCAGGCGATGCTCGATCCAGCGGATCGCCGGCTTGGACAGATAGGCGGGGGGCTTGATGTCGGGGGCGTGAGCCATGACGGCCTCAACCAATGCGGACGTTGTTGTCGTCGATGAATGCGTAGGCTGGCACCGGCAGGTTGCGCGGTGCCGGGCCTTTGCGGATGCGGCCGGACGTATCGTAGTGCGAGCCGTGGCAGGGGCAGAACCAGCCGCCGTATTCGCCACGCGGCTCGGTCGGCTTCTGACCGAGCGGGACGCAGCCGAGATGCGTGCAGATGCCCTCGACGATCATCCATTCCGGGCGGCGCACGCGCGCCTGGTCGGTCTGCGGGTCGCGCAGCTCGCCAAGCGGCACCGCGCGTGCGGCGTCGATTTCCTGCTGCGTGCGGCGGCGCACGAAAACCGGCTTGCCGCGCCACGTCACGGTGATGGCCTGGCCGACCGCGACCGGCCGCAGGTTGACGTCGGTCGACGCCAGGGCCAGCACGTCCGCCGAGGGATTGAGCGAGGCGATGAACGGCCAGATCGTCACCGCGGTGCCGACCGCGCCGAATGCTCCCGCCGTGAGATAGAGAAAGTCGCGCCGGGTGCCTGCGCCCCCGTGTCCGTGTCCTGCCGTCGAGGCCTGCGCTGGATTTGCCATCACGTCACCGTTTCAACCGAACTGTCGCGGAATCGCGCACAAAGACGCACGCGGAATCGTGATCCCGCGCGTGGGAGGCGCTCGTCCCGGGGAATGAGTCGCACCGTCGACCCAGGCAAACCATGCGACACCCTGCCGCAGGCGAGGCCTGATCGGGCGCGAGGCGTCACCCCCGGATGAGCGCTCCCGGCCGACCTCCGTATAATCCAATGCGACACGGTTTAAAAGGGCGGCTCCCGGCGCTTGTTCCGGGCGGTGCGGGTGACTTACAACACGGCATGCGCCTCGTCCTCAATTCGCCCGACATTCCCCAGAATACCGGCACGATCCTGAGGATGGCGGCCTGTCTGGGGGTGCCGGTGGACCTGGTGTTCCCGCTTGGTTTCCTGTGGTCCGATTCGCGGCTCCGCCGCGCCGGCCTCGACTACCTGCCCCAAGCAAGCCTGACGCGCCACGACTCGTGGGCGGCGTTCGTGCGCGACCGCCCGCCCGGCCGGCTGGTGCTGCTGACGACCGCGGGCGCGCCCTACACCGATTTCAGCTTCAACGGACAGGATCAGCTCGTGGTCGGCAGCGAAAGCGCCGGGGCGCCGGCCGCGGTCCATGCGGCCGCCGATGCGCGGCTCGCGATCCCGATGATGCCGGGCATGCGCTCCCTCAACGTCGCCGTCGCGTCGGCGATGGTGCTCGGCGAGGCGCTGCGCCAGACGTCGGCGTGGCCGGGCCGCCTTCCGGTGGCGTCGTGAGCGGCGACGGGGGGCCTGGCGACGCCGGCCGCAAGGCCGAGGCGCGCGCGTGGTTCGAGCGCCTGCGCGACCAGATCTGCGCCGCCTTCGAGGGGCTCGAGGATGCGCTCGCGGGCACCCATGCGGACCTGCCCGCGGGCCGCTTCGTGCGTACCGCGTGGCGGCGCCCGGCCAGCGCCGACGGCAGCGACGGCGGCGGCGGCGTGATGTCGATCATGCACGGCCGGGTGTTCGAGAAGGTCGGCGTCAACGTCTCGACCGTGCACGGCGAGTTCAGCCCGGAGTTCCGGCGCCAGATGCCTGGCGCCGCCGACGATCCGCGCTTCTGGGCGAGCGGCATCTCGCTCGTCGCCCACATGCGCTCGCCGCTGGTACCCGCGGTGCACATGAACACGCGCCACATCGTGACGACGCGCGCCTGGTTCGGCGGCGGTGCCGACCTGACGCCGATGGTGCCGGACGCCGACGACACGGCCTTCTTCCATGCCGCCCTCAAGCGCACGTGCGACGCCCACGACGCCGGGTACTATCCGCGGTTCAAGGCGTGGTGCGACGAGTACTTCTACCTCAAGCACCGCAACGAGCCGCGCGGCGTCGGCGGCATCTTCTACGACGATCTCGCGACCGGCGACTGGACGCGCGACTTCGCCTTCACGCGCGACGTCGGTTCGGCGTTCCTCGACGCCTACGTGCCGCTGGTGCGCCGGCACATGGACCGGCCGTGGACCGAGGAGCAACGGCGCCATCAGCTTGCCCGCCGCGGCCGCTATGTCGAGTTCAATCTCCTCTACGATCGCGGCACCAAGTTCGGACTGATGACCGGAGGCAACGTCGAGGCGATCCTGATGTCGCTGCCGCCGATGGCCGCGTGGCCGTGAACCGTGTCCGACCGGTCCCCGCCCCTTGCTGCGATCTCGACATCGCGCCGCCGTCATCCTAGCCTGCGCGCGAATCAGGGGACCGCCGCGCCGCGGCGTTCAGCATCAGTGCAGGGGGGCGACCGATGAGGAAGGTGTTTGCATTCGCGCTTGCGGTGGTCGCGGGACTGCTTACGGCCGTGCCCGAGCGGGTGAATGCCCAGCCGCGCACGGTGCCGCGCGAGACTTCGCGGGACCTGCCGATCGCTGCGTTTTTCGGGCGCTTCAGCGGCTCCGGGATTGCCGCCGGCGAGGATGCCGACTATATCGGCGTCACCCAGCGCGATCTCGACGTCGAGTTCGCGGCGCAGGGTAGCGGCTTCCGCGCAAGCTGGACGACCGTGTTGCGCCAGGGCGGGACGCGCGGCAACCCGGATGTCCGCCGGCGCGCGACCGCCCTCAACTTCGTGCCGATGGAGCGCCCCGGCCAGTATCGCGCCGTCGAGTCGGGCAATCTGCTGTCCGGGCAGCCGGTCACCTGGGCGCGCATTCGCGGCACGACGCTCTATATCTACGAAGTGAACCTGCTCGAAGACGGCCGCTGGGACGTGCAGACCTATGCCCGCACCCTCAGCGGCTCGGGCATGCAACTGCAGTACACGCGGCTTGTCGATGGCGAGCGCCTGCGCGTCGTTCGCGGCCGGCTGGTGAAACAGAGCTGATCGGTCCGGCGCGCAATCCGCGGTCGGACGACCGCGGAGGAGACGCCGATGGATCGTGAGACTTCAGCCCCGACCCCCTTGCCCGATGCTGTGACGACGGTCGTGGTGCCGCGGCCGCGCGATCTCGGCGACGGCTTCATGGTCGAACGGGTGCTGCCGGCCGCCCAGCAGCGTGCGGTCGGATCCTTCGTGTTCTTCGACCGCATGGGGCCTGTCACGTTCGGTTCCGGGCGCGGGCTCGACGTGCGGCCCCATCCCCATATCGGCCTCGCCACCGTGACCTATCTGTTCGAGGGCGAGATCCTGCATCGCGACAGCCTGGGCACGGTCCAGCCGATCAGGCCCGGCGCGGTCAACTGGATGACGGCGGGCAGCGGCATCGTGCATTCGGAGCGAACGCCGGCCGCGCTGCGCACGGGCGACAGCAGGCTCGCGGGAATTCAGCTCTGGGTCGCGCTGCCGCGGGCCCTCGAGGAGGCGGCGCCCGACTTCGCGCACTACCCGGCCGAGGCGATTCCGCAGATCCTTGAGGACGGCGCGACGGTCCGCCTGATCCTGGGCGCGTTGCGCGGCACCGTCTCGCCGGTGCGCACTTCGTCGTCGCTGCTCTATGCGGACTGTGCCCTCGCCGCCGGCGGGCGGTTGGCGATCCCGGCCGACCAGCCCGAGCGCGCCATCTACGTGCTATCCGGCACGGTCGAGGCGGCCGGTGCGCGCTTCGACGCCGGCCGCCTGATCGCCTTTGCCGCCGGGCGGGAAATCGACGTGCGTGCGGCGGAGCCGGCGCGGATTCTGCTGCTGGGCGGCGAGCCGCTCGATGCGCCGCGCCACATGTGGTGGAACTTCGTGTCGAGTTCGAAGGAACGGATCGAAGGGGCAAAGGCCGACTGGCAGAGCGGCCGCTTCACGCCGGTGCCCGGCGAGAGCGAGTTCATTCCGCTGCCGCGGTGACGCCGGTCAGCGCGAGCCGCCGACGGCTTCGGCGAGCCGCGCGAGGCACTGGGCGCGATCGGGCCGATAGTCCTCGTTCTCCCACCAGCGCTTGACCGTATCCAGCAGCTCGCCGACCTGCGGTCCGGTCGGCACGCCGAGCTTGCGCACGTCGCGACCGGAGATCGGAAACGGCACCGGCGTCCAGCCGTCGGCAAGCGCGATGATGTCGGCGAAGGCCTGCGCATCGGCCTCGGCAACGTCGCCGATCAGGGCCTCGTCGGCCCAGGCCATGATCGCAAGATCGCGGATGTCGTTCGCACCGAAGCTTTGCAGCGCGCGGCGCCAGCTCCGCATGTCGCGGGTGAGCGTGATCGCGGCCACCGGCAAGGGCGGACGCGTCAGCAGTTCCAGGCGCCGCTTGTCGGCATTGGACAGCTTCAGCCGCGCGGCAGTCACCGCGCCGCGGTCGGAGCCGGGCGGCATCAGCGCGGCGAGCCGGCGAATCCGGTCGGCGACGTGGAGGCGGCGCTCGACCGCGACCAGCGCCGCCAGCCGCGGCGCGTCGACGATCTCCGGCAGGATCGGCTTGAAGATGTCGGCGCCGATCATGATCGCAACGGTCGGCGCCGGATCGGGCGCCTCCAGCAGCCGCAGCACTTCGGCCTGCACGCGCTCTGCCGACAGGCCCGGCAGCAATTCGGCCAGCGCGCGGCAAGCCGCCATCCCCGCGGGATCGGGCGCGCCGGTGCCATGGCTGGCATGAAAGCGGAAAAAGCGCAGGATGCGCAGCACGTCCTCGCGGATGCGCGTCGCCGCATCGCCGACGAAGCGCACGCGGCCGGCGACGAGATCGGTGAGCCCGCCGAACGGGTCGTGGATCGTCCCGTCGGGCTCGGCAGAGATCGCGTTCATGGTGAAGTCGCGCCGCGCGGCGTCGGCCTCCCAGTCGTCGGTGAAGGCGACCTTGGCGCGCCGC
>JAEUKZ010000095.1 GCA_016793045.1 Alphaproteobacteria bacterium
TGGCGTGCCGGGCCGATTCGTGCTATGGCCCGGTCATGAGCGCGGCCTGCCATTCCGTACGCACCAAGATGTCCACGGTCCACCGCATGGGCCCGAAGGGATGACGTTGCGCCGCTGAACCGCCTGCGATCGAAACCGCCAGCGCCCCTTCCGCCAACCGGCCGAAGGGGTTTTTGATTCGTCCCTCCGGCCGCGGCCGCCCCAAGACGCCGGAGAGCCGATATGACCCGCCCCGACCTGACGATCCGCGCCGCCGAGCCTGCCGACTACGCTGCCTATCAGGCCATGTTGTCGGATGCGGACGGCTTTGGCGGCACGCTGCAACTGCCGTTCCCGTCGGCCGAGCTGTGGCGCAAGCGCCTTGCGGAGCGGGACGAGGACTCGCACAACCTCGTCGGCTGCGCGCCGGACGGCACCGTCGTCGGCTCGATTTCGCTCCACACCCAGGCGCTGCGCTGGCGCCGGCGCCACGCCGCTCACCTCGGAATGTCCGTTCGCCGCGACTGGCGCCGGCAGGGCGTGGGAAGCACGTTGATGGCGGCGGCGCTCGATCTCGCCGACAACTGGCTCGGGCTCACGCGGATCGAACTGACGGTCTACTGCGACAATTCGGCGGCGATCGCGCTCTATCGAAAGTTCGGCTTCGCGGTGGAAGGCACGATGCGCGCGTTCGCGTTGCGAAACGGCTGCTTCGTCGATGCCTACGCGATGGCGCGTCTGCGTGCGTCGGCGCCGTCGCCGTCGTCCTGATACCGTGTGCAACCGCGCCCGATCCGCCGTAGAGTTCGCGGCGAATGAAGCGAGGACCGGCGCAAGGCGGCCGCAATGATCAATTGGCGAAGTTTGCCGCTGCGGGTCCGTTCGCTGTTGGGTGCAAGGCGGGAGTTGCACCGCGACGTCGCGCCGACGATCGATCCGGGCGCGTTCTATCGACGCCATGACGCGCTGATCGCCGAAGGCCGACCGGCAGAGGCAGCCGCGGAGATGGAGCGCCTTGCCGCACTGCGGCCCGACGATCCGATCGCCCACTATCGAATCGGATGCTATCGGCACGAGTCGTCCGGTCTGGCCGCGGCGCTGCCGCACTACCTGCGGGCAGCGGCCTGCGATGTCAGCGGTCATCACGCCCTGATCGCGAAAGGCGCGGCCGCGCGCGTCGCCGGGCTTGCCGCGGTGGCCGAACAGGCGCTGCGCGCGGCCCTCGCCATCGATCCCGGCCACGCTCACACGCTCATCCACCTCGCGACGCTGTACGTCGAGAGCGACCGCTATGCCGAAGCGGCCGACCTGCTCGACGGCGTCAACGAAGCCGGCGGCACCAGTGTGGACGTGAACGCACTCCACATGCTGGCGCTTGCGCTTGCCGGCCGCGGCGCCGCGTTCCAGGAACGCGTACGGTCCTGGGCCCGGCACGGAGTGGTCGACGGAGATCGCCTCTACCGGTTCGCCAGGCAGCTCGACGACTACGGCGCATCGGATCTGGCGCGCGTCTGTTGCGACATCGCGGCCGAATACGGCGGCAGCCCGGAAATCGGCGTCTACGCCGCTATGCTGCTCTCGCGGGTGCCGTCCAGCGGCGCCGCCGTCGATGGCGAGCTCACGTCCCACGGCGACCGCCTGGCGGCGCTTGCGGAGTCGCCGGTTCGCCTCAGCCCGCCGCCGCCCTGGCTCGGGCGCGAGGTGCGGATCAGGCACTTCTTCTGCGCGCGGCCCGACCGGTCGCATGGCGTGGCGGTTCAGCGCGCCTGCCTTGCCGTGTCGCCCGAACTTGCATGGACCGCGCCGCATTGTGCCGCGTGGCGCGATCGCGCGCTGCCGCAACGCCTGCGCATCGGCTTCCTGGCGCCGAGATGGTTCCCGATGCTCTGGGGGCTCGCGCGCAATCTCGATCGCACCGCGTTCGAGGTCGTACACCTGGATTGTTTCGACGGCACGATGCAGCCGCTTGCTGAATGGGCCGAATCCGTCGACCGGACCGTCGCGCTGTCCGGTCTTCCGCTTGCGGAAGCGCGCGCGATGATCGCCGGCGCGGAACTCGATGTCATCGTCTCCACGCCGCATGTCGCGCTCGCCTACCAGCTCGGCTATGCGCGGCTTGCGCCGGTCCAGTGCTCGCTCTGCGAGCCGGCATGGAGCGACGGCGTGCCGACGCACGACTACTACATCTCCTGGTCGCGCGCCGAACCCCCGCGGCCGGAACGCGATTACGTCTCGGCGACCGCGCTGCTCGACCGTCCGCCCTACTGGCTGGAGCGCGACCATTGCCGTCCCGAAGCGGTGAGCCGTGGCGATTTCGATCTGCCTTCGGCGGCGCGCTGGTACGTCTGCCCGCAGTCCCAGCAAAAGCTCCATCCCGAGTTCGACGCCACGCTCGCGGAGATCCTGCGGCGCGATCCCGGCGGAATCGTCGTCCTGCTGCATGGCGAGTGGTATCCGGCCAAGCTGTTCCGGCAGCGCCTGCGCACGGCCCTGGGCGACCTTGCGGCGCGCGTCCACTTCCTGCCGACCTTGCCGCCGGCGCGCTGCCACGGCCTCTTGCAGATCGCCGACGCGGTGCTCGATTCCTGGCCGATCGGCGGCATGTGGAGCGCCTACACCGCGGCGATGCTCGCGGTGCCGGCGGTGACGCTGCCGTCGGACATCCCGTTCGGACGCTGGATGGCGGCGATCTACGAATGGATCGGCGTCACCGACGTGATCGCGCGCGACGAAGCGGACTACGTGCGCCTCGCCCTGCGCCTCGCCCACGAACCGGCATGGCGGCAGGAGATTTCGGCGCGCCTCGCCGACCGCCGCGCGGTCCTGTTCGAGGACGCGGCGGCCCTGCGCGAACTCGAGGGCTTTCTGCAGGCCGCCGCGTCCGCCGCGCATCGCGGGGAGGCGCCGCGGTCGTGGCGCGCCGGCGGATTCGTCGAGCCGGCGCGGACGAACGCGCCTCAGCCGGTCGCGGCGTCGTAGCCGACCGCCATCAGGCAGAGCCCTTCGGGAGGCGCGGTCGGGCCGCCGGCGCTGCGGTCGCGAGCGGCGAGGGCCGTCGCGACGTCGCCGGGCGACCATTTGGCCTCGCCAACGAGCCTGAGCGTGCCGACGATGTTGCGCACCTGGTGATGGAGGAAGGAACGCGCCGCCGCCTCGATGACCACTTCCTCGCCGGCGCACGCGACATCGAGGCGGTCGAGCGTCTTGAGCGGCGACTTCGCCTGGCATTCGCTGGCGCGGAAGGTCGTGAAGTCGTGGTGGCCGACCAGCAGCGCCGCCGCCGCCTGCATCGCCGCGACGTCGAGCCGCCGCCCGACGTGCCACACGCGGTTGCGCTCCAGCACCGGCGGCGCGCGCCGCGTCGAGATGCGGTATCGGTACTCGCGGCGGGTCGCCGACAGCCGGGCATGGAAATCCGGCGCGGCGAGCGCGGATTCGAGCGCCGCGATCGGATCGGGCCGCAGGTGCCAGTTGAGCGCATCGGCGATCTTGGCCGGCGGGAAGTCGCGCGCGAGATCGAAGTGGATCACCTGTCCCGCGGCGTGAACGCCGGCATCGGTGCGGCCCGCCGCCGTGACTTCGGGCGCTTCGCCGGTGAATTTCGGCAGCGCCGCCTCGAGCGAGGCCTGCACCGACGGTCCGTTGGTCTGGCGCTGCCAGCCGACGAACGGCGTGCCGTCGTATTCGAGCGTGACGCGATAGCGGGGCATGGCGGCGGATCGTCGGTTCGAAATGGCGGTGCGGCGCGCCGGAGGATCGGCCCGGCCCCCGCCGCCGTCAATCCGGGATCGCTCAAATGCAATGGAACGGCAATCACTCGTTCACAGTTCCGTGGCTTTGTTGTCGCGCCGACACAGCGCACGGGACCCGGACCATGGACGATCGCGACACCAGCAGCACGAAGCCCACCGCCGCCGACGCGCCGCTATGGTCCCCGACCGAGTTCGGCTTCGTCGGCCTCGACTGGTTCGAGCGCATGCTGGGGACGTGGTTCGACATCGGCCGCGCGCACAGCAGCCAGGCGGTCCACGCGGCGCGCGATCTGTCCAACGCCGCAACGGGGTTGATGGGCAGCGCCGTCGCGCTGTCGCTGACGCCGCCGATCCGCAGCGGCGAGCCGTCCTCCGACGCTTGACGCCCCGGCGCGCTACAGCGCAATCGGCTGCTTGAGCCCGCGCAGGAACGCCTCGTCGTCCATCGCACCCCGCCCGGCCCGCTGGACCCGGGTCAGGCGCAGCGCCCCATTTGCACAGGCGACGGTCAGACCGGGTCCGACGATCGTGCCGGGCCTCCCGCCGCCCGGCATCGCCTGCGCGGCCAGCACCTTGATGCGTTCGCCGCCGGCTTCGAACCACGCCCCCGGCCACGGCGTGAACGCGCGCACCTTGCGCTCGAGCGCGGCGGCGCCCTCGCTCCAGGACAGCCGGCCCTCGTCGCGGGTCAGCTTCGCCGCATAGGTCACGCCGTCGGCCGGCTGGGGGGTTGCCGGAAGATCGCCGGCGGCCAGGCGGCGCAGCGCCGCAACGATCAGCCGCGCGCCCAGCGCCGCCAGCTTGTCGTGCAACGAGGCGCCGGTCTCGCCGGGGTCGATTGCCACCGCCTCGCGCAGCAGCATCGCGCCGGTGTCCAGCCCTTCGTCCATCTGCATGATGGTGACGCCGCTTTCGGCGTCGCCGGCGAGCAGGGCACGCTGGATCGGCGCCGCGCCGCGCCAGCGCGGCAGCAGCGAGGCGTGGATGTTGAGGCAGCCGAACCGCGGCGCCTCGAGGATCGGCTTGGGCAGGATGAGGCCATAGGCGGCGACGATGCCGACATCGGCGCCGAGCGCCGCGAAGTCGCGGTGCGCCGCCTCGTCGCGCAGCCGGCGCGGCGTGCGCACCGGAATGCCCCGCGCCTCGGCCCAGGCCTGGACCGGCGATTTCTGCTCGGCGAGGCCGCGCCCGGCGGGCTTCGGTGGCTGGCTGTAGACCGCGACGATCTCGTGGCCCGCCGCGACAAGCGCCTGGAGCGCCGTCTGCGCGAACTCCGGCGTGCCCATGAAGACGATGCGCATCGGCTGGGGCCTCAACGCGCCCGCGGGCGGCGCATCAGGCGTCGGCGGCGTCGAGGGCTTTCGCCTTCTTCACCTTCTGGAGCTTGCGCAGGATCATGTTCCGGCGCAGCGCGGAGATGTGGTCGACGAACAGCGTCCCGGTCAGATGGTCGATCTCGTGCTGGACGCAGACCGCCAGCAATCCTTCGGCCTCCAGTTCCTTGACCGAATTGTCCTCGTCGCGATAGCGCACCCGCACGGCCCTGGGCCGGACGACCTCGGCGAACTGCTCGGGCAGCGACAGGCAGCCTTCCTCGTAGGGAATGACCTCCTCCGATGCCCACAGGATCTCGGGGTCGGCCATGCGATAGGGCTTGCGGCCCTCGTCCTTCTTGGCGGCGTCGACGACGATCAGCCGCAGCGGCCGGCCGATCTGGGGCGCCGCCAGGCCGATACCGGGGGCGGCGTACATCGTCTCCAGCATGTCGTCCATGAGCTGGCGGATGTCGGGCGTGACCGTGCCGACCGGCCTGGCCTTGAGCTTCAGGCGCGGATCGGGGGCCACGATGATTTCGAGCTTGGCCATATCTCGCTAGGTAGGATGCCGGGCGCGAACGGTCAAGACGCTGCCGGTTTGCCGCGGGCCCGTCGCGTTGATATGGTGCGCCCCTTCCGGTTCCAGGAGACGCCCCTTGAAACCCGCGCAAAATCTCCGCGCCCTGCTCGATCGCCGCGGCCTCGCGGTGATGCCGGCCTCGTTCGACGCGCTGTCGGCGAGGCTGATCGCGTCGGCGGGCTTCGAGGTCCAGTTCATGAGCGGTTTCGCGGTGTCGGGCGCGCGGCTCGCGCAGCCCGATGCCGGCCTGATCACCCTGCCCGAAATGCTCGACACGCTGCGCAACATCTGCGCCGCCTCGTCGATTCCGGTGATCGGCGACGGCGACACCGGATTCGGCAACGCGATCAACGTCCAGCGCACCGTGTTCGAGTATGCCCGCGCCGGTGCCGCCGGCGTGATGATCGAGGATCAGGTAAGCCCGAAGAAATGCGGCCACACGCCGGGCAAGCGCGTGATCGGACGCGAGGATGCGCGCATGAAGATGCGCGCCGCGGTCGAGGCCGCGCGGGCCAACGACATCCTCGTGCTCGCGCGCACCGATGCCCGCGCCGTCGTTTCCTTCGACGAGGCGCTGATGCGCTGCGCGATGTTCGTCGAGGAAGGCGCGGACATCATCTTCCTCGAGGCGCCCGAATCGACCGAGGAGATGCGCGCCTTCTGCGCCGCCATTCCCAAGCCCTGCATGGCCAACATGGTGATCGGCGGCAAGACGCCGGTGCTCGGCCCGCGCGAG
>JAEUKZ010000107.1 GCA_016793045.1 Alphaproteobacteria bacterium
GCCCGCCCCAACCGCGTCGCGGACCGTGTCGGCGAAGCTGTCGATGGCGAAGAACGGCGCCCGGTCGCTGGGCTGCTCGACCTCGCCGCGGAACGTCAGCATGCCACGTGCGCCGAGCTTGAGGATCAGCACCTTGCAGCGTGCGGTACGATACAGCTCCGAGCCGAGCAGGCGCACGACCGAATCCTGGTCCCCCAGGGCGAAGCGCGCCTCCTTTTCGTTCGGGGTGATGAGGTCGAAGTCCCGGAAGTCGAGGATGTTGCCCCAACGGCTGGCGACCTGGCTGTCCGCCACCTTGAAGATGCCGGCGGGAATCGCGGCGGTCAGTGCCGCGATCGTCTGGCGATTGAAGATGCCGTGGCGGAAGTCGCTGAACACCACGGCCTCGGCCGCACACTCGGCGATGCTCTGGCAGAACCGTTCCAGCAACCGATCGCCGATCGAACGGTTGTCGAGCGTATCGACCTTGAGGAGGCGATGGCCGTCGGCGACGAACGCGTTCTTGTGGGTGGTTGGCCGCGTGTGGTCGACGAACGCGTTGACGCGCACCCCGGCCTTTTCGAGGTCGTCGAGCGCAAAATCCCTATGGCGGTCGTTGCCGAGGACCGTCGTGAAGGTGACGTCGGCCTGCGCCGCGCGCAAGTGCTTGGCGACGATTCCCGCGCCGCCGACGAAGTCGGCGCATCCCGCATAGCGGACGGAGAATGTCGGGGTCTTGCCCGCGGCGCCGATGAGCTCGGTGCGTGTCAGGGAATCGACGATCGTGTCGCCCACGACGTGAACGGTCCGCCCGGCACAGGCGTCGAGCGCCGCGCGCAGGTCGGCGAAGCGGACATTCTCCGCCTCCATCAGCAGCTGCAGCTTCTCGACCGCGATGTTCGGCGGGCTCTCCTCGATGATCGTCGAGGACGAGAACACGACGTCGCCCGGCGTCAGGATCATCTCGCCGCCGTAGCTTTCGACGGCCTCCTTCTCGGCTCTGGTCATCGGATGCAGCCCGCCGGCGCCATACTCGTTGCCCTTCACGAACAGATCGGGCCGGATCTGCGCGATGTTGGCGATCGGGGTGGCGTTGCGGTCGATCACCACGTAGTCGACCATCTCGAGCGCGGCGAGATTCACCGCACGCAGCGCCTCGGGGATGTGGGGACGGTAGTTCGCCTTGACGATGTGCGCGTCGCAGGTCACGCCGACCACCAGCACGTCGCCTTTTTCGCTGGCGTAGAGCAGATGCCGGATGTGCCCGGGATGCACGATGTCGAAGGTGCCGTGGCACATCACGACACGCCGCTCGCGCGGGAAGGGACCGATGATCGCGGCCAACTCTTCGGCGGTCTTGATCTTGCGCTTGAATGCGCCTTCCACGCTCGCTCTCCCTCGACGAAAATCAGGCCGGTCGCCGCGGCGCGAGATAGCGGTGCCAGGCCTCCGTTGCCTTGGCGATGCTTTCGGGATCCCACAAAGGGGCTTCGCGCCAGTAGTCGATCTCCGCGACGACGCGCGCAACGCCCTCCTCGAACGTCACCCGCGGAACCCAGCCGAGTTCGTGCCGGATCTTGCCGATATCGGCCCAGGTGCAATCCGGCTCGCCCGGCCGTTTGGCGACATGGACGACCGGCCCGCCGAGCAGCGCAACCAGGCGATTGACGGTCTGGGGACTGCCCGCCCCGACATTCCAGATCTCGCCGGTGCGATCACTCATGGCCGCATCGAGGAAGGCTTGCGCGACGTCGCTCGCATAGACGAAATCGCGGCTCTGCGAGCCGTCGCCGACGACCGTGAACGGTCTGCCCGCGAGCTTCTGGCGCAGGAACACCCCGAACACCGCGCCATAGGCCCCCGAAGTGCGCGCGCGCGTGCCGTAGGCGTTGAAGATGCGGATGGCGTTCACGGGCAGGCCATAGACCGCGTGCCAGTGCATCGCGGCGCGCTCGCCGAGATGCTTGGAGAGCGCGTAGGGGTATTGCGGGTCGATCGGGTGATCCTCGCGCGTCGGGACTGCGGCCAGGCCGTAGCAGGACGAGGATGCGGCGTAGACCAGCTTGGCGCCGGCGGCGCGCGTCGCCTCGAGCACTCTGACCGTGCCCTGGACGTTGACGTCCATGTACTCCGTCGGCCGCTCGATCGACGGCACGATGTCGCCGATGCCAGCAAAGTGGAAGACGAAGCGTGCCCCCGCGAACAGCGCGTCGCCAGGTTCGACGCCGCGGATGTCGCGCGTCTCGAGCGCGACGTCGCCGCCGGCATGGTGCGCCAGATTGCGCTCATGTCCGCCGGACAGGTTGTCGAGCACCCGCACGCGCCAGCCGCGCGCGACCAGAAGGTCGACCATGTGGCTGCCGATGAAGCCCGCGCCGCCGGTGACGACCGCGACGGGCGGCACCGCCGTCATGCCGCAATCCACCGCTTGATCGTGCGGACGTTGTAGTAGCGCGGGTCGTCGAAGCTGTCGGGAAGCAGGCCGTCCCTGAAGGCGCGACAGAGGTCGCGGACCGCGTCCTCGATCGTGCGTCCGGCGCGGAAGCCGAGGACGCGGAAAATCTTGTCCGAGTTGATGTGGTACGATCGGTTGTCGTTCGAGGGGGTGCGTACGATCTCGATCGGTGCGCGTCCGGGCATCTCGCGTTCGACGATCGCCTTCACCATCCGCGCGATCTCCATGACCGTGTGGTTCTGGTAGCCGATGTTGAACGTCTCGCCCGCGATCTTCTCGGCGGGAGCGCGCAACATCAGCAGATAGGCGTCGACCATGTCGTCGATGTGCAGGTTGGGGCGCTTCTGATCGCCGCCGAAGACCGTGATCTTGCCCTTGTTGACCGCGTGGTTGGTCAGGATGTTGACGGTGAGATCGAGGCGGCAGCGTGGGCTGTAGCCGCAGACCGTCGCCGGCCGGATCGTGGTGCAGGTGAACTCGGGCGACTGGTGCCTGAACAGGATCGGTTCGCAAAGGCCCTTGAACTTGTTGTAGAGCGTCAGCGGTACGAGCGGGTGATCCTCCGTCACGTCTGGCGCATCGGACACGCCGTAGACAGAACTCGACGAGCAGTAAACGAAGCGCCGCACGCGTGCGGCCTTTGCGGCGGTCACCAGCCCCTCGAAACAGTCGTAGTTGATGGTCCGCGACAACGCCTCGTCGAGCTCGAAGCTCGGGTCGTTCGAGATGCACGCAAGGTGCAGTACGGCGTCGCAGCCGGCGACCGCGCGCGCGAAGCTTGCCGTGTCGCGCACGTCCGCCTCGACGACCTTCAGCCCCGCATGGTGATGAGGAAGGCCTTCGCCGCCGAAGTACATCGCGTCGTAGACGACGACGTCATGGCCCTCGGCCAATAGGCGCGGCACCAGGGCGTGGCCGACATAGCCGGCGCCGCCGGTGACCAGGACTCGCTTGAATCGATTGCCGTTCATCTTCCTTCTTCCGGTACTGGCATTTCCGCCCTGCCTCCGCGCTGCGCGATCGACGGGCATCCTGGGCGGCGATCAGGACGCCGATCCTCGTGCAGGAAGGCCGGCGACGACGAGCGCGGCGGCTTCTGCGACATCCCCTACCGTGAAGTCCGGCCGGTCGATCAGTCGCTCCGCGTAGCCGCGGTCGACGAAGACCGTGCGGCAACCGGCGGCACGGCCGGCGCCGACATCGCGCCAGCGGTCGCCGATCATGACGCTCCCTTGCAGATCGATGTCCCATGCCCGCGCGGCTTCCAGGAGCATGCCCGGCTTCGGCTTGTAGCACGCGCAGCCGTCCTGGCCGATGCAGATTCGAATGTCATCCAAACGCATCGCGTCGCGCAGCCGCCGGTGCATTTCGTCGAGAGTCGCGTGGGTGACGAGGCCGCGCGCGACGTCCGGCTGGTTGGTCACGACGATCGTGAGCAGGCCCGCCGCCGTGAGCCGAGCGACTGCGCCTGCGGCCTCCGGCAGGATCTCGAACTCCGCCAGGTGACGCGGCGCGTAGGGGCGCCCGTTGCGCACGATCGCGCGATTGAGGACGCCGTCACGATCCAGGAACGCCGCACGCCGGGTGGTCATTGCGGCGCCAGCGCCTCCCATGTCGTCGGCGCGGCCTTCAGCTTGGGATGCGACACCAGGCCATGCCAGATCAGCGCTTGAAAGGCTTCGGTGAGCGGCGTGATCAGCCCGGGATCCACCGTCGGGACGATCGCGACGGCATGTGCGACCTTTGCCGTGTACCCGCCATCGCGGCCGACGATTCCAAGGATGCGCGCACCGCGTGCCTGCGCGAGCTTCAGTGCCTCGACGATGTTGGCCGAGACGTTGCGCGCCGTGTCGCCGCCGCCGACCGAGAGGACGAGAACCGCATCGCGCGCGTTCAGCCGGCTGACCTCGAGCCAGGCGGCGAACACGCTGCTCCAGCCATCGTCGTTTGTCCGCGCGGTGAGTTCCGCGACGTTGTCGGTCGGGGCGTAGGCTTCAAGGCCGCAGAGCTTGCGGAAGTCGTTGACGGCATGCCCGCAGTTGGCGGCGCTGCCGCCCACGCCCAGACAGAAGAGGCGCCCGTCTCGCGCGCGCAGGGCCGCGAGTTCGTCGACGATCGTCTCGATTGCGGCGGAATCGAGCTTCCGGCACACCTCTGCGGCCAGTGCAAGATAGCGCGAAATCGAGAAGTCAGTCGGCATTCGAAATGAGCACAATCCCGCGCTGGCGGGCCTGTCGTACGCTGTACTGTGGTACTTTGCTTCGCTGCCCGGTGCAAGCGGGCGGCTACGGCGCCTGCGGCGGCAGCGACGGCCGGCATGCAGTGCTCCGGAAGCCGCGCAGGATGGACCGTGCGCCGTATCGCATCCGCGTTCACGCTACCGCGCCGGCTGTCGTCCATGCGGAGTCGATCCGGCATGTCATGCGGCGGCTGGTCGCCGGCCCGGCTACATGCTCGTTACCGCGCCTGGAGCCGGACGACGTTCCACGACGCCGGCGCCAACTGCATCTGAATCCGCTCTCCGGCGACGGTCACGTTGCCGAGCGGCGCAGGCTTGACGTTGTCCGGCCGTTCCAGCGTGTTTGTCGCGCCCAGGTCGTCGTGGCGAAGCTGGGTCGCGCGGTCGAGGGCGAGCTCGCGGAACCCGCGCGCCACGACCTCGAAGGGCATCGCCTCACTCAGGTGCCGGTTGAGCGCGAAGACCGTCAGGTGGCCGCCCGGCGCGTCGTGCACGACCGACAGCTTCAGGTACGGCACGGCGGGGATGGGATAGTAGAGGTCGTCTGCGCCGCGCGGATCGTAGTAGGTCGCCTGATAGGTCGGGCTGTCGACGCGCGACTGCAGCACGCGCCCCCGGCCCAGGTTGCTCATGTCCGCGAAGGGGAAGAAGATCGTCTGCTTCCACGCCGGCCCGCCCGTCTCGGTCATGATCGGCGCGATGGCGTTGACCAGCTGCGCAAGGCACGCTGACTTCACGCGGTCGGCATGGTTGAGGAGGGCGATGCACGCGCCGCCGAAGGCGAGCGCATCGTCCATGGTGTAGACCTCCTCCAGGACCGGCGGCGCGACGGGCCAGCCGGGCCGCGTGCGGTCTCCGCCGCTGCGGCGGCGCGTGCGGTACCACACGTTCCACTCGTCGAAGCTCAGCATGAGCCGCTTCGACGACCTGCGGCGCGCGGCGACGGCGTCGGCCATCGCGACCACTTCCTCAATGAACGCGTCCATGAGGTCGGGGCTGGCGAGAAAGGCCGCCGTGTCGCCGGCATAGTTGTTCAGGTAGGTGTGGAGCGAGATGAAGTCGATGAAGTCGAATGAATGCTCGAGGACCGTGTTTTCCCACGCGCCATAGGTCGGCATGGTGCGCGAGGTCGAGCCGCATGCGGCCAGTTCGATGGTCGGGTCGAC
>JAEUKZ010000108.1 GCA_016793045.1 Alphaproteobacteria bacterium
CGCTGAAGCACTCCATTCTGCCGGCGCTTTCCCTCGTGCTCGCGAGCGCGGGCGGCTGGTTCATCGGCATGCGCGCCCTGGTCTCGAACGTCGTCACCGAAGACTACGTGACCTACGCCGAGCTGGCGGGCGTGCCGAAGCGGCGCATCCTCGGCTTCTACGTCATGCGCAACGCGCTTGCACCGCAGCTCACCGGCCTCGCCATGTCGCTCGGCGCTATATTCAACGGCGCCATCATCACCGAGCAAGTCTTCGGCTATCCCGGCGTCGGCACGTTGCTCGTCGAGGCAGTCCACAAGGGCGACTACAGCCTGGTGCTCGGCGTGACCACGGTCTCGATCATCGCCGTCGCAGCCGCGGTCCTCATCATCGACCTGCTCGCGCCGCTCATCGATCCGCGCGTGCGCACCGCAGACACGGCGGAGGCGCGCGCATGATCCTCCCCGTCATCGGAGATCTCCTGCGGGTCAACCGGGAGTTCGCCCTCGGAATCGTCATGACCGGGATCGCCGTCGCGGTTGCCCTGGCCTCATTCTTCTCTCCATACCCGCCGCTCGACGTCTACGTGGTGCCGCCGGACGTCCCGCCGGGAGAAGCCTTCCTGCTCGGAACCACCTCGCGCGGCCAGGACGTCTTCTGGCAGCTGACCGAGGCGACCCGGAACACGCTGCTCTTCGGAATCGCCGTCGCCGCGATCAGCCGCGTGATCGCGCTCACCGTCGGCCTCCTGGCCGGCTATCTGGGCGGTGTCGTCGATCGCGTGCTCATGTCGATCAACGACACGTTCATGGTCGTGCCGCTCTTCCCGATCCTCGTACTCTTCTACTTCGTCATGCGCGACAGGATGTCGTGGGCGATGCTCGCGCTGGTCATGGCAAGCCTGGGCTGGGCCTACGACGCCCGGCTGATCCGCTCGGTGGCGATGAGCCTGAAATCGCGGGAATTCACCCAGCAGGCCGTCTTCTCGGGGATGACGACAAGGCAGATCGTGACCCAGGAGCATCTCCCCTACGTGCTGCCGATCGTCTTCTCGACCACCCTCAACAATCTCAACTGGTCGATCGGCCTCGAGGTCACGCTGTCGGTGCTCGGATTCACGGACGTCAACACGCCGACCATCGGCGGGATGGTCTATTGGGCCAATCAGCACACGGCGATGGTCGCCGGCGTCTGGTGGTGGATCGCCGCACCGGTCGTCCTGATTGCCACCCTCTTCATCGGGCTGTTTCTCGTGGCGGCGTCGGTGAGCGAATACATCGATCCGCGCTCGCGGCTCGGTCGCATCGGGGCCGACAAGTGAGGTCGGCGCCGCAGCAAAGCAGCATCCAGCCTCGCGTAGCGGCCGCGGCCGAGCAGGCCGCTCTGTCGGTGCGCGACCTTCACGCGCACTACCGCGTCTCGAACTTCGGCATCCGGCGCGACGTGCGCGCGGTGGACGGGATCTCGCTCGAAGTCGGACGCAACGAGATCTACGGCCTTGCCGGGGAATCGAGCTCCGGGAAGAGCACACTCGTAAAGACGATCGCCCGCGCCATCCGGCCACCGCTCTTCCATGTAGGCGGGGACGTGACCTTCGATTTCCGCAGCACCGGTCGCGTCTCGCTATACGACCTGCCCGCGGACGAACTTGCCCGGCTGCGATGGAGGCATCTGTCGTACATAATGCAGGCGTCGATGAGCGTCCTGAACCCGGTCCGCCGGGTCCGGCACAGCTTCATGGACTTCGCATTTCGACATATCGGCATGCGTCCACCGGAATTCTGGGCGCTCGTTGCGGAGCACCTCGGACGGCTTCATCTGTCCGCCACCGTCCTGGACAGCTATCCGCACGAACTGTCCGGGGGGATGCGGCAGCGCGTGACGATCGCGCTCGCGACAATCTGCCGGCCCGACTTCGTCATCGCCGATGAACCGACCACCGCTCTCGACGTGGTCGTGCAGAAAAGCGTCCTCGAAATGATCCGCGAGGTCCAGCAGCAGATGGCCTCGTCCGTGCTCTTCGTGACCCACGACATGTCGGTTCACGCCTACCTGACGGACCGGCTCGGCATCATGTACGCAGGAAGGCTGGTCGAGGAAGGCCCCACGCGCCAGATACTGCGCAGGGCGCAGCATCCCTACACCCAACATCTGGTGGCGAGCCTTCCGCGGATCGGCGATCGCACCGAACGCCGCGGCCTCGAAGGCAGACCGCCGAGCCTGGCCGCGCCGCCCCCAGGCTGCCGCTTCCATCCGCGCTGTCCTCTCGCCATGCCGGTCTGCTCGCAAGAGGCGCCGCCGCTCGTGAACATCGCGGCCAACCATCGCGTGGCCTGCCATGCGGTGAAGGGTGGCGCCGCATGACCGCGACGCCGCTCCTCGAACTGCGCGACGTCGGTCGGACGTTCTCGAGCGGGGTCTTTTCGCGTCGTCGCGTCCGCGCGGTTGCCGGGGTGTCCTTTGCACTGGAAGCAGGCCGCCCCGAAGTGTTCGCGGTGATCGGCGAGTCCGGCTCAGGCAAGACGACACTTGCCCGAATGATCCTCGGCGCGATCTCCGCGACCGAAGGCGCAATCCTGTTCCGTGGGCGCGACTTGCGATCCGTCCGCTCGCATCGTGATCGGCTGGGCTTCATGCGCGCCGTGCAGCCGATCTTCCAGAACCCGTTTGAAGCCTTCAATCCGCTCAAGCGTGTCGATCGCTACCTCTTCGCTTCGGCGCATCGTCTCGCTGCCGCCGCCAGCAAGGCCGAGGTGGAGCGGCTGGCGGACACCGCGCTCCATCAGGTCGGCCTGTCCCTCGCCGAGGTCAGCGGCCGCTTCCCGCACGAGCTCTCGGGCGGCCAGCTCCAGCGCACCGCCATCGCCCGCGCCCTCATTTCGCGCCCGTCGCTCATCGTTGCGGACGAGCCGGTCTCGATGATCGACGCATCGCTGCGGATGACCGTCACCAATCTCTTCCGGTCGCTCCGCGACGAGCTCGGCGTCTCCATCGTCTACATCACACATGACCTTGCCACCGCTTACTACGTGAGCGATCGCATCATCATCATGCGCAAGGGCGAAGTCGTTGAGCGTGGCGAGGCTGCCGAGGTTCTGAGAGCGCCGCAGCATCCGTACTCGGTTCTATTGAAGGAGTCGGTGCTGTCAATCGATAGCTCCAATGGCGGGGACGCCATTCCATCCCGGTAACGACTAGAGAGACGAGGACAGGCATGCGCAAGGTTGAAGCTCTCATAGATCGCGATTTCGCTGTAGGCGAGACGGACAGGCGCCTGTTCGGGGCCTTCGTCGAGCACCTTGGCCGTTGCGTGTACGGCGGAATCTACGAGCCGACGCATCCGACCGCCGATGCGCACGGTTTTCGCGGCGACGTGCTCGCCCTGGTACGCGAGCTCAAGCCGTCGATCATGCGGTATCCCGGCGGCAACTTCGTATCCGGCTACAACTGGGAGGACGGCGTCGGCCCGAGGGAGGGCCGCCCCCGGCGGCTCGATCTGGCGTGGCTTTCGACCGAGACGAACGAGTTCGGGACGAACGAGTTCGTCGACTGGTGCCGGGCCGCCGACATCGAGCCGATGCTCGCGGTCAATCTCGGAACGCGCGGCTCGGACGCGGCGCGCAACCTGCTCGAGTACTGCAACCATCCGGGCGGCACCGCGTGGTCCGACCTGCGCCGCCAGCACGGTTGGGAAAAGCCGCATGGCATCAAATTCTGGTGCCTCGGCAACGAGATGGACGGCTTGTGGCAGATGGAGCGCAAGACCGCCGAAGAATACGGCCGCATCGCGGTCGAAACGGCGAAGATGATGAAGTGGGTCGACCCGACCATCGAACTGGCCGCATGCGGCTCGACCTCGCGCACCATGCCGACCTATGGCGCGTGGGAAAACACGGTCCTCGAGCATTCATTCGACTTCATCGACTTCATCTCGCTCCACACCTACCTGAACAACTACGCCGGCGACACGGCGGCCTTTCTCGCCAGCCCCGACCTCATGGACGCGTTCATCGAGGAAGTGGTCGCGATGGCCGACGCCGTTGCGGCCCGCCGCAGGTCGCGCAAGCGCCTCATGCTCACCTTTGACGAATGGAACGTCTGGTATCGCACGCGTCGGCGCGGCAAGGATCGCGTCAAGCCCGGCTGGCCGGTCGCGCCGCACATTCTGGAAGAGGTCTACACCATGGTGGATGCGCTCGCCTTCGGCGGAGCGTGCATCTCCCTGCTCAATCATGCCGATCGCGTCAAGTCCGCGTGCCTCGCCCAACTGGTCAACGCGATCGCGCCGATCATGACCCAGACGGGAGGAAGCGCCTGGCGGCAGACGATCTTCTATCCGTTCGCGGACATGAGCAACCTCGGCAGGGGACGGGTGTTGCAGTCGCGCGTCGACTGCCCGACCTACGCGGCGACATACTACGATCCGCGCGGCTCGGAAGATCTGACCTTTCCGATCCCCGCAGCGCCGTATCTCAAGCTCTCGGTCGTGCACGATACGGCGGGCGGCCATCTGACGATATTCGCGCTCAACCGTCACTTGACCGAGTCCATGCCGCTCGACCTTGTCGCCCGTGGATTCCGCGAACTTGCACTCGATCGCGCGACCCAGCTTCGCCACGACGAACTGGGCGCGACAAACACGCTGGAACGGCCGGACAACGTCAAGCCTGCGCCGCTCGGCAACGTGACCGTCGCCGGAGAGCGGATTCAAATGCAGTTCGCGCCGGCATCGTGGAACGTCGTCCGGCTCCAGGCGCGGTAACGAGCATGCAGCCGGACCGGCGACCAGCCGCCGCATGACATGCCGGATCGACTCCGCATGGACGACAGCCGGCGCGGTAGCGTGAACGCGGATGCGATACGGCGCACGGTGCATCCTGCGCGGCGTCCGGAGCACTGCATGCCGGCCGTCGCTGCCGCCGCAGGCGCCGTAGCCGCCCGCTTGCACCGGGCAGCGAAGCAAAGTACCACAGTACAGCTTACGACAGGCCCACCAGCGCGGGATTGTGCTCATTTCGAATGCCGACTGACTTCTCGATTTCGCGCTATCTTGCACTGGCCGCGGAGGTGTGCCGGAAGCTCGATTCCGCCGCAATCGAGACGATCGTCGACGAACTCGCGGCGCTGCGCGCGCGAGACGGGCGCCTCTTCTGTCTGGGCGTGGGCGGCAGCGCTGCCAACTGCGGGCATGCCGTCAACGACTTCCGCAAGCTCTGCGGCCTTGAAGCCTACGCCCCGACTGACAACGTCGCGGAACTCACCGCGCGCACAAACGACGATGGCTGGAGCAGCGTGTTCGCCGCCTGGCTCGAGGTCAGCCGGCTGAACGCGCGCGATGCGGTTCTCGTCCTCTCGGTCGGCGGCGGCGACACGGCGCGCAACGTCTCGGCCAACATCGTC
>JAEUKZ010000112.1 GCA_016793045.1 Alphaproteobacteria bacterium
CTCAATCGTCGAGGCGAAGATCGGCTTCATGATGGCACCGCGCCATCACAGCGCGATGAAACACGTCGCCGGCACGCGCGTCGAGATGGGCACGCGCACGATCTTCAACCTGCTCGGGCCGCTGTCGAACCCGGCCGGCGTCCGCCGCCAGCTCGTCGGCGTGTTCGACGGCAAGTGGGCGGAGCCGATTGCGCGCACGCTCGGCAATCTTGGCTCGGCCAAGGCCTGGGTCGTCCATGGCGCGGGCGGCGTCGACGAACTGTCGACTGTCGGGGCGAGCCGGGTCGCTGAGTTCGCCAGCGGCAGCGTCCGTACCTTCGACGTGACGCCCGAGGATGCCGGGCTCGCGCGCGCGACTCTCGCTGATCTCAAGGGCGGCACACCTCCGGAGAACGCGCAGGCGATCCGCGATCTGCTCGATGGCGCGACGGGCCCATTGCGCGACGTCGTCCTCCTCAACGCTGCAGGGGCGCTGATCGTCGCCGACAAGGTGACGAGCCTGCGCGACGGAGCGACGCTGGCGGCGAAGGCCATCGACAGCGGTGCGGCGCGCGCCACGCTCGCGCGGCTGGTGGCGATCACCAACACCGCCGCGCCGGCCGTATAGCCGACCGGCACGCGCGATGAGCGACGACGTCCTCGCCCGCATCTGCGCCGACAAGCGCCTGCACGTCGCCGCGCGCAAGGCGCTTGCCCCCCTTGGCGAACTCGAGCGGCGCGCCGCCGCGGCGCAGCCGCCGCGCGGATTCGCCGAGGCGCTGCGGCAGATGCGGCGCCCAGGGCGACCTGCCCTGATCGCCGAGATCAAGAAGGCGTCACCGTCGCGCGGCCTGATCCGCCGCGCAGGATTCGAGCCCGCGTCGCTCGCACGAGCCTATCGCGCCGGCGGCGCCGCCTGTCTGTCGGTGCTGACCGACCGCCCGTATTTCCAAGGGCGCGACGAGGATCTCGACGCCGCGCGGTCGGCCGTCGATCTGCCGGTGCTGCGCAAGGACTTCATCCTCGATCCCTACCAGGTCGTCGAATCGCGCGCGATCGGCGCCGACTGCATCCTGCTGATCGTCGCGGCGCTCGACGACGCGACGATGCGGGACCTCGCCGCCCAGGCGCGCGGACTCGGCCTCGACGTGCTCGTCGAGGTGCATGACGAGGCCGAATTGGATCGCGCGCTGGCGCTCCCCGACGTGCTGCTCGGTGTCAACAACCGCAATCTCAAGACGCTTACGGTCGACCTCGCGACCTTCGAGCGGCTGGCGCCACGCGCGCCCGGACGGTTCCTCGTCGCCGAGAGCGGGTTGAAGACGCCGGCCGACATCGCACGAGTCGACGCCGCCGGTGCCGGCGCGATCCTGGTCGGCGAGTCGCTGATGGCGCAGTCCGACGTGACCGCCGCCGCACGCGCGCTGCTGGCGCTGGCGCCGCAGGAGGCGTCGTGAGCGAGCTCACCCATTTCGATGCCGCGGGCAACGCCGTGATGGTCGACGTGTCGGGCAAGGACGTCACCGAACGTACTGCCGTCGCCAAGGCGCTCGTGCGCATGCAGCCGGCGACGCTCGCCCGCATCGAGGCGGGCGACGTCAAGAAGGGCGACGTGCTCGGGGTTGCGCGCCTCGCCGGCATCATGGCCGCCAAGCGCACCGCCGACCTGATCCCGCTCTGCCACCCGCTGCCCCTGGCGTCGGTGAGCGTCGACCTCGCGCCGCGCCGCGCGTCGAACGAAGTCGAGATTACCGCGACGGTCAAGGTGACCGGGCGGACCGGGGTCGAAATGGAAGCGCTCACCGCCGCGTCCGTCGCCGCCTTGACGATCTACGACATGTGCAAGGCGATCGACCGCGGCATGGTCATTGCGGACCTCCGCCTTGTGCACAAGAGCGGCGGCAAGTCGGGAACCTTCGGGGCACCCTGATGCTATCGGTTGCCGACGCGCGCACGCGTATCCTCGCCGCCTTTACGCCCCTCGCGGCCGAAACGGTCTCGCTGCCGGAATCCTACGGGCGCGTCCTCGCCGAGGACCTGACGGCGCGCGTGACGCAGCCGCCCATGGACGTCTCGGCGATGGACGGCTATGCCGCGCGCGCCGCCGACGTCGCGACCGTCCCCGCGGTGCTGCGCCGCATCGGCGAGGCGCCCGCAGGCGGCGCGTACGACGGAACGCTGGCAGCGGGCGAGTGCGTGCGCATCTTCACCGGCGGGCCGGTGCCGGCAGGCGCCGACACCATCGTCCTGCAGGAGAACACAAGTGTCGACGGCGACCGCGTCACGGTCACGGAGAGCGTCGCCGCAGGCAAGCACATCCGGCGGGCCGGCCTGGACTTCAGGGCCGGTACGGTTGCAATCGCCGCGGGACGCGCGCTGACGGCACGCGACGTCGGCCTTGCCGCAGCGCTGAACCGGCCCTGGGTCGCGGTGCGGCGTCGGCCGCGCGTCGCGATCCTCGCCAACGGCGACGAGGTCGTCATGCCCGGCGACCCGATCGGGCCGAATCAGATCGTGTCGTCGAACGCGCTCGCGCTTGCCGGGCTCGTCGAAGCGTGGGGCGGTGCGGCGGTCAATCTCGGGATCGCCCCGGACTCGATCGAAGGGCTGCAGACGATGGCTGCCGGCGCGCGCGGTGCCGATCTGCTCGTCACGACCGGCGGGGCGTCGGTCGGCGACCGCGACCTCGTGCGCCACGCGCTCGGCGCCAAAGGCCTCGAGATCGATTTCTGGCAGATCGCTATGCGTCCCGGAAAGCCGCTGATGTTCGGACGACTCGGCGACACGCCGGTGCTCGGCCTGCCCGGAAATCCGGTGTCTTCCTTCGTCTGCGCCGTGCTGTTCCTGCGCGCCGCACTCGCCCGCATGCTGGGCCTGCCCACGTCGCTGCCAGAGGCGCGCGCGCGCCTGGGCTGCGATCTGCGCGCCAACGATCATCGTGCCGACTTCCTGCGCGCGGCGCTGTCACACAACGCCGACGGCGACGCAATCGTCACGCCGTTCCCGGTGCAGGACAGCTCGATGATGTCGATCCTCGCGCGCGCCGATGCGCTGGTGCTGCGCGAGCCCAAGGCGCCGGCCGCGCGCCAAGGCGACATGACGGCGTATATTCCTTTGAGCGGGGCGCTGCAGTCGATCTGAGGCTGCGAGCCTGTGGATTATTCTTGACGTCATTTCGGAACCAAACTAGAACGCTTCTTGCGTTTTGGATTTGTTCCAGCGCGTCGGGTCCACAGCCGGGAAATACCGCGATGCTCACCCGTAAGCAGTACGAACTCCTCGTGTTCATCCACAAGCATCTCAACGAACACGGGATCTCGCCGTCCTTCGACGAGATGAAGTCGGCGCTCGGGCTCAAGTCGAAGTCCGGCATCCATCGCCTGATCACGGGCCTCGAGGAACGCGGATTCATCCATCGGCTGCCCCACCGGGCGCGGGCATTGGAGGTCGTGCGGCTGCCGGAGAACCAAGCCGCGGCCGGCGCGCCGCTTTCCCCCGCCGGCAAGCCCGGCTTCCAGCCCACGGTCATCCAGGGCGATTTCCGCGCCAGCCTGGCGGGTGTTGCCGCAGCAAAGGCCGCCGAGCCGGTGTCGCTCCCCCTTTACGGCCGCATCGCCGCCGGCCAACCGATCGAAGCGGTGCGCGACAACCAGACCGTCGACGTCCCGGCATCGCTCCTCGGACGCGGCGAGCACTTCGCGCTGCAGGTCTCCGGCGACTCGATGATCGAGGCCGGAATCCTCGATGGCGACACGGTGATCGTCCAACGCGGCGAGAACGCCGAGAACGGCACGATCGTCGTCGCGCTGGTCGATGAGAACGAAGTCACGCTCAAGCGGCTGCGCCGGCGCGGCGGCTCGATTGCGCTCGAGCCCGCCAACAAGGCTTACGAAACCCGCATCCTGCCGCCCGATCGCGTCCGCATTCAGGGCTCTGTCGTCAGCCTGATGCGGCGCTTCTGACCGCACGCCGGCCGCTCAGTCCGGCGGCGGATCGTCGTCGGTATCCTCCGCCACGGGGAGCTGCGGCGCAGCCTGAATGTGCGGCGTGGTCGGCTGGCGGGTGATTGGGCGTAGAGGCCGCAGCGCCTGCGGCACCCACGGCCGGTCGCCGCGCGATGAGCGCACGCTGAGCGCTTGGGCGTCGCCCTCGGCGCCCAACCAGACCGCGTGGCCGCCATCGCGTACGAGCGCCGCGCGGTCGATGACCACCTGAGGCGCCGGGCACGGCCGGCGTACCGATACCGTCGCGATCAGCACCGTCGCATACCGGCAATCGTCGGCGAGCGCTTCCGGGCGGCGCGCGATGGCGACGACATGGCCCCGCGCGGTGTAGACGCAGCCGGTCGGATCGCAGGCGAGCCGCCCATCCGCGCTCACCCCCTGCCCCGGCCAGACCACCGCCGATTCGAGGCCGTCGCGGCGCAGCCACGTCTCGCGCACCAGGTTGTTGCCGCGTCCACCGGTCGAGAAGGCCAGCCCGCCGTCGGCTCCACGCACCGCGACGAGACGGGCATCGCCCGCAATCAGCACGTCGGGGCCGCGCCAGAACAGCAGCGAGGCGAGTCCGGCTGCGACCGGCGCGACGCCGAGCCAGCGCACGCGCCCCTGCCAGATGCACAGCCACAGGCCGCCGAGGCTCAGCGCGGCGAGGCCCCAGGCCGGCATCGCCGGCACCAGCGCGACCGCACCGCTCCAGCCGGCGACGGTGCGCCCGACCCAGATCATTGCGTCGATGCCCCACGCCATCGGCACGAGCGCCCAGGCCTCGACGCCGAAGGGCAGCAACACGAACGCCACGACCACCCACGGCATGATCCACATGCCGGTCAGCGGCACGGCCAGCAGGTTCGCGGCGAGGCCGTATGCGGTGAAGCGGTTGAAGTGGTAGAGCGCGAACGGCGCGGTCGCGAGGCTGGCGACCAGCGACGTCAACGTCATTCCGGCAAGGGCGACGGCGCTGCGGCCGAGCAACCCGCGCCCGGCCCGGGCCGCGCTCAGGCGGTCGCGCATCGCTTCCCAGGTCGCGATCAGGGCGACGACGGCGCCAAACGACATCTGGAAGCTCGGCCCCAGCATGCTTTCCGGGAACAGCAGCAGCACGACGAATGCCGCCCAGGCGACCAGGCGCATCGTGATTGCCGTGCGGTCGATCACGATCGCGAACAGCACGATTCCGGTCATCATCCACGATCGCTGAGTCGGCACGCCCGGGCTCGCGAACAGCATGTAGAAGGTGATCGCGAAGAAGGCGAAGACGGCCGCGATCTTCTTGATCGGATAACGCAGCGCCAGCGGCGGAATCAGCGCGCAGCCGCGGCGTACGATGAAGAACACGAATCCCGCGACCAGCGTGATGTGCAGGCCGGAGATCGACAGAATGTGGGCGAGGCCCGAATCGCGCATCCAGCCGAGCAGATCGAGCGGAATCTGGCCCTGTTCGCCGGTGATGAGCGCCGCCGCGATCGTCCCCGCCGGGCCGGGAATCGCGGCCATCACCCGCTCGACCGTCGCCACGCGCGCGGCATTGAGGGCAAGCCAGAACGAGCCCTCTTCGGCGGGCGCCAGAACGCGCGGCGCCCCGCGCGCCGTGCCGACCGCGCCCAGGCGCGAGAACCACGCCTGGAACTGGAAATCGTAGGCGCCGGGGGCTGCCGGCGCCGGCGGCGGAAACAGCTGCGCCCGGATCGCGATGCGATCGCCCGGGCGCAGGACCGTCGCGGTCTCGGCAAGCCGCACGCGGATCTGTACCGGTGTCGCGTCGGGCTGCACGCCGGGCAGGTTCGCTCGATCAAGGATGATCCGACGCCCCTCCGGCCGAATTTCGATCGCGACGACGCGACCGGTCAGTTCAGCCGGCCCCCAGCGCCGCTCGAGGACGGGCCCAGCGGCGGCATGGGTCCGCCACTGCGCGATGGCGGCGCCGAGAAATACGGCACCGAGCAGCGCCGCCGCAACCAATGCGGCCTCCGACCGCCGGCCGACCACCGCAAGGCCGACTGCGCCGGCAACACCGAGCGGAGCGACCCAGATCGCCGGCTCCGCCGCAAGGCTGAAATAGATGCCGATCCCAGCGCCGAGGGCGACCGGCAGCCACAAGATCCAGCGGTCCGGCTCCGCCGCGACGGCCGCCGGCAGCGCCGCACCGGCAAGCGTGCCGATCCGCTGACCAACGGCCCGAAACGCTGCTGCCGGCGCGCCGCCCATCAATCCCGCCCCCAAGCCGGGCTGAAACCCCGGGCCGAATGTGCTACACCCCCGGCCTCTGCGTCTACCCGCCCCCACCGACTGCGACCGCTGCAATGACAATCGTCTGCCGCTTTGCCCCTTCGCCGACCGGATACCTCCATATTGGAGGCGCACGTACGGCGCTGTTCAATTGGCTTTTCGCCCGCCATCATGGCGGCAAGTTCCGCCTGCGCATCGAGGACACCGATCGCGCCCGCTCGACCAAGGAAGCCGTCGACGCGATCCTCAACGGCATGACGTGGCTGGGGCTCGACTGGGACGACGAGGTCGTCTTCCAGTTCGAGCGCGCGCCGCGCCACGCCGAGGTCGCGCATGCGCTGCTCGACGCCGGCAAGGCGTATCGCTGCTATTGCAGCCCCGAGGAACTCGAAATCATGCGTGCCAAGGCCAAGGCCGAAGGGCGCCCGATGCGCTACGACGGCACTTGGCGCGACCGCGCGCCGTCCGAGGCACCGCCGGGCGTGATGCCCGTCATCCGGCTGAAGGCGCCGCAGACCGGGCAGACCGTGATCAGAGATCAGGTCCAAGGCGACGTCACCATCGACAACCAGCAACTCGACGACATGGTCCTGCTGCGTGCCGACGGCACGCCCACCTACATGCTCTCGGTCGTCGTCGACGACTTCGACATGGCCATCACCCACGTCATCCGCGGCGACGACCACTTGAACAATGCCGCGCGCCAGATGCAGCTCATCCAGGCCATGGGCTGGCCGGTGCCGGTCTACGCCCACATCCCGATGATTCACGGCGCCGACGGGGCCAAATTGTCAAAGCGCCATGGCGCCCTGGCGGTCGAGGCCTATCGCGACATGGGCCTGCTGCCCGAGGCCCTTCGCAACTATCTGCTGCGGCTCGGCTGGAGCCATGGCGATGAGGAAATCATCCCGACCGCCAAGGCGATCGAGTGGTTC
>JAEUKZ010000120.1 GCA_016793045.1 Alphaproteobacteria bacterium
CACCGGCGGGCGCCGCCGGTATGGCCACGGACCCGACCGTCGCCGCCGCGGCAGTCGATTGCGCCTCCCCGGGCGTGATCGCGTCGAACATCACCGTCAGATGCGTCGTGCTCTCGACGATCGCGGCGTTGATGTTGGAGATCGTGGCCTGCATGTAGGCGACGAGGATCTGGAAGAACAGGACGATGATCAGGACGAAGATCGCGAGGGCGAAGAACCGCCGCGCCGAGCGGCGCGCGATCGTGTAGACGTGGCCGCGCTGGAAGAACCGGCCGAGGACGCCGGGTGCGATCGGCATCGTGCTCGCGTAGAGGCTGTCGACGGTGACCGGGCGGACGACGGCTGCGAGGCGGTTATACGCGGCCCACAGCCCCGTCTCGATCATCGGCGTCATCGCGTCGGCCTGCGCCGCCGTGCGCGCGGCGGCCACCGCGGCGATCACCGCCGGATCGAGATTTGAAACGGCGCCTGCGGCGAATTTGAGGAGGACTTCGGATTCCTCCAGCGCGCGCGGCCATTTCGCGGTCGAGGCGGCGGTCGGCATCGCGTTCTCCCTCACATCGCGAGGGAAATCCTAGGATTTTCAACCGAATCTGTCCACCGCCGTACCGCGAGCGGAGCCGCTCACCGCCGCGCCAGCAGCAGGGCTTCCTGGATTGCGGCCTTGAAATCGCTCGGTGCGATGGTGAGCAGCCCGATCGCGGCGCCGGCGAAGAAGCGGTCGACCGCCGCCGGTACCTCGGCGAGCGCGAGCCCGCGCAGGCTCGCCTCGAGATCGTAGACGATCCGCGGCGGCGTCACGAAGAAATCCCCGGTCAGCAGGACTTCGCGCACGCGCGTGCCGTTGAAGTCGAGCCGGATGTTCGCCGTGACCGTCCCGCCCGGGCTGACCCGCGTGGCGCGCACCAGGTCCGGCGCGGTGCGTGGCGGATCGATCAGGTAGACGAACGAGTCCGTGCCGATCTCCTCGTCGTGAAAATGCTGCGCAAGATCCTCCTCGACCGTGCTCAGGCGGCCCCACTCCGGCCTGATGCCGAGGCCATCCGCCCATCCCGCGAGGAGGCTCTCGGCGACGACGCTTTCCGGCGGCATCCTGGCGCCGAGCAATTCGCGCAGCGAGACGACGCGCTGGGCGGCGGAATCGACGGCATGCTTGGCGAGCTTCTCCGCCGGCACGTTGAGCGCGGCGACCATCTGCTGCGGATCGAAGTCGATGATCACCGTGCCCTGGTAGAGCAGCGTGTCGCCGTCGAAGAACCCGCCCGAGCCGCTGATCTTGCGGCCGTCGACCTCGATGTCGTTGCGCGGGCGGAACTTCGCCTCCACGCCGAGCCGCGACAGGCCCTGCGCGGCCGCCTCGCAGATGCGCCGCGCGAGCTCGGCGAGGCTGTCGATACCCAGCGTCGCACGCTTGAAGATGATCTCCCAGCCGAGCAGTCCCGGTCCCATCACGATCGCGCCGCCGCCGGTCAGCCTCCGCGCGATCTCGATGTCGTGGGCGGCGCACCAGTCGAGCTTGAGTTCCTGCGACAGCGCCTGGTGCCGCCCGACCAGCGCCGACGGCGGGAAGCGCAGGAAGCGGATCGTGTCGGGGATCTCGCCACGCTTGTGCGCCTCCAGCATCGCCTGGTCGAGCGCGATGTTCGCGCGCGCGCGCCGCAGGCCGGTATCGACGACGCGGAACGGCTTGGTCATGGCAGGACCGTCGCCAGCTGGCGGCGGATCCTTGCGCGGTCGCGCTGCGTCGGCGGAAACGGATAGCTCGCTATGTCCGACGGCGGGCTGTCGCCATAGGGACGGTCGCAGGCCGAGACGTCGGCGCGCGACTTGCCGGGGCAGCCTGAGGTCCGGAACGCGATGCCGGCCGCCACGATCGCATCGAGCTCGGCGCGCGGCAGGCCGAAATCGCGCACCCGCCCGGCCTCGTCGAAGCGCATCTGCGCAACCCGCACGCCCATGTAGTCGATGAGGTAGCGCGCAAGCTGGACCCGCCGCCACTGGCCGCGCGGCGTCGCGGGCAGATGGTCCATCAGCGACCCCTGCTCCGGGAAGAAGCAGAACATGTGGCTGTGTCCGCCGCGGTCCTTGACCGCCTGCACGACATCGAGGCATTCGCGCTCGCTCTCGCCCATGCCGACGATAAGATGCATGCCGATCTTTTCCGGCCCGAAGATGTCGCGCGCGTCCTCGAAGATCGCCCAGTACTTCGTCCAGCGATGCGGGCTGCCGACGCCGCGGCCGCGGGTACGCTCGAAGATCGCCGGCGTGCAGGCGTCGAGCGCGACGGTGAAGATTTCCGCGCCGCCGTTCCGGAGCGCGGCGACATCGGCGCGCGTCATCGTGGTGGGGTTGGAGAGGATCGACACCGGAACGAGATCGGGCGCGATGCGGTCGGTCCATGCCTTGAGCACGCTGAGCGTGTCCGCATCGGACCGCGGATGGGTGATCATCGAGATGCACATCCGCTCGAACGGCGTCGCCGGACCCTGCGCGACGACGGTCTCGACGATCTGCTCGACCGGCAGCGCCGGCCAGTCGACGCGGATGAAGTTGCGGTCGGCGTAGTCGCGCTCGGCCTCGCGGTGGCGCGCCAGCCCGCAATAGGCGCAGTTTGCGCGGCAGCCCTCGGGATAGGTCAGCAGCAGATTGAGGCAGCGCGTGCAACTGCAGCGGTGCATCCGCCCCGGCGCAAGCCCGAGCGTGATCGCAGCCGCGGTCGAGATCTGCACGTGCTCGGGCGACCGCCTGACCGCGTCCCCGCGCTTGGCGCGGGCGCCGTTGCGCGCCTCCGCGGGGACGGAGACCGGCGAGCGCGGCCGCATGGCAGCCGCGACGTCGGGGCCGAGGCAGTTCATGCGCAGGCCCGCGCGAGCACGGTCCCTCCGTCGCGTTCGACCGCGCAGCAGGCATGCGCCTGTGTGACCGGCCGTCCGATCGCGCGCGCCAGCGCGACCGCGCCGTCGGCCGGAAAGGCGATGCCGTCGAGCCCGGCCATCACCGCATAGGCATCGACCGCCCGCTTGTGGCGGCCGGGCGGCCGTGCGCAACCGAGCAGCACCTGGCGGTCGGCGAGCCGCGCACGGGCCGTGGCGAAGAACCGTCCCACCGCGTCCGCATCCGGCGTGGCGAACAGGCCGTGCCGGGCGTAATGCGGCATGACGACGACGAGCACGAGCGCCCGCACCGGATGGCGCGCGACGATGTCGAGCGCCGCCGCCTCGCCGCGCAGCCGGCCGTAGTGCAGGCCGATGACGATGTGCGGCACAACCTCCATCCTCGTCTCGCACAGCGCCGCGAGCGTCGCCTCGAAATCCGCGACCGGGCGATCGAGGTGATAGACCGCGCGGATCGTCTCGGCATCGCCGATCACGTCCATCATCGCCGTGTCGACGCCGGCAGCGTCGAGCGCGTGCGCCCTTGCGCGGTCGAGCAGCGCCGTGTGAACGGCGATCCGCAGATGCGGAAAGTCGTGCTTGAGCCGCGCCACGACCGGCAGGAAGCGACCAAGAGGCAATTCATTGCGCCGGCTCGAACCGCCGGAAAGCAGGAATCCCCGGAGATCCTGCAGCGCGACGAGATCGCGGACCTTGCGATCGAGCGTCTCGGGCGATGTCGCGGGGATCATCGGCGCGAGGATCTTCGCCTGGCAATGGTCGCAGTCGAGCGCGCAGCCGCCAGCGGTGATCGAGAAGGCGGGAAAGCTGTTCTTGGCACAGCCTTCGATCTCGCTGCCGCCATAGGCCTTGAAGGTCGGGGTCGAGAAGCGGATTGGCCGGTTCACCACGCCGGCGGCGCCAGCGCAGGCCGCGATCACCTCAGGATCGAGCGGCACGTCCTCGAGCGGCTCGATCGCGCGCGCAATCTCGCCCCAGCGCATGCTTTCCCCCTCGCCTTATCGGGAAACGCTAACACGCGTCACCCCCAGCGCCAATACGGTGACCCGCCGTCAGGCCTCGGTCTCGACGGCAATGGCCTCGTGCAGCACCGGGAAGTTCACCGAGTTGGCGATGAAGCACCCGCGCGCGGCCGGCGCGTGCAGGCGCTCCGCCTTGGCGCGATCGCCGCCGCGCGCGATGGTGACGCGCGGGCGCAGCCGGGCCTCGATCACCTGCGTGCGGCCATCCCTGCGGCCGAGCAGCCCGTGGGGCTCGTCGCGGTAGTCGACGACAGCGATGCCGCCGCGCGCGCACAGGAACAGATAGCTGAGCATGTGGCACGCCGAGAGCGCGATCAGCAGCAGCTCTTCCGGGTTGTAGCCCGTCCCGTCGCCGTGAAACGCCGGCGGCGCGTTGCCGAGGATCGGCGGCCGGCTGCCGACCTCGGCACGAAAATCGCGCGCGAAGGTCTCGGGATTTGCGGTCGGTCCCTTGGCGGCACCGGTCCATACCAGGCGCGCCTCGAAGCGATGCGGTTCGGTCATGGCCGCTCCCATCGGTTGGCACGGTTCGGGCACCAGCGCGATCTGGACAAGCGGGATAGCTTCGCCCACTCTCCCGGCCGTCGCAGTGCCGCAGCGTTCTGGATGGCACGAGACGACACCGGGCGCCAGCGCCGTGGCGCCGGCCCGGACAAGCCATCGCAGGTTCAGGAACCGGACGGGGGACGTGTCATGCAGATGACCGGCGAGTATCAGATTGCGGCCACGCGCGAGACGGTGTGGCGGGCGCTCAACGATCCGGAGATTCTCAAGGCGAGCATCCCCGGCTGCGAGACGGTGGAGAAGCTCTCCGACACCGAACTCACCGCCAAGGTGTCGCTCTCGATCGGTCCGGTGAAGGCCAAGTTCGCCGGCAAGGTGACGCTGTCGGACCTCGACCCGCCCAACGGCTACACCATATCCGGCGAAGGCCAGGGTGGCGTCGCCGGCTTCGGCAAGGGCAAGTCGACGGTGAAGCTGATCGAAAAGGACGGCGGCACGCTGCTGCAGTACAACGCCGAGGCGACGGTCGGCGGCAAGATGGCGCAGCTCGGCGCGCGGCTCATCGACTCGACGGCCAAGAAGCTCGCCGACGAGTTCTTCGGCCGCTTCTCGCGCGCCGTCGCCCCGCCAGTCGCGACGGCGCCGGCCGAAACGGCCGCGGTCGAGGCGGCGGTGGCCCCGCCGGCGGCTGCGGCAACGGCGCCGTCCGCGCGGCTCTCGCCCGCTGTATGGATTCCGGCGCTGATCGTCGCCGTCGCCATCATCCTCTACTTCGCGACGCGATCCTAACCGCGTCATTTTTCAGCGGATTGATATGTCAAGTCCGATCGGCCGCGACGCGCGCTTGACGCGCGCGCGCGTCCGGGACTGAATACCGTCTTCACCACGCGGCCCCCCGATGGCACGCGGGGGACCGATGTGCTCATCAGGGAGAGACGCGATGCCCAAAGTTTCGATGACAGTGAATGGCAAGGCCGTGTCGGCCGAGGTCGAGGGGCGCACGCTCCTGGTCCAGCTGCTGCGCGACCAGCTCGGGATGACCGGGACCCATGTCGGCTGCGACACCAGCCAGTGCGGCGCCTGCGTGGTGCATGTCGACGGCCGCTCGGTCAAGGCCTGCACGATGCTGGCGAGCCAGGCCGAGGGCAGCCAGGTGACGACCATCGAGGGCCTCGCGAAGGACGGCAAGCTGCACCCGATGCAGGAAGCCTTCCGCGACAATCACGGCCTGCAATGCGGCTTCTGCACGCCGGGCATGATCATGAGCGCGCTCGAGCTGGTGAAGCACAAGCCGAACCCGAGCGAGCACGAGGTGCGCGACTGGCTCGAGGGCAATCTGTGCCGCTGCACCGGCTATCATAACATCGTGAAATCGATCCAGGCCGGGGCTGCCGCGATGCGCGGCGGCAAATAACGGCCGGATACGGGAGGACACCGTCATGGCACTACAGATGGGCGCTTCAGTGCGCCGGGTCGAGGACTACCGGTTCATCACCGGCCAGGGCACCTATGTCGACGACATCAACCGCCCGGGCCAGTCCTACGCGGTGTTCGTGCGCTCGCCGCATGCCCACGCCAAGATCAAGTCGATCGACACGTCCAAGGCCGCGAAGGCCCCGGGCGTCGTCGCCGTCTTCACCGGCAAGGACACGGCGGCCGACAAGGTCGGCGGGCTGATCTGCGGCTGGGTGGTCAAGAGCAAGGACGGCCAGCCCCACAAGGCGCCGGCGCATCCCGTGCTCGCGCTCGACACGGTTCGCTATGTCGGCGACCACGTGGCGATGGTCATCGCCGACACGCTCGGCCAGGCCAAGGACGCGGCCGAACTCGTCGAGGTCGACTACGACGTGCTGACGCCGGTCATCGATCCGGTCGCCGCGGTCAAGGCCGGCGCGCCGCTGCTGCACGCCGACGCGCCCGGCAACGTCTGCTACGACTGGGAACTCGGCGACAAGGCCGCGACCGAGGCCGCGTTCAAGAGCGCCGCGCACGTCGTCAAGCTCGACCTCTACAACAACCGCCTGATTCCGAACGCGATGGAGCCGCGCGCGGCGATCGGCGAGTACGACCGCGCGACCGACACGCTGACCTGCTATTCGACCTCGCAGAACCCGCACGTGCTGCGGCTGATCCTGTGCGCCTTCATCTACGGCATGCCCGAGCACAAGCTGCGCGTCGTGGCGCCGGATGTCGGCGGCGGCTTCGGCTCGAAAATCTTCTGCTACGCCGAGGAGACGGCCTGCACCTGGGCGGCCAAGAAGATCAACCGCGCGGTGAAGTGGACGGCCGAGCGCTCCGAGAGCTTCATGTCGGACGCGCATGGCCGCGACCACCAGACCCATGCGGAACTCGCGGTCGACAAGGACGGCAAGTTCCTCGGCCTGCGCGTGTCGACCGTCGCCAATCTCGGCGCCTACCTGTCGACCTTCGCGACCTGCGTGCCGTCGTACCTCTATGCGACGCTGCTCGCGGGCCAGTACACGACCCCGGCGATCTATGCCGAGGTGAAGACGGCGTTCACCAACACTGCCCCGGTCGATGCCTATCGCGGCGCCGGCCGGCCCGAAGCGACCTACGTCGTCGAGCGCATCGTCGAGATCGCCGCGCGCCAGCTGAAGATGGACCCGGCCGAACTGCGCCGCCGGAACTTCATCGCGCCCGGCGCCTTCCCCTACCAGACACCGGTCGCGCTGCAATACGACAGCGGCAACTACAATCTCGCGCTCAGCGAGGCGCTGAAGCTCGCCGACTATGCCGGCTTCCAGGCCCGCCGCGCCGAATCCGAGCGCCGCGGCAAGCTGCGCGGCATCGGCTTCGCGGCCTACATCGAGGCCTGCGGCATCGCGCCGTCGGCTGTCGTCGGCTCGCTCGGCTGCGGCGTCGGCCTCTGGGAATCGGCACAGGTGCGCTTCAACCCGACCGGCTCGGTACTCGTCTACACGGGCTCGCACAGCCACGGCCAGGGCCATGAGACGACCTTCGCGCAGGTCGTCGCCGACAAGTTCGGGATCCCGATCGAAAACATCGAGATCGTCCACGGCGACACCTCGAAGGTGCCGATGGGCATGGGCACCTACGGCTCGCGCTCGCTCGCCGTCGGCGGCTCCGCCATCGTGCGCGCCTGCGACAAGCTGATCGAGAAGGGCAAGAAGATCGCCGCCCATCTGCTCGAGGCCTCGGTCCAGGACATCGAGTTCGCCGAGGGCAACTTCAAGGTCGCCGGCACCGACAAGTCGGTGCCGATCGGTCAGGTGGTCTTCACCTCGTACGTGCCGCACAACTACCCCAAGGACCTCGAACCGGGCTTCGAGGAGAGCGGCTTCTACGATCCGCTGAACTTCACCTACCCCGCCGGAACCCACATCGCCGAGGTCGAGATCGATCCCGACACCGGCGTGATCGCGGTCGTCAACTGGGCCGCGGTCGACGATTTCGGCAAGATCGTCAATCCGATGATCGTCGAGGGCCAGGTGCATGGCGGCATCGCACAGGGCATCGGCCAGGCGCTGCTCGAGGGCGCGGTGTATGACAAGGAAAGCGGCCAGCTGCTGACCGGGTCCTTCATGGACTACACGATGCCGCGCGCCGACGACCTGCCGTCGTTCAAGGTCGGGACGACCGAGACGCCCTGCCCGCACAATCCGCTGGGGGTCAAGGGCTGCGGTGAAGCCGGTGCGATTGCCGCGCCGGCGGCACTGATGAACGCGATCACCGACGCGCTCGGCACCGAGATCGACATGCCGGCGACCCAGGAGAAGGTCTGGCGCGCGGCGCAGAATCGCCGCATGCGGGCCGCGGCCGAGTAGAGTTCACGGGAGGACTTCCATGTACAACTTCAACTACCACCGCCCCAGCTCCGTCGCCGACGCGGCCAAGCTGCTGAGTTCGGCGAGCGAGGGCAAGCTCCTCGCCGGCGGACAGACCCTGCTGCCCACGATCAAGCAGCGCCTCAACAAGCCGAGCGACCTGATCGATCTCGGCGGCATCAAGGACCTCAACACCGTCAAGGTGGAGGGCGGCAAGGTCGTGATCGGTGCCCTCACCCGACACGCCGACGTCGCCGGTTCCGATGCCGTGCGCAAGGCCATCGCGGCGCTCGCAAGCCTCGCGGGCGCGATCGGCGATCCGGCCGTGCGCAACCGCGGCACGATCGGCGGCTCGCTCGCCAACAGCGATCCGGCGGCCGACTATCCGGCGGCCGTCCTCGGCCTGGGCGCCACGATCCACACCAACAGCCGGACCATCGCCGCCGACGACTACTTCAAGGGGCTGTTCGAGACCGCGCTCAATCCGGGTGAGATCATCACCGCGGTGTCGTTCCCGGTGCCGGAGAAGGCGGGCTACGCGAAGTTCCCGAACCCGGCGTCGCGCTACGCCATGGTTGGCGTGTTCGTCGCCAAGGGCCCGGCGGGGGTGCGCGTGGCGGTGACCGGCGCCGGCGCCTGCGCCTTCCGCCAGAAGGCAATGGAAGCGGCCCTCGCCAAGAACTGGTCGGCCGCGGCGCTCGACGGCATCAAGACGAGCGCCGATGAACTCAACAGCGACATCCACGGCTCGGCCGAGTATCGCGCCCATCTGATCGGCGTGATGGCCAAGCGCGCGGTCGCCGCCGCCGGCTGATCCGCAGCGACACGTAGCGAGCGTGGCCCTGCCGGGCAACCGGCAGGGCCTTTCTTTTGGCCGCCGCTCAACTTTGACGATGCCTTAGCCCGATACCATCTCGGAAAGGTTGCGCCGAAAATTCGATTGGACGAAAGTATCCTAGCTGAACAGTAGGTAATCCCTGTCGAGCATATCTGCCGGCCCCTGCGGCACAGATTGGGATCCATGAACCCAGGGACCGAAGAAGCACGACTGCAGGCCGTCCTCAACACGGTCGTTGATGGCGTGATCCTGATCGACGCCAACGGCAGCGTGCAGATGTTCAATCCGGCCTGCGAGCGACTGTTCGGCTACGCCGCGGCCGAGGTCATCGGTCGCAACGTCAAGATGCTGATGCCCTCGCCCTTCCACGAGGCGCATGACAGCTACCTCGACAACTACCGCCAGACCGGCGAGCGCAAGATCATCGGCATCGGCCGCGAAGTGGTCGGCCGCCGCCGGGACGGCACGACCTTCCCGATGGACCTTTCCGTCGGCGAAGCGAACCTCGGCGGGTCGTCGGTCTTCGTCGGCATCATCCACGATCTCACCGACCGCAAGCGGACCGAACTTGCCCTCAAGGACGGCGCGGCGCGGTTGCGCGCGGTGGTCGACACCGCGGTTGACGGCGTGATCCTGATCGACGCGAGCGGCAGCGTGCAGATGTTCAATCCGGCCTGCGAGCGGCTGTTCGGCTACGCCACCGACGAGGTGATCGGCCGCAATGTCAAGATGCTGATGCCTTCGCCGTTCCACGAGGCCCATGACACCTATCTGGAGAACTACCGCCGGACCGGCGAGCGCAAGATCATCGGCATCGGCCGGGAAGTGGTCGGCCAGCGCAAGGACGGCACCACATTTCCGATGGACCTTTCGGTCGGCGAGGCGACCGACAATGGGCAATCGATCTTCGTCGGGATCATTCACGATCTCAGCGACCGCAAGCGCACGGAAGAGCAGCTCGTCCAGGCGCAGAAGATGGAGGCGGTCGGCCAGCTCTCCGGCGGCATCGCGCACGACTTCAACAACCTGCTGACCGTCATCGTCGGCAATGCCGAACTGCTCAGCGACACGCTCAAGGCCCGCCCCGACCTCAAGAAGATCGCCGACACGGTCATCGCCGCGGCCGAGCGCGGCGCCGAACTCACGCGCCGCCTGCTCGCGTTCGGCCGCCGCCAGACGCTGCGACCGGTCGAAGTCGACTGCAACAAGCTCGTCGGCGGCATGCAGGAGCTCCTGCGTCGCACGCTGCGGGAGGACATCGACGTGCGCGCCACGCTCGAAACGGGGCTGTGGTCGATCTTCGCCGACGCGGCCCAGCTCGAGTCCGCGATCCTGAACCTTGCGTTGAACGCCCAGGATGCAATGCCCGGCGGCGGCGCGCTGACGATCACGACGAGCAACATCCCGCTCGACGAGCGCTACCACAGCCTCCATCCCGAGGTGCCGTCCGGCGACTACGTCATGCTGGCCGTCACCGACGACGGCGAGGGCATGCCGCCCGAGGTGCGCGAGCGGGTGTTCGAGCCGTTCTTCACCACCAAGGAGGTCGGCAAGGGCAGCGGCCTCGGGCTCAGCATGGTCTACGGCTTCGTCAAGCAGTCGAATGGCCACGTGACCATCTACAGCGAGCAGGGCCTCGGCACGACGGTGCGGCTCTATCTGCCCGCATCCTCGCACCAGGCGGCCGCCGGTCGCGACGACGACGCCCCCGAGAACGCCGACGTGCCGGGCGGCAAAGGCGTCATCCTCGTCGCGGAGGACGATCCGTTCGTCCGCTCCTATGCGGTGGCGAGCCTCGAAAGCCTGGGCTACGAGGTCCTCGCGGCGGTGGACGGGCATGAGGCGCTCGCACGGCTGAGCGAACCGATCGATATTGCGCTGCTGTTTACCGACGTCGTCATGCCGGGCGGCATCAACGGCTGGGAACTCGCCGATCGGGCGCAGAAGATGCGGCCGGGCCTCAAGGTCCTGCTGACCTCGGGCTATGCGGTGGAGACGCTCGCATCGCGTGGGCGTCTGCGCCCCGACATGGTCGTGCTCAACAAGCCCTATCGCAAGGCCGAGATGGCACGGCGCATCCGCGACATCCTCGCCGTCTAGCCGTGGATCAGGCGGCCCGCGCCGCCCCGACGCTCGACTCGCCCTCGCCGAGCGGCAAGCGCACGTGCACCGTCGTGCCGACGTCCTTCGCGCTCGCGATATCGAAGGTCCCGCCGTGCAGCTCGGTCAGGCGCTTCGCCAGCGGCAGCCCGAGGCCGGTGCCGTCGTGGCGGCGCGACAGCGAGTTGTCGACCTGGCGGAAGGGCTCGAGCGCCATCGCGAGCTCGGGCGGCGTCATCCCGATCCCTTGATCCGCGACCGTGAAGGTGATCGACCGGCCCTCGACCCTGGCGCCGAGGCGGACCTCGTTGCCCGGGGGTGTGAACTTGATCGCGTTGCTCAGGAGATTCAGCAGGATCTGTTTCAGCTTGGTCTCATCGGCTTCGATCAGCGGCAGGTTCGATCCGCCGCTGTCGAGGATCAGCATCAGGCCGGCCTCGCGCGCGCGCTCGTGCACCAGCCGCTCGCAAAGCTGCAGGACGGCAGTGGGATCGAGGGGCGCCTTCTGAAGCTCGAAGCGGCCGGCCTCGATCTTCGAGATGTCGAGAATATCGTTGATGATCGCAAGCAGATGGCGCCCGCTTTTCTCGACGTCGCCGGCATACTCGAGATACTTCGCGTTGCCCATCGGCCCCAGCATCTGCTGCGCCATGACCTGCGAGAATCCGATGATGGCGTTGAGCGGCGTCCGCAGCTCGTGGCTCATGTTGGCCAGGAATTCCGATTTGGTCCGGCTCGCCAGCGCCGACTGCGCGCGCGCGTCCTCCGCCAGGCGCAACGCGCGCGCAAGCTCTTCGGCCCCCTCCTCGGCCACGCGGTGATTGCGCTCCAGCTCCTGATAGGCGTAGGTCGTCTCCGTGACCTGGTGCTCGAGCTTGCGCTGGACGTCGGCGAGGTCGCCCAACAGCCGATCGAAGGCGCGCATCGGGAGGAGATACATCGCGAGAAAGCAGATGAGCCCGGCGATCGCGCTGAGGAGCGCGATCAGCGCCGCATGCCGGTAGAGCGGAATCAGGCTGATCTGCGCGGAGACGCGGCCGACGGGCCCCGACGCCCCCTCGATCGGGGCGACGCGTTCGAGACGCGGCCAGGCAGGCATGGGGCCCACGGCCGCAATTACCCCGCCGTCGCGATCGCTGACGCTGTAGCGGATTGGATCGCTCGCGACCGGGCTGACCTCGAGGAGGACCTCGAGCCGCGGCCCTTCATACCGCCACGTCGCCTCGCGCAAGTAGACGTAGCGGCCGATGTTCTGGGCTGCGACTTCAGCCGCGTTGTCGAGGAAGATCGACTTCTGGCGGAACGCCTCCACGACGGCGGTCACCGGCGCACCGAGCGCGATCGTCACGCCGAACGCGAACGCGACACGCCGCGCGATTCGGCCGAACCGCCGATGGGTCGCGATCGCCGAGCCGGCGCCGGTGAACACTCAGAACTCCGCCGGCAGGTCGATCGGGATCGCACCGGCTTCGCGCAGGATCGCGGCGGCGCGCGCGCCGCGCAGAAACGCCAGGAAGCGCGCCGTCACGGAATTCGGGCGCGCGGCGACGATGACGCGCAGTTCCATCGCGAGGCCGTACGCCCCCGCCTCGAACGCCGCGAGCGACGGCACAACTCCATCCAGCGGCACCGCCGCCAGGGCGTCGCCTTCGGTCCGCAGCTGCACCAGCAGCGCCACCGATAGCGACCCCGGCACCGAGCGCGCGAGCGCGAAGTTCTCCTGGTCGGTGGCGGCGACCGGGATGTAGCGGCG